>NZ_JAYMSC010000058.1:0-29440 GCF_038900775.1 Paraburkholderia sp. JHI869
GATGGAGGGGGTGCCGCTTGCGCGCCATGCGGAACACAACACTGCGCTGAAGACTGCATTGGGGTTCTGGAAATGAGTGCTTCCGATCTCGCGACGTGGCCTGAGGGGTTGTTGCTCGCCTATTACGGTGACGACTTCACAGGTTCGACCGATGCCATGGAGGCGATGGCCGCTGCAGGCGTGCCAACGCTGCTCTGCCTCGATACGCCCAACCCCGGTCTGCTGGCGCGGTTTCCGGAGGTTCGGTGTGTCGGGCTTGCGGGCTCGTCGCGAGGGCGCACGCCCCAGTGGATGGACGACGAATTGCCGCGCGCCTTTTCCGCTCTGGCAGCGCTGGGCGCGCCGATCCTCCAGTACAAGGTGTGTTCGACGTTTGATTCGTCGCCCGGTATTGGCTCGATCGGACGTGCCATCGATATCGGCGTGCGAAGCATGCCTGGCAAATGGTCGCCAATGATCGTCGGCGCGCCGCGCCTGAAGCGCTATCAGGCGTTCGGCAACCTGTTTGCGTCGGTCGACGGGACCGGCTACCGGCTCGACCGTCACCCGACGATGTCGCGTCACCCGGTGACGCCGATGGACGAGGCAGACCTTCGCAGGCATCTGCAAAAACAGACTCCTCGGCAAATCGAGCTGGTGGATCTCGTGGAGATTCGTTCGGCGGCGGCAGCGGGGAAGGTGCGCCAACTGATGCGCGATGACCCTTCAGTTGTGCTGATCGACGTCCTCGATGAGGAAACGCTCGCCGCCTCTGGCCGGCTCGTGTGGGAGCAGCGCGGCGACGGGATTTTCACGGCGTCGTCTTCTGGACTTCAATACGCGCTAACGGCGTACTGGAGGCAAAGCGGGCTCGTACCGCAGACGCCACGGTTGCCGGTCGCGGACCCGGTTCAAGCGATCGCCGCGGTGAGCGGGAGTTGCTCGCCAGTAACGGCAGCCCAGATTCGCTGGGCGCGCGCCAATGGCTTTCATGTCGAACGTCTTGACTTGCGCCGCGTACTCGACGCACGACTGCACGAGGCCGAAGTCGATCGCGCCGTATCGCTCGCTGCGCAGGCGCTCGTGCGCGGACAAAGCGCACTCGTCTTCAGCGCGGAAGGTCCGGACGATCCAGACGTGATTGGCTTCGACGTGATTGCGAAAGAGGCGGGGCTGGCGCGATTCGATGCCGCGCGCCGGGTCGGCGAAAGCCTCGCGGAGATCATGCGGCGGCTGCTCGAACGTGTGCCCTTGAAGCGCGTTGTCGTCGCGGGCGGCGATAGTTCAGGCGAGGTGGCCGGCGCGCTTGGCATCTCTGCGTTGAGTGTCGCAGCGGGCATGGCGCCGGGGTCTCCGTTGTGCCGCGCGTGGTCGGACGACCCCGCGCGCGATGGCCTCGAGATTGTGCTAAAAGGCGGTCAGATCGGCACCGAGTCATTCTTCGGTTCGGTGCGCGAGGGCAGGGTGCTCGCGTGATGACGAAGCGAGCGCATACGTGTTCTTGCCTTCGTTCGCTTTCAGGAACGCTTTCATTTCGTTAAGGCTCCTGTTCATTTCCGACGTCAGCCAACGCTCCAGTTGTGTCACGTCCGTGTGCGTGCGCAGATGGGGCGCGACCCACAGGACGAGTTGTCGCGGGCCGGGCGCGAAACCGAACGGCGCGCACAGTTTCCCTGACATCAGATCGTCCATGACGAGCATCTGCGGAACGAGCGCGACGCCAAGACCGCATACGGCCGCTTGTATGAGCAGATAAAAGTGGTCGTACGTGCCGTCCGCCGCTCCGGGAACCGCCTCCACTTGCGTTGCGCTGAACCAGTCCGACCACGCTTCGGGACGCGTTCGCGTTGAAAGCAGGCGCGCTTTCGAGAGATCTTTCGGCGCAGCGAGGCCGATCGACTGTGCATAAGCCGGCGAGCACACCGGACCGATCCATTCGTCGATCAGATTGCGCTTGATGGCGTCCTTGGGCGGCTCGATCGTACTGGCGCGAATCGCGACGCTGATCTTGTCGCGCACGAAGTCGATCTGGTCGTAGTTCATGTTGAACTTCAGTTCCGTCTGAGGGTAGCGCTCATGAAAGCTCCCGATGCGCGGAATGAGCCAATACATCATGATCGACGCCGAGCACGAAAGCGTCAGCGATTCAGGCTTCAGTTGTTCGATGCTGGCGTCGATCAGGCTGAACGCCGTCGACAAACCTTCCGCGAGTCTCACGCCGTCGGGTGTGGGGTCCGACGACTGCGCCGAGCGCACGAGCAGCGTCACGCCGAGCGTCTCTTCGAGCGATTTGACCTGGCGGCTGATCGCGCCATGCGTCACGCAAAGTTCCTGCGCAGCAAGTGTAATGCTGTGCAGCCGGGCGACCGCCTCGAACGCGCGAAGGGCGTTCAGCGAAGGGCGGGGTTTGTGCATTGCTGTTTCCTCCTTGACGTTTCGAGTCTACACCGGCTGTGAGATTTTCTCACGCTGCGCAGAGAACAAATCGATTGTGATACAGGGCTGGCCTCACTAGAGTGGATGTGACAGTAAAACAAAAAATCACATCAACGGCGCTATCGGCATCCCTTGAATGCCGCGCCCAAGTCCAGGAGACAAGCATGAAGTTGCAGACACTCGTTGCCGCAATCGGCGCGCTTTCGTTCGCGCACGCCGCGATGGCTTCGGCAGACAAGCCGGTCATCGCACTGGCCAATGCCTACTACGGCAATACGTGGCGCCACCAGATGGTCGACTCGTTCGATGCCGCGGCCAAACAGGCGAAGGCGGAAGGAAAAATCGCCGACTACATCGTCGTGAATGGCGATGGTTCCGTTGCGCAACAGAACAGCCAGATTGCCGAGCTGATCCTCAAGAAGGTGGATGCGATTGCCGTCGATGCGGCCTCCGAAACCGCGGTGAACGGCATCATCCAGAAAGCCTGCCAGGCCGGCATCAAGGTCGTTTCCTTCGATTCGGTCGCGAGCGCGCCGTGCAATTACCAGCTCAATTTCGATTTCACCGGCTACAAGAAGCAGGAAGCCGAGTGGGTGATGAAGAAGATCGGCGGCAAGGGCAACATCATTCAGGTTCGCGGCGTAAAGGGCTCCGCGCCCGACAACGACATGTATAACGCGCAGATGGAAGTGCTCAAGCGCTATCCCGATGTCAAGGTCGTGGCCACCGTATATGGCCAGGCAACGGCATCGGTTGCACAGTCTGCCGTTGCCAACGTGTTGCCCAGCTTGCCTCACGTCGATGCCGTGCTCGGGCAGGGAGGCAGCGACGATTTCGGCATCGCACAGGCCTTCGAACAGTACGGCGGTCAGTATCGCGACAAGATGCCCGTGATCGAAGGCGGCGGCAGCACCGACTTCATCAAGTGGTGGGATGCGCAAAACAAGAAGAACGGTTACACCACGATCTCCATGAATACGACGCCCGGCATTGGGGCAGCCGCTTTCTATCTCAGTCTGTCACTTGTCAAAGGCGCCCAGCCGCCGAAGAAAATGATCATGCCCGTCGCCACGGTGACGCAGGACAATCTTAAGGACTACATCAATAATCCGTCCGGGATGATCGTCAGCCCGACGTATACGCAAGGCTGGGTGGATCAGCATCTTCTGGCAAGCAAGTGAGTGTGGGGGTGTCCCAGATGAACCGCGATGACACGGTGCTTTTGGAGAATCAGGCACGGCTGGTTGTGCGTGCCCGTAACCTCACAAAAGTGTATGGCCCGACCCGCGCGAACGACGACATTTCGATTGCTGTCGCCTGTGGCGACGTCATTGGACTCGTAGGCGGCAACGGTGCGGGCAAGAGCACGTTGATGCGGATGTTGTGCGGCGTGACGCCGCCCGATTCGGGAACGATCGATTTCGGCGACGATGCATCGACGCAGTCGGCCTACGATGCACTGGCCGCACAGCGACGCGGCATCCGTATCGTTCATCAGGAGTTGTCGCTGTGTTCGAACCTCTCGGTCGCAGAGAACTTTTTTCTGGAGGCACCACAGGCGGCGCGCGCATTGCCGGGGTGGCGTCAGGTCTATCGACAGCGCGCGCGTGAAGCCCTCGAAGCCGTTTTTCCCGGTCACGGAATCAATGTCGACGCAGAAGCGGGACGTCTGCCGATCGGCGAACGGCAGATGGTGGAAATCGCGCGAACGGTTGCCGCTCCCGGCGTCAAACTGGTCATACTCGACGAACCTACGTCTTCGCTCGGGCTCGAGCGCAGCCGCCAACTGCGTGCATATATTCACGCGAAGGCTGCCGAAGGCATCGCGTTCATCTTTATCAGCCACAAACTCCACGAGATCGTCGATGTCGCGACGCGCGTCTTGCTGCTTCGCAACGGGCGTCTCGAATGGGACGGGCTGGCGGCCGACGCGTCCGTGCCGGTGCTGGTGCGTCTCATGGGCGGAGAAGCCGCAGTCCTGCACGAAGCCGCCGCTGGGCATCAGGGCGGGGAAGGTGCGGTGCTGCTACGCCTCAGTGGCGGCGTAATGGGCGGCGAGAAGGCCGTCGAACTGCGCGCCGGGCAGATCGTGGGCCTCGCAGGGTTGGAAGGCAGCGGACAAAAGGAGTTGCTGCATCAGATATTCAAGCCTTCGAAACGCAACCTCACGCGCGTCCAGCGCGAGGGGATGGTCAACTTCGTTTCCGGTGACCGGCAACGCGAAGGCGTGTTCCCGTTGTGGAGCGTGCTTTCGAATATCTCACTGGGCAGTTTCGCATCGGGCTCACCGTTTCGGCCCGTCACGAGGTCTGCGGAGCGAGCCGTCGCGATCGATGCGGCTGAACGGCTCAGGCTGGATTCGAACCGCCTGGCGTCCGGCATCCTCGATCTGAGCGGGGGCAACCAGCAGAAGGCGTTGATGGCGAGAGCGCTGGTATCTCAGGCGTCCATCATCCTGCTTGACGATCCGACGCGCGGTGTCGACATCGCTGCCAAGCGCGACTTCTACAAGCTCGTAGCCGAGGTCGCACGTTCCGGACGACTCATCATCTGGCATTCGACCGAAGACCTCGAGTTTCTCGAATGTGATCGCGTGCTCGTATTTGCGGGCGGCCGGGTCGCATGCGAACTCGAAGGCAGCGAGATCAGCGAACAGGCGATAGTCGATGCTTCATTCGAGCAACCTGTCGCCGGATCGGGCGTCTCGCGCGGCGATGCAGAGGGCGGTTCGAAGGTGGGGCAGCGCATCGTTCAGATGGCGCCGTTCGTGAGCCTCGCGCTCGTTTTCGCGGCCATGATGATGGCCAATCCGAATACGGGATCCGTGTTTGGTCTCGATCTGCTTCTCGGCCCCGCGCTGCCGCTGGTGCTCGTTGCACTCGGGCAGATGTTCGTGATCGGGGGCAGCGAGATCGACCTTGGCGCAGGCGCCTTTGCCGGACTCGTGAACGTGCTGAGTGCGACGCTGCTCTACCAGCAGCCAGCGCTGGGCGTCTTCAGCCTCATCGCAGCGATGGCGTGTTACAGCGCGTTGGGCTGGCTGATTCAGGCGAGGCGCATTCCAGCCATTGTCATCACGCTTGGCGCATCGTTTATCTGGATGGGAATCGGCCATACGCTGCAGCCGACGCCGGGCGGCGCGAGTCCCGAGTGGCTCTCGAACCTGTTCACCTGGACCGTGCCGGGCGTACCCACGTCGCTCGTGCTGATTGTGGTCGCGGGCATGGTTGCGTGGGCGATCGATCGCTCTCCGTTTGGCGTGACGCTGCGTGCCTTCGGGAACAATGCCACCGCGATGTCACGGGCGGGGTGGTCGGCAGCCCGCTATGCGGCCCTGAGATATTGCGTCGCCGCGTCGTTCATCGCCGTAGCGGGGCTCGCGCTCACGGCGATCAACACCGCGAGCGACATCAATTCGGGCTCGAGCTATACCTTGCTCGGGGTGGCGGGCGTCGTGATCGGCGGCTGCAGCCTGATAGGCGGCAGGATTTCGTCGACCGGCGTCGTGGCCGGTGCGGTGGCGCTCTCGTTGATTGGCGCACTCCTCGGCTCGCTCAACGTGAGTTCCGACTACAACGCAGCGGTTCAAGGCTTGTTGCTCGTGATCATTCTGGCGCTCCGCGCGCTGGCCGTCCGAAAGGGGAATGAAGAATGAACCGCTCAATGTCCGCAAGACTCACTGAATGGTCCGCGCGTAATCGCTGGATATGGGCGGCCGCAGCCGTATTCCTGTTGTGGTTCGCGCTATCCCTCGTCACGAGCAGCTTCAGCTTGAACTCCCTCTCGGGCGTGGCCGTATCGAGTTCGTTTCTGGCGTTGTGCGCGCTCGGGCAGATGGTCGTGGTCACGTCCGGGCGTGGCAACATCGATCTCTCGATTGCTAGCGTCATGACCCTCAGTGCGTATCTCGCGCTGATCGTGATGGGTGGAAGTGACGCGCGACTTGCGCAGGGGTTGGCCGCGACGTTCGCCCTGGGGCTCGGTGTCGGCCTCGTGAATGCATTGCTAGTGGTGCTATGCCGTATCCCGGCGATCATCGCGACGCTGGCTACGGGATACATCCTCGCGACGGCGACGTTGCTTGCGAATCGCGCAATACCGGGATTCCATGTGGCGCCGACCATTCACTTTCTCGCGACGGGACGTGTCGGCGGCATTCCGGTCATCGTGCTGATTGCTTTGGGCGTCACGGTGGCGATTTCCCTGCTGCTCGGTTACACGGCCTATGGACGCATGCTGTCAGCAGTCGGTCAAAACGTGCGCGCCGCGCGCCTCGCGGGTGTGCGCACGTCGCTCGTCACGGCGAGTGCATTCGTAACCAGCTCGATTCTCGCCGCGTTCGCAGGCTTGCTGCTTGGCGCATACGTGGGCGGCGCCTTTCTCGAGATGGGGCAGCCTTACCTGCTGCAATCGCTCGGTGCGGTCGTACTTGGGGGCACCCTGATCTTCGGTGGCGGCGCGACGCCGCTCGGGACGCTCTTTGGCAGCATGCTGCTCGTGCTCCTCGTGACCACCATGCAAATCGCCGGTTTGCCGCCTGGCGTTCAGGACGTCGTGCAGGGGATTGTCATCATCACGGTTCTCGCGCTGGCAGGCGGCGGGGCGGTGCGCCGATCCGTGCGCCGCGCGATCAACGCACCGAAAGGCACAGGCTATGGCCGAACATGAATTCGAAGAACTCGACGAGCGATTTCGGGCGTGTGTACGGCAAAGTGAGAAGGTCAGGCAGCTTTTTGGGGGATGTCGCTGGGCGGAGGGGCCCGTTTATGTGCCGGCGGGTCGATACCTGTTGTGGAGTGACATCCCCAACGACCGTGTGATGCGATGGGACGAAACGGATGATCGCGTGAGCGTATTTTGCCAGCCCGCGAATTATGCCAATGGACACACGCTGGATCGGCATGGGCGTGTCGTGCGCTGCGAGCATGGTTCAAGGTCGGTGACTCGAACGGAACACGATGGAAGGGTCACGACGCTTGCCTCTCACTATCACGGAAATCGCCTGAATAGTCCCAACGATGTGATCGTAAAGTCCGACGGCTCGATCTGGTTCACGGATCCCACCTATGGAATCGACACGGACTTTGAAGGGCATATATCGACGCCTGAAATCGGCGCATCCAACGTGTATCGGATCGACCCGCATACGGGCGAATGCGAGATCGCAGCGGCGGACTTCGTGCGCCCCAACGGATTGGCATTTTCGCCGGACGAAAAACGCATCTATATCGTCGACAGTGGCGTGACGCACGTTCCGAACGGACCCAGGCACATCCGGGTATTCAAGCTTTCAAACGATCATCGGTTGGAGGGCGGCGAGGTGTTCGCGTCATGTACCGCAGGCATGTTCGACGGTATTCGGGTCGACAGCGCAGGTCGCCTCTGGGCCGGCGCCGCTGATGGGGTGCATTGTTTTTCGCCTGACGGGACGTTGCTTGGCAAGGTGCTAACTCCTGAGCCTGTCGCCAACGTTACCTTTGGCGGTCCGCAAATGAACATGCTTTTTATGTGCGCGACGACGTCGCTCTATGCGGTGAGGCTGCCAGTCAACGGCGCCCGCACGTTCTGAATAGCAATCGCAACATCTATTTACCAGGAGCCACACCGTGACCGAACGCATCTACGCCAGCTACTGGCTGGAAACGGGCGTTGACCCTCATCTTGCCGCGGACGTGATCGCAGGCGAGCAGTCGAGCGGGACCTTTGTCGCGCTGCCCACCGAGACGCCCGAGCTGAAAGCGCGCTCGGGTGCCCGGGTCGAACGGCTCGAAGTGCTGGGCCACAGCGGCACGCCGAGCCTGACCGGCGGCATCCCGTCTTCGCGCTACACGCAGTGTGCGCTGGAGCTGTCGTGGCCGATCGAGAACTTCGGGCCGTCGCTGCCGAACCTGATGTCCACGATCGCGGGCAACCTGTTCGAGCTGCGGCAGGTTTCGGGTCTGCGCTTGACGGGGCTGCGTCTGCCGCCGTCGTTCGCCGCCGCGTATCCGGGGCCGGCCTTCGGGATCGAGGGCACGCGTAGGCTCGCGGGTGTCGGGCGGGGCCCGCTGATCGGCACGATCATCAAGCCGAGCGTGGGGCTGTCACCCGAAGAGACGGCCCAGCAGGTGCGCGAGCTGGTGGCGGGCGGCATCGACTTCATCAAGGACGACGAACTGCAGGGCGACGGTCCGCACTGTCCGTTCGACGATCGGGTGCGTGCGGTGATGCGGGTGGTCAACGAGCATGCGGATCGCACAGGCAAGAAGGTGATGGTGGCCTTCAACCTGACGGGGGACCTGGACCAGATGAAGCGGCGCCACGACCTGGTGCTCGCACAGGGTGGCACGTGCGTGATGGCGGTGCTGAACTCGGTGGGTCTGGTGGGGCTGCATGAGCTGCGCCGCCACAGCCAGCTGCCGATCCACGCTCACCGTGCGGGCTGGGGGTATCTGACGCGCAGCGAGGCGCTGGGCTGGGACTATGCGCCGTGGCAGATGCTGTGGCGTCTGGCGGGCGCGGACCATCTGCACGTGAACGGTCTGCGCAACAAGTTCAGCGAGTCCGACGAGAGCGTGATTGCGGCGGCGCGCGCGGTGCTTTCGCCGGTGATGGAGCAGGCGCCGATGCACGCGATGCCGGTGTTCAGCTCAGGCCAGACGGGCCTGCAGGCGGCGGACACGTATGCGGCGATCGGCTGCGCGGACCTGATTCACACGGCGGGTGGCGGCATCTTCGGTCATCCGGGGGGCGTGGCGGCCGGGGTGGAGGCGTTGCGCGAAGCGTGGGTGGCGGCGATGGAGGGGGTGCCGCTTGCGCGCCATGCAGAACACAACACTGCGCTGAAGACCGCACTGGGGTTCTGGAAATGAGCGTGCCATAGGCGAAGCGATGGCTGGGCGGCATGATTCGCCGCTCAGCCATCGCGTTCGTGAAACGCGCGTTACTGCGCCTTCACTTCAAGACGGAACTTGTGAAGAAGCGGTTCCGTATAGCCACTCGGTTGCTCACAGCCCTCGAAGATCAGCGCGCGCGCCGCCCGGAAAGCGTACGAAGCGTCGAAGTTGGGCGCCATCGGCTTGTACTGAGGGTCGCCGGCATTTTGCCTGTCGACCACAGCGGCCATGCGCTTGAGGGTCTCTTCGACGAGTTCTCGATTCAGCACGCCATGGCGCAGCCAGTTTGCAATATGCTGGCTCGAGATGCGCAGCGTCGCGCGATCTTCCATCAGTCCGACATTGTGAATGTCGGGGACTTTCGAGCAGCCCACGCCCTGGTCGACCCAGCGGACGACGTAACCCAGAATACCCTGAGCGTTGTTCTCCACTTCGCTCCTGATTTCGTCCGCATTCCACTCCGCTTTTTCGACCACGGGCACGGTCAAAAGGCCTTCGAGGATCTCGTCCCTTACGCTGGAAAGCTGGGTGTGCTCGAGCGCTTTCTGAACGTCCTGAACGTTGACCTTGTGATAGTGCAACGCGTGCAAGGTTGCAGCGGTCGGAGAGGGGACCCACGCGGTATTCGCGCCGGCCTTCAATTGTCCGATTTTCTGCTCGAGCATTGCATGCATCAGGTCGGGCATCGCCCACATGCCCTTGCCGATTTGCGCGCGCCCGCGCAGGCCAGCCGCAAGACCCGTGACTACGTTGTTGCGCTCGTAGGCGGCAATCCACTGGCTCGACTTCATGTCGCCCTTGCGCATCATCGGGCCTGCTTCCATCGCCGTATGCATCTCGTCGCCGGTGCGGTCGAGGAAGCCCGTGTTGATGAAGGCGACGCGGGATGCGGCTTCTGCAATGCAGGCACCCAGGTTGACGCTTGTGCGGCGCTCCTCGTCCATGATGCCCATTTTGATGGTGTCGCGAGGGAGTCCGAGCAGGGCCTCCACGCGTGCGAACAACTGGTTGGCGAACGCCACTTCCGCCGGCCCGTGCATTTTCGGCTTGACGATGTACACGGCGCCCGTGCGGGAGTTCAGTTTGACCTTGCGGTCGTGCAGGGCGCAGAGCGTCGTCATGACCGCATCGAGAATGCCTTCCGGAATCTCGTTGCCATCGCGGTCGAGCACGGCCGGATTCGTCATGAGGTGGCCGACGTTGCGCACGAAAAGCAACGAACGTCCGTGTAACTTCACGGGCTGGCCGTCTGCGCCCACGTATTCGCGGTCTTCGTTGAGCTTGCGCGTGAACGTCTTGCCGCCTTTGCTGACCTCCTCGGCCAGCGTGCCATTCATCAGGCCGAGCCAGTTGCGGTACAGCTGCACCTTGTCCGCCGCGTCGACGGCAGCGACGGAGTCCTCGCAATCGATGATGGTGGACACCGCAGCTTCGAGCACGACGTCCTTGACGTGCGCAGCGTCGGTTTTGCCGATGGCGTCGTTGGCATCGATCTGAATTTCCAGATGCAGGCCATTGTGCTTGAGGAGCACCGCTTGAGGCGCGCCGGCGTCGCCCGTGTGGCCGATGAATTGCGAGGGGTCTTTCAGTTGCGTGTTACCGCTCTTGAGCGTGACGACGAGCGCGCCGTTTTCGACGGCGTAGCGGGTTGCGTCCGCGTGCGAGCCCGTAGCGAGCGGCGCGGCTTCATCGAGCAACTGTCGCGCGAACGCGATCACGCGCTCGCCGCGCTTCGGGTTGAACGAGGCGCCACGCTCTGCGCCGTCGGTTTCAGGAATGGCGTCGGTGCCGTACAGCGCGTCGTACAGGCTTCCCCAGCGCGCATTGGCGGCATTGAGTGCGTAGCGCGGATTGGACAGGGGAACGACGAGCTGCGGACCGGCTTGCTCCGAAATCTCGGAGTCGACGTCCTGCGTCGTTGCCCGGACACTCGCGGGCGCCGGGACGATGTAGCCGACGCTCTCCAGGAAGCCGCGATAGGCCTTCATGTCGCGGATCGGGCCGGGATGGGCGCGATGCCAGTTGTCCAGTTCCTGCTGCAGACGATCGCGTTCCGCGATCAGCGAGCGATTTTGCGGCGCAAGGTCGTGAACGATTGCGGAAAAGCCAGCCCAGAATTGCTGACTGTCGAGGCCGGTGCCCGGCAAGGCTTCCGTTTCGACGAACTTTTCGAGGGCCGGCGCCACTTTCAGGCCGTCGCGCTGGGACATTTGGGTCATTTCCTGCTCCATCGGGCGGACGGATGGGGGGCCGTCCGGAAGTTGTGGTGAAAACGGGCTGTACTTGCGGCTGTACTTCTGGCTGTACTTCTATTACGCCTCTAGATGATAGCCTGTGCCCCGGCTTTGGCGACCTGAGCGTCTTCGGCCGGCTTCACGCCCGAGACCCCCACAGCGCCGACGACCTGTCCGTTGACGATAACCGGAACACCGCCTTCCAGCGTTGCCACGAGCGGAGCGCTCACGAACGCGGTGCGCCCGTTGTTGATCATTTCCTCGTAGAGGCGCGATTCGCGTCGTCCGAGCGCCGAGGTCCGCGCCTTGCCGACGGCCATTTCCGCCCCGATCGGTGCGCAATCGTCGAGCCGTAGCATGCCGAGCAGATGGCCGCCATCGTCAACGACGGCGATTGCCACGGGCCATTTGTTCTTCTCGGCTTCGGCGCGCGCCGCGTCGAGGATGCGTGTCGTTTCGGCGAGGGTGAGCACAGATTTGGTTTGCATATCGGTATACCAGGAGTTATTGAAGGGCGTCTTCGACGAGTTCGATCCAGTGCCGCACGCGCGTGCGCCCGGCACCATCGAGGTGCGTTTGACAGCCTATATTCGCCGTCACGATGAGTTCGGGGCGACCGCTTTCGAGCGCGTCGAGCTTACGGTTGCGCAATGCGGTCGAGAGTTCGGGTTGCGTAATCGAGTAAGTGCCCGCGGAACCGCAGCACAGGTGGGCGTCGGGAACCTGCGTCAGGTCAAAACCGAGTCGTTCCAGGATGCCCTCGACTGCGCCCCCGAGCTTCTGGGCGTGCTGAAGCGTGCAAGGGCAGTGAAAGGCGACGCGTTTGCGACTGCCAGCTTTCAAGGCGTCGATGGGTTCTGCGCTCAACACTTCCGAGAGGTCGCGCGTCAACTCGCTGACGCGTGCTGCTTTCGCTGCATACTGCGCGTCGTTGCGTAACAGATGCCCGTACTCTTTAACGAAGGCCCCGCAACCGCTCGCCGTCTGAATGATGGCTTCGGCGCCCGCTTCGATGGCTGGCCACCACGCATCGATGTTGCGCCGGGCGCGCTCAAGGCCGGCATCCTGTGCGTTCAGGTGATACTCCGTCGCGCCACAGCATCCGCTCTGCGGCGCGGCGACGAGGCTGATGCCGAGTCTGTCGAGCACGCGCGCAGCCGCTGCATTCGTGTTCGGGGAGAGCGCTGGTTGCACGCAGCCCTCGAGAATCAGCATTCGCCGGGCATGTCTGGCTGGCGGCCGCTGCCTGGGTGTGACCACCTCGCGTGGAATTTTTTGCTGAAGCGAATGGGGTAGCAACGGACGCGCGAGGCGGCCCGCTTTCAGCAGCGTCCTGAACACGGCGGGCCGTGGAATAACCTGTTTGAGACCTTGCCGCAAAAGGCGTTCGCCGGACGGACGGCTTACCCGGCGTTCGAGTTCTGCTCGCCCGATGTCGAGCAACGTGTGATAAGTGACGCCCGACGGGCACGTCGTTTCGCAGTTCCGGCAGGTCAGGCAACGGTCGAGATGAAGTTGCGTTTTCTCCGTGACGTCTTGTCCTTCGAGCAATTGCTTGATGAGATAGATTCGGCCGCGAGGACCATCGAGCTCGTTTCCTAGCAACTGATAAGTGGGGCAGGTCGCGTTGCAGAAGCCACAGTGAACGCAGCTACGCAGAATCGATTCGGCTTCATCTGCGCGGGGGAGCGTTTTTGCCTGTTCGCTGAGATTGGTTTGCATGGTCTCTCGCTTCAGAGATCGGCGTACATGCGGCCGGGGTTGAAGATCGCACGTGGGTCCAGGCGGGCCTTGAGCGACTGGTGCAGGCGCATCAAGGGGGCGGGGAGTGGCATGAACGGGTTCTCCGATTCCGCCTGTGGCGAATAGCAGATGGCGTGACCACCCACGGCCTGCGCGATCGCGCGAATCGCATTGGCTGATGCATCGCTCTTGAGCCAGCGCTGTGCGCCGCCCCAATCGAGCAGGACGTCACCCGGCAGAGGCATCAACGCTGTCGCGTTGGGCAGAGACAGCCGCCAAAGCGGCCGCGGGTCCGCGAAAAACGGCAGGCATTGCTCGCGGAGATTCGCCCAGAACGACATGCCGAGGTCATCGCCGCCCATCCGGTCGATCGCCGATGCCACGGAGCCCTCGCCGCCCTCCAGGCGCACGTGAAGCCAGCCGTCCATGTAGCAGGCGCCGGTTACCGGGAGCGCGCTTCGTCTCCAGTTCGACAGTTCCGCCATGGCCTCGCTGGCATTGATGGCGAGCCGAACACTGCGCGCGGCTCTCGGCTTGGGCAGGACTTTTAGCGAAACTTCGGTCAGCACGCCGAGACAACCAAAACTGCCGGCGGCGAGTCGGGCCATGTCATAGCCCGCGACGTTCTTCATCACTTCGCCACCGAAACGCAGGTGTTTGGCCGTGCCCGTAATCAGGCGGCAACCCAGCACGAAATCGCGCATCGACCCCGCCCACGGACGCCGCGGACCGGAAATCCCGCTGGCGACCGCGCCACCGAGGGTCGCCACACCGTCAAACTCTGGCGGCTCGCAGGGAAGCGTCTGGCCTGCGGCGTCCAGCGCCGCGGCAAGTTCGGAGATCGGCGTTCCGCATCGCGCGGTGATGACCAGTTCAGTCGGCTCATAACGGACGATTCCGCTATGACTGCGGGTATCCAGTTCTACGGCTTGAGCGGGAGCCGCCCGGCCGAGGAACGACTTGCTTTTGCCGCCGCGTATGGTGATTGCGGTACGCGTCAATGCAGCGCGGGCGACCTCGTCAACCAGCCGATCGCTGTCATCCATTGGAATCGGAGTTTGCCGCATCAGAATCTCTCCAGTTCAGGAAACGGCATGACGCCATGATGGATATGCATCGAGCCAAATTCAGCACAACGATGCAGTGTCGGAATGTTTTTGCCTGGGTTCAGGAGTCCCTTCGGGTCGAACGCAGCCTTGAGTGCGTGGAACAGGGTCAGCTCGTCGGCGTTGAACTGTGCACACATCTGGTTGATCTTTTCCCGACCGACACCGTGCTCGCCAGTGATGCTGCCGCCCACCTTGACGCACAGCTCGAGGATGGCGCCGCCGAGCGCCTCCGCGCGTTCTGTTTCTCCGTCGTTTGCGTCGAAAAGAATCAGCGGATGAAGATTGCCATCTCCCGCATGGAATACGTTTGCCACGCGCAACCCATATTCGTTGGACAGCCGTTCGATGCCTGCAAGCACGCCGGGCAACTCCCGGCGCGGGATGGTGCCGTCCATGCAGTAGTAGTCCGGCGAGATACGGCCGACAGCCGGGAACGCATTCTTGCGCCCCGCCCAGAACTTTTGCCGCTCGGCTTCGTCACGGGCCAGTCTGACGCTGGTCGCACCAGCCGCACGCAAAAGCGCCTCGACCTGATCGCATTCTTCCGCGACGTCGCTCTCCGCGCCGTCGACTTCACACAGGAGAATTGCCGCTGCATCGACGGGGTAGCCGGCATGGATGAAGTCTTCGGCAGCGCGAATGGCGAGGTTGTCCATCATTTCAAGACCACCCGGAATAATGCCGGCTCCAATGATTTCGGCAACCGCTGAACCGGCTCGTTCGACGTCGTCAAAGCTGGCCAGGAGCACGCGAGCGCTTTGTGGTCGGGTCAGTAGCTTGACCGTGACCTCGACAACAATGCCCAGCATCCCCTCGGAACCCGTGAAGAGGGCGAGCAGATCGAAACCTGGAGAGTCGAGGGCGTCCGAGCCCAGCGTCACGTGTTCGCCTTCGATCGTGAGAATCTCGAGCTTGAGAATGTTGTGAACAGTCAGGCCGTATTTGAGGCAATGAACGCCGCCTGCATTCTCGGCCACATTCCCGCCGATGGAGCAGGCGATTTGCGATGAGGGGTCGGGTGCGTAGTACAGGCCGTATTGCGAGGCGGCCTGCGAAATGGCCAGATTGCGCACCCCCGGCTGGACGCGAGCCGTGCTGGCCTCGGGGTCGATCTCGACAATGCGATTGAAGCGCGCCATGACCAGCAGAATGCCTTTCTCCAGCGGCAATGCGCCGCCGGAAAGGCCTGTGCCGGCGCCGCGGGCGACCACCGGAATCTGCGCTTCGTGCGCATACCGCAACAACTTTTCAACCTGCTCGACGGTTTCCGGAAGCGCGACGAGTAACGGGGTCGTCCGGTATGCCGAAAGCCCGTCGCACTCAAAGGGCCGCAGATCCTCTTCCTCGTGCAGGATCGTCAGATCGGGAACGCGTGAACGCAATGCGCCGACCACTGTGGCCCTGTCGTGAGTGACGAGCGGTCCGTCGAGCGCTTCGTCGTACCGATAGCTCATTCGATGTCTCCTCGCCTTGTCCAGCGGGTCCCGGTGACCCTCCGGCAAGCGTCTGGGAGCAGATTGTTGCCGCGCAGCCGCGGTATGTCGATGGGTTGGTCCAGTGGTCGTACCAGTTTTTTGCCTTCTTGATGGACTTGGCTTGCGTTTAGCCCGCCCATTTGTGCATCATTCTGTGTAATCAAAAAATCCATGAACTTCTGATTTTTACTGGTCAGACCACTTTGTCTGGATGAACTATGGATACCCGGGAGCTTCTCGATGCGGAGCCGATCCGCCAGGTCGCAGATGTCGTTGCCGAGCGCATCGAGCGGCTGATCGTCGATGGCGTGCTGAAGACTGGCCAGTCACTGCCCTCCGAGCGAAGGCTGGTGGAGAAGTTAGGGGTCTCGCGGACCGCGCTGCGCGAAGGCCTGAAGCTTCTGCGGGCGCGAGGCATCATCGAGACGTCGCACGGGCGAGGGTCGTACGTTGCCAGCCTGACCGCGAAAGCGGAGACTTCTCCGCTGATGCATTTGCTCGGATCTCAGCCGCGTACGCTCTACGATCTGTTCGAGGTTCGCGCTCTGCTGGAGGCCGAATCTGCACGACTGGCAGCGCTAAGGGGCACGCCGGCGGACCATATCCTGATCAAGCGGCGCTACGACGAGATGGTCGAAGCCCATGGAGCAGAAACCAGTCCATCGGTTCACGCGAGGCTCGATCACGCCTTTCATCTTGCCATTTGCGAGGCGTCGCACAATCCTGTGCTAGTGCATACGCTTAGTTCTCTTACGGATCTATTGCTGAGTTCCGTCTTCGCGTCGGTCAACAATCTCTATCACCGGGAGCCACACAAACGCGCGATCGATCGACAGCACGCGCGCCTGTTCAACGCGGTAGTGGGTAAATTGCCCGAACAGGCAAGGAAAGCCGCCGCCGATCATATCAATGGCGTCTGTGCGAGCTTGCGTGAGATCGAACAGGAAGAGCAGCGGCTTGTTCGTGCGACCCTCCGGCTGGAAGGATGGGACTGACAGGGCGTGCCCAAGCGATAGCCGATCGATTGCCTCGACTATCGCTTGATTGGTCAATCCCGAACGCAGCGAAATCCCGCATAAACATACTGGTAACGCGGCTGAAACCAGTTACGGAACGTGGGCCGCAACATGCATTGCGCGGTGCGCGGCGAGCCGCCTTTCATTGCGTAGTGTTGACCGTCGAAAAAGTTTGCCGAGTACCCCTCGTAGAACGGGAACGCCTTGAAACCCGGCAGCGGTCCGAAGAGCGTGGACGTCCATTCCCAGCCGTTGCCGTACAGGCCTTCTACGCCCCACGTGCTGGCGCTGTCCGGTGTGGCGTCCACGGCCACAGGGTTCCAGTCGCGGAAATCGAAGTTGTCGGTGCGGCCCGGCAGCGCGCCATGCGCCGCGCGCTGCCACTGAGCCTCGCTTGGCAGCGCCATGCCGCGCCAGCGCGCAAAGGCGCTGGCTTCGGCGTGGCTCACATACACGGGCCACGCAAGCGGCAACGCGATGTCTTCGAACATCGTGCGCAACTGCCAGCCTTCGGGGCCGCGCGACCAGAACACGGGGTGCGCCACGTGCGCGCTTTCCTTCCACGCCCAGTCGGCGTCGTTCCAAAGGTCGCGCCTGTCGTAGCCGCCATCCTCGATGAATTCGAGAAACGCGCCGTTCGTGACCATGTAGCGGTCGATCTCGAAGGCCGGCACGTCGACCTGCTGCTCGCCGAATTCGTTGTCCCAGCCGAAAAGTCCACGCTCGACGGTCATGCCGAGCTCCGTGCGGCCCGCAGGCACCTGAACCGTCCCGGCCGCGATTGTGCGGAGCGGGTCGGCGCGCGCGGCCGTTGCGGCGGGCGCCTGCTTTTGCTCGAACGGCAACTGGTGGAGCATGTAAGCGAGCGTTTCGACATGCATGAGCCGATGTTCAATCGCTACGTTCAGCAACTGCCCCGGCGTGTCGTGATTGGAGACGTCGGGCGGCAGGTCGAGCGTCGAGAGCTGCGCGTCGATGCGGCTGCGCGCATCGCGTCCGTAGGCAAGCACTTCGGCGAGGTCGGGCCAGTCGGCGGGGGTATCGGTCGGCAGGCCGCCATCGACGGGATCGATGCCGAATGCGAACAACTGGTCGAGGCGCGCATCGGCGGAGGGCACGTCGAACAGGCGCTTGTCGAAGAGATTGCGGTCAAATGCTTCCAGATGACCGATGTAGAACACGATGCGGTGACGCTCGCGAATGGGCCGCTCGTAGAGGAACTCGGGCCTGACGACGTTGAAGAGCGCGTCGCTGGCGGCGCGCGCCGCTTCGAGGCGCGCAGCGAGCGTGGGGGATTGCGGGAGATGCATTTCGGCGATTCTCCTTGCTGGGGGCGTAGTACGAAACTTTAACCCTGCGCAGGAGTTGTGCCAACGGAGATGCCGTGCCGACGAGGTACCGGGCGTGCACCCCGAGCGGGCGGCCCGCCCGGGGTTTGCGCGAATTACAGATGCCGCAGACCTTCGAGATCGATGATACGGATCAGCTTGCCCTGTGCGTCGATCAGGCCGCGCTTTTGAAATCTCGACAGGGTGCGGCTCACCGTTTCGAGCGTCATGCCGAGATAGCTGCCCATGTCCTCGCGCGTCATGCGCAGGTTGAACTCCGCATGCGAATACCCGCGCTGCCCATTGCGTTCGGAAACGTCCAGCAGGAACGCGGCGACGCGTTCGTCGGCGGAGAGCGAGCCGAGCACCATCATTTGCGACGATTCCCGGATAAGCTGCTCGCTCATGAGGCGGTGCAGCCGGTCTTGCATGGCGCCGGCTTCGCGGCACAAATGCTTGAGCGCCGAGTAGGGAATGATGCAGACCGAGCTGTCTTCGAGTGCCACGGCGCTGCAGGTGTGGGAGCCGGTGCTGATGCCGTCGAGGCCGAGCGGGTCGCCGGCCAGACGCAGGCCGGTTACCTGCTCGCGGCCGTCGCGGTGCGCCATGACTGTCTTGAGCGAGCCGGAACGCGCGACGTAGAGATTGTCGAACGTGTCGCCTGCGCGGTACACGGCTTCGCCGCGCCGCACACTGCGTGCGGAGCAGATCAGTGCTTCGAGTTTCGGAAGGTCGTCGAGTGTGAGGCCCTGCGGCATGCACAGGTGCCGCATGGCGCAAACCGAACAGCGCGTGGACGTGCGCGGTGCCGCCGCGGGCGTGCGATTGCTGCGGCGCACAGTGGTATGAGAAACGACGTTAGGATTCAGCATCGACAATGCTCCTTTGATCTCTGTCCAGGCATTGTCTACCGGGGTCGAATCTCAGATTGGTGGCAAAGTGACGCGCTTTTGAGATGCTTGGTGTTGAGCCTTGTCAGAAGGCGCTTGCGCGCCGTCTGACGGAGCGCAAGCGACTTTTCAATAACACGCAAAACTGCGTGCACCCGATGCGGCTACTCCTCTGCATTTCCAGCGGCCGACGGGATGAGCAGGACGGGCAGGGTGGACTGCCGCACGCAGCGTTCGGCGACGCTGCCGAGGATGAGGCGCTGGAAGCCGCGGCGGCCGTGCGTGCCCATCACGATCAGATCGGCGCCTGCGGTTTTCGCGGCGCTGAGCACGAGCGTCGGCACGTCGTCGAGCGAGGAGGCTTCGCCCGTGAGCATGGCGCCTTGCACGCCACGCTCGCCCATCGCCTTGTTCATCTCTTCCGCGAGTTCGTTGCCCTGCGCGATCATCTGGTTGCGCAGGATCGACGGGTCGTAGCCGGGCGCGTCGAAATACATGGGCGTGTTCTCGATCACGTAATACGGCTGCAGGGTCGCGCCCATCGCTTTCGCCAGGTCGAGCGCGGCTTCGAAGGCGCGGCGCGATGTGGCGCTGCCGTCGACGGCGACAAGGATGCGTTTGTACATAAAACCTCCTCTTCAAGTGGATCGAGAATCGCGCGGCCTCTGGGCGATGCCGTGAAGAGGCGGGCGCGGCGTGTCGTGACTGGCGAGAAGCTTAATGGATCGCAACTGAAGATGCAGTCGGACTGTATGAAATGTGGAAGGAACGAGTAGGAAGATCAAGTGGGTTGCGTCGGAATACCGCAGCGCCGCCTGGTTTTCGTTTGCTACGGCGTTTTGTTGCACGCGCACCGGCATCCCGCTATCGTTGCCTCTTTTTCGCTCCGCGCAGTCTTCCCCTTCCGTGAAACCATCCTCCGCTAACCTGCCGTTTCGCGACGCGCTGCTGGCCATGCTCGGCATTGGCCTCGTCAACATGCTCGTCGCGCTCGATCAAACCGTCGTCAGCACCGCTTTGCCGTCGATCGTCGCCGAACTGCACGGCTTCGAGTTCTATGCGTGGATCGCGAGCGCCTACCTGCTGGCTTCGGTCGTGACGGTGCCCGTGTTCGGCCGGCTCGGCGATTACTTTGGCCGCAAGCGCTTCGTAATCGCCGCGGTGATCGTTTTCACAGTGGCCTCCGTGCTGTGCGGGCTCGCGACCGACATGCGCTTTCTCGCAGCGGCGCGCGCGCTGCAGGGCGTGGGAGGCGGGATGATGGTGGGCACCGCGTTCGCCTCGATTCCCGATCTCTTTCCCGACCCGCGCGCTCGCGTGCGCTGGCAAGTCGTCATGGCGGCCGCCTATGGCATCGGCACAGCGGCGGGTCCGTCGCTGGGCGGCTGGCTCAGTGAGCACTTTGGCTGGCGCTCGACCTTTCTCGTCAATCTGCCGGTTGGCGTGCTTGCACTTTATTTCATCTGGGCGCATCTGCCGCGCTACCAGCCGGCGCGCACCGGCGAGGTGCGCATCGACTGGACGGGCGCCGTGCTCGTCGCGCTGGTGCTGGGCGCTTTCCAGACCTTGATCGAGGCGGTGCCCAAGAGCGGCCTGACGACCGGCAACGCCGTGCTGGCGGCTGCGGTACTCGCCGGCGCGGCGGCGCTGCTAGTCTGCGAGCGCCGCGCGACGCACCCGATCATTCCGCTCGACCTGTTTCGCGACCCGCAACTCGTCACGTTGTTTACGCTCTCGACGCTGTCGGGCTTCGTGATGTTCTCGCTGATCTTTTTCGCGCCGCTGCTGCTGCAGGGCGGGTTTGGGCTCTCGCCCCAGGAGGCGGGACTGCTCGCCACGCCGATCGCCGCCTGTATCGCGCTAGGCAGCCTGATCAACACGCGCATTGTGATCCGGCTGCGCAAGCCCACGACGATCCTCACGGTCGGTTTCAGCCTGCTGGTCGCGGCCTCCGCCGGTCTTGCCTTCGCGTCCCGGCATACGGCACACCTGTGGCTCGAGCTGGCGATGTCGGCGGTGGGTATCGGGCTCGGTTTCATCCTGAACAATCTGAATATTTTCGGCCAGGAAATTGCCGGGCGGGAGCGTTTCGGCATTACGACCGCCTTGCTGCAATCCACGCGCATGGTGGGCGGCATGCTCGGCACGAGTGTCGTGGCCACCATCGTCAATCATCGCTATGCGGCCGGTGTGGGCGACGCGCTGGCCGTGCTCGGCGCGCCGCTGCAACAGCGCTGGCTGCCGCAGCTCGCCGATCCGCGCGTGCTGATCGACCCGTCGTTGCGTGAGGGCCTCGTTGCGCAGATGAAGGCGGCGGGGCTCGACGGCGCGGCCCTGATCGATGCGGTGCGCCACGTGCTCGTGGATGCGATCCATCTGGGGATCGGCCTGACGGGCTGCGCGGCGCTCGCGGCGGCCCTGTGCGTGGGGCGGATTTCTCACATCCGTTTCAGCCGCAGCGCCTCAGCGGCACAGAAAAGCGGCGAGCCGAGCGCCGACGAGGTCAAGGCAGATTGAGGCTGACTGCGGGCCACGCTGGCGTCCGGCGCCAGCGTGGCGCCGGAATTTGTCATTTCATATCATATTTGTCAGACAAAAACAACGACGTACCTGCCTGCGCGAGGGAGGCCGCGGCACCCAGCCAGCGTGCATCTGTCCCTCTGCGGCGTCGTCCTCACGCGGCATGGGCCATCGCCCCGAACAGCGCGTGGTGCGTCTGCTGGCTCATGGCGATTTCCAGCGCGACAGCATTCTCCACGCCAATGCGCATCGGCGCGCCGAGCCGCGTCAACTCGATGCCCGTACGGCGCAGCAGGCGCTCCATCGGCGTCGTGGTCACCGTCACATAGCTGCTGATGCCCGCGCGGTCGGCGAACGAGACGACCGCGCGCATCGCGCTCAAGGTCACGTCGGCAAAGCCGAATGCCTGGTCGTTGCCCGACTCGATGGCAAAGCGGCTCAGTTCCCAGATGTTGCGGGCCTTGGGTGCGGCGTTGCCCTGCAGCAGTTGCGGGAAGGTGTCGCGCAACATGTTGGGGCCTTCGGTGGGCATCAGGCGCCAGCAGCCGCGCACGTGGCCCGTGCCGTCCTGAATCAGCATGTAATGGGGCCCGAGCGCGTCGTAGCCGTCGATTTCCATCCCCGCGATGGTGGGGATGTCCCAGCCCATGCGGTCGCGGAACACGCGCGCGCGCAGGCGGTACATCTCATTGATGTCCTCGTTGTCGAAGTCCTGTCTCAGTCCGATCCGTATCGCAGCTTGCATGACAACTCTCCCGATTTGTGTGGAAGCGCGGCAGTACGGTTCGAAAGCTATGCGTTATGAATATAAAAAAACACCTATCTAGATAGGTAGGTGCGCAGATAGGGCCTCTTAAGGAGAATCACTTCCGCGGCAGTCACTCATCAGGCATATCTGACAGCGAGAGTCATCATGGAACTTATGGGCAATCAATGGCACTCGGGTGCGACCACGATGTCGTCCCCCGGCGACTTGTCTTCGGTCGTCGACCGCGTCCTGATCATTGCGTATCGGAAGAAGAAGAAAGAGAGCCAGCGCCGTTTCTGGGCGCGTTTCGGCGTGACGCAGTCGCGCGGCAGCCGGTTCGAGTCGGGCGCGGAGATTCCGCCGCCGGTGTCGATCCTGCTCGGTCTGTATTTCAACAAGACGATTTCGGACGGCGACCTTGGCCGCGCCGAGCGCGTGTTGCGCGGCGATGCACCGATGGTGCTTAGCCCGGGTCAATAAGACCCATCTGGGTCGCGATCACGGCTGCCGCTCGCCGTGAGTTGACGCCGAACTTCCCGCGAATGTTCTTCATGTGGAAGTTCACGACGGCTTCAGAGCAATTCAGGATGTGAGAAATTTCCCAAGTGGACTTGCCTAGCGCAGTCCACTTGAGGCATTCCTTTTCCCGTGGCGTCAGCTTGGGAATCAGCGACTGAGCGTGGTCGTTCAGGTGCCGCTGGCTCGTGTCCAGCACGAGATCGCGCAGCAGCACGAGATTCGGCAGCGCGCGGTTCACGTCGTCCCAGAAATTGTCCGTAGGATTCGCGTCGTTGACGAAGCACAGCATGCCGACTTCCTGGCGCGGGCCATGGATCGGCAGGGTGATGCCCGCGCGCAGTCCGTACGAGCGGGCCTCCTCATACATCGATTGTTGCTGCTCGGTCGCGAAAAGCTCCGGCGACCAGATGAGCGGCGACGAGCGCGTCGTGCAATGCGTCACGGTAGGGTCGAAGTAGGCCATGCCGTGGTCGTTGTACGTCTGCCGCCAGGCGGTCGAGTAGTTCGTGCGGATGAACGCGTCCTCGAGCCTCATACCCGGGCGCGGCAGGATAGCCATCATGACCTGGCTGAATCCCCACGAACTGGCGAGCTTCGCCACCGCGTCGAACCACGCTGCCTCTTCGGGCGCGTCGAGCACGGGTGACATCTGCTCAATAAAATGTAGAGGCACGTTCAACACTCTCCATCGGCGCAGGCGAGATCGCGGGGCAAGCCCTCAGACACTCGCTCCTCGCTTCTTATGATGTAAGAATTTATCACTAAATCCCTATCTGATCCCCCCTCGTCTGCAATCCTCCCGCTTTGTAGGGTCATTTCTGTCAGATTTCGGTGACATCGGAGAGAATTTCAGCGGCTCCTGAACAAGCGCCGGTCTGCGCCTGCGGGCTTTGCGCGGGTGCTGAAATAAAGCCGAACGGCATTTCGAAAGCGACAAAAGCGTGCAACTCGCCAGGATAATGCCGTCGATTTATCGGCTTTCATTTATTTTCAGGCTTTTCATTTCCACTTTTAACCGCACTCGACTGAATACTGTCCGATTCCGCCAGTGCTTCGAATCGCCTGGATAATCGCCGTTCAGGGCTTGCGCTGCAACTCGATCACGCGCGTCGGCCGCATGTGATTGAGTGCGAAGTGCAGGCGCCCAGGGCTGCGGCGCACGCCCGGATCGCGTGGGCCGTTGCGCTGCGAGTCGGCGTCGTCGGGCTCTTCGGGCTCGCTCATGCCGAGGTCGACGACCTCGTAGCCGGACTCCAGTGCGATCGGCAGCCGGTGCACGCCCTTGCGGCTGTCGAAGCCCGCCAGGCCGTCTTCCGCTTCGGCCACGCTGTTGACGAGCGTCGCGTTGCTCTGCGTCACTTCATCGGGCCCGATGCAGCCTTCGCCCGCCAGGCGCGCGGCCTCGCGGTTCTTGCCGTCGGTGTCGACCGAGCTGTCGTGCGTGCGGTCGTTGTGAAGCTCGGCGCTGCGCGGCCGCGACGGCGACGCGCTCACATCTCCCACATTCGCTTTTTGCATGTCGTCGGGACGATTCATGATCCTTCCTCCTTGGAAGATCTGGGTGCCTGCGTGGAGCAGGCAATTCCGCAAGCGCCGTTCCGCTGCAGCGCCGCACCCTTGAATCGGGTTGAAAAGCAAGCCGGTTCGCCAGGAGAACGCCTCCAGCGATGTTGCATTTTTTTCGTTGGTTTGGGCTTTTTCCCAGGAGTATGATCCTCTTTCAACGAGTTGGCGCGCTTTCGATTAATGGACCGGGCGAGGTTCATGCTGTGGCTTTGCCGCACGATCTTGAATGCACGCGCCAAATAAAATGGACGAGGCAGTCAGGGGCGGGTGACACACATGCACTTCGACGCTGCATTTACGCATCGTGGCTATTTGCTGAATTGCGCACCGGCGCGTGCCGGTGACGGCACGTATCAACCGTATGTGGTGATTTCGCGCTCGAGCGATGGCGAACTCGTTGCCAATCGTTTTTTTCCTGCCGATTTACGCTTTTCCGATGAGGGAGCCGCCATCGCCCATGCGCGCGACTGGGCCGTGCGCTGGATCGACGCGAGCACCGTCACGCTTTGAACGAGCGCGCCCCGCGACTGTGGCCTGGCTCTGAGGCCACTCCGGCGAACTCGCGCAAAACGCGGTAATCTCTGGGGTCGATACACTCCCTTGCAGACTGTACGTCTGCTGCCGCATCACCATGTCCAAAGCTGCTTCCCCCGACTGGGGTCTCGAACAGATCGTCGCCGACCTGCGTGCGTCACGTGAAGAACGGCACCGCACGCGCCATCCGCTCGGTATTCGCGAATTGCCGTCACGCGATGCGGTCGTCAACATCGTGGCCGGCCTGCGCGCCGCGCTCTTTCCCACGCATTACGGCGCGCCGGACCTGACCGACGAGAGCATCGACTACTACGTCGGCCATACGCTCGACAGCACCTTGCGGCTGCTCGCCGAGCAGATTCGCCGCGCGTTGCGCTTCCTGCCGGAAAGCGCGGGGGCGAGCGACGACGAACTGCGCGCGCGCGCATTCGACGTCGCGCGCGAGTTCGGGCGGCAACTGCCCGACATTCGCGCGCTGCTCGTGAGCGACATACAGGCGGCGTTCACGGGCGACCCGGCCGCGCAGCACATCACCGAGATCCTGCTGTGCTACCCGGGCGTGTGGGCCATGACGCATCATCGGCTCGCGCATGCGCTCCACCGCCTCGGCGTGCCGCTGCTCGCGCGCTTCATCAACGAGATCGCGCACTCGGCAACGGGCATTGACATTCACCCCGGCGCGCAGATCGGTTCGAGTTTCTTCATCGATCACGGCACGGGCGTCGTGATCGGCGAGACGGCGATCATCGGCGAGCGCGTGCGCGTGTACCAGGCCGTGACGCTCGGTGCGAAGAGTTTCGCGGCCGACCTCGACGGTACGCTCGTGAAGGGCAATGCACGCCATCCGATCGTCGAGGACGATGTGGTGATCTACGCGGGCGCGACGATTCTCGGCCGCGTGACGATCGGGCGTGGTTCCGTGATTGGCGGGAACGTGTGGCTCACGCATAGCGTGCCGCCGGGCAGCAGCGTGCGCCAGGGCAAGATTCGCGAGATCGAGCGGGGCGACGAAAGCCCGATGCAGTAAGGCGGGGAACGGGACGCGCGGTCCCGTTCTTGATCAGCTTAGGTATTCGCGACGCTCATCGAGCCCGGGTTGCCGACGATCGCAAGAAATTCGCGGCGCGTGGAAGGATCGGTGCGGAACGTGCCGAGCATACGCGACGTCACCATCTCCACACCTGCCTTGTGCACCCCGCGCGTGGACATGCACTGATGCGCCGCTTCGAGTATCACGCCCACGCCCTTCGGCTGCAGGATCTCGTTGAGCGTGTCGGCGATCTGCGCGGTCATCTTCTCCTGGATCTGCAGGCGCTTCGCAAAAGCGTCGACGAGACGCGCGAGCTTCGAGATGCCCACCACGCGATGCTCGGGCAGATACGCCACGTGCGCACGCCCGATGATCGGCACCATGTGATGCTCGCAGTAGCTCTCGAAGCGGATGTCCTTCAACACGATCATTTCGTCGTAGCCGTCCACCTCCGAGAAGGTGCGCGACAAGATCTCGCGCGGATCGACCTGATAGCCCGCGAAGAATTCCTCATAGGCGCGCGTGACTCGACCCGGCGTGTCGATCAGTCCTTCGCGCGAGGGGTCGTCCCCGGCCCAGCGCAACAGCACGCGCACGGCGTCTTCGGCCTCGGCGCGTGACGGACGCACGACGGTTGCGCTCTTGCGTTGCTTTGCGAGTTGCTTCGATTTCACGGCCTTTTTTTCTTCGCTCATGCATGGGCTCCTGTCATGTGGACGGACGCCGCTTTGGCGTGCCCCACGAGCGCACATTGTTTCATGTTTTGTGGTGCTTGGCGCGAGGGGTCACTTGGGCCATTCGTCCATGGCGTCGTTGAACAGTTCCGCCACGACGCTGCGCAGCCACTCGCCGCGCGGCGCATTGTGATACTTGCGATGCCAGTGCTGCTTGAGGTCGAAGCGCGGCAACTGCAGCGGCGGCTCGACGAGCGTGATCGAAGCATGCTCGGACACATAGGCGAAGCCGATGGCATGCGGCACGGTCGCGATGAGATCGGAGCGCGTGAGAATGAACGGCAGGCTCATGAAGTGAGGCGTTTCGAGCACGGCGCGCCGGCGCATGCGCCTTTTCTCCAGATACTGTTCCAGCACTTCCTGGCTGCGTCCCTCAGCACGCACGACGGCGTGGCCCATGGCGAGAAACTGTTCGATCGTCATGGCTTTGCCCGCGAGCGGATGTCCGCTGCGCATCATGCAGATGAAGCGATGCGTGAAGAGGCGCTGCTGGAAGAAGTTGTTGCCGCCGAGATCGGGGAAGTAACCGACCGCAAGATCGATATCGCCCGATTCGAGGCCGCGCTCGACCTGGCTTGGCGGCAGCGACACCGAGCGCAGGTTCGCGTTGGGCGCGCGTTCGGCGAACACCTGCAAGAGGCGCGGCAGAAATACGATCTCGCCGACATCGGAAAGTGCGATGGAGAACGTGTGCGTGCTGGTGGCGGGATCGAAGTCCTGCGCCTGCAGCATGCCTTTCTCGATGCGCACCAGCGCGTCGCGCGCGGCGGGAATGAGGCCGAGCGCGCGCGGCGTGGGCTCCATGCCGCGCGAGGTGCGCACGAAGAGCGGGTCGCCGAAGTACTCGCGCAGCTTGCCGAGCGCCGTGCTCACGCGCGGCTGGCTCACGCCCAGCCGCTCGGCGGCGCGGCTCACGTTGCGGGTTTCCTCCATGGCCACGAGAAAGGGGATGAGATTCAGGTCGAGGTCTTGCATGAAGGCGAGGGCGGCGGCGCTGCACTATGTCGAAATCGGATAAAGACTAGTCGATGAATCGCAATTCCGGATATTGGGGTATGTGCCCACGGCCGCTCCTGGCCTGGATAAACCGCAGCGCGCGCGAACCGGCGCCGACCAGCGCGAACATGAAGTAGATTGCCTGTGTGGACAAACCCGTGGGTAGACCCGCCTTGACAAGCGCTTGAATACACTCCGATAATGCGCTGGACGTTCGCTAAACGAATCAGTGTTCGTATATAGAACTTTTCGCGATCGAGTGACGTGGACCTTCCGCGATGCTGCATCGCTTTCAGGAACAGGCATGATCAACAAGATTTTCGACTCGCTTCAAGCCGCCGTGGCCGATGTGCATGACGGCGCCACGGTGATGATCGGCGGCTTCGGCACGGCCGGTATGCCCGCCGAACTGATCGACGCGCTCATCGAGCAGGGCGCGCGCGACCTCACCATCGTCAACAACAACGCAGGCAACGGCGACATCGGCCTGGCCGCGCTGCTCAAGGCGAAGCGTGTGCGCAAGATCATCTGCTCGTTCCCGCGCCAGACCGACTCGTATGTGTTCGACGCGCTCTATCGCGCCGGCGAAATCGAGCTCGAACTCGTGCCGCAGGGCAACCTGGCCGAGCGCATCCGCGCCGCGGGCGCCGGCATCGGCGGCTTCTTCACGCCCACGGGCTACGCCACGAAGCTGGCCGAAGGCAAGGAAACGCGCCTGATCGACGGCCGCCACTATGTGCTCGAAGCGCCGCTGCACGCCGACTTCGCGCTCATCAAGGCGTACAAGGGCGATCGCTGGGGCAACCTCGTCTACCGCAAGACGGCGCGCAACTTCGGCCCGATCATGGCGAGTGCGGCGAAGGTCGCCATCGCACAGGTTTCGGAGGTCGTCGAACTCGGTCAGCTCGATCCGGAAAACATCGTGACGCCCGGCATTTTCGTGCAACGTGTCGTGGAAGTGCCGCAAGCGGCGCATCAAGCGCAAGGCCAGGCAGCCTGAAGGAACGGAGAGAGGCAATGAAACGACTGAATCGCGATGAAATGGCCAAGCGCGTGGCCGCGGACATTCCCGAAGGCGCGTATGTGAATCTCGGCATCGGCGTTCCCACGCTGGTGGCCAACCACCTTGATCCGAGCAAGGAAATCTTCCTGCACAGCGAGAACGGCCTGCTCGGCATGGGCCCGGCGCCCGCACCCGGCCAGGAAGACGACGAACTCATCAACGCAGGCAAGCAGCACGTCACGCTGCTCACCGGCGGCGCCTATTTCCACCACGCCGACTCGTTCGCGATGATGCGCGGCGGCCACCTCGACTACTGCGTGCTCGGCGCGTTCCAGGTGTCGGTGAACGGCGACCTCGCGAACTGGCACACCGGCGCGCCCGACGCGATTCCGGCCGTGGGCGGCGCGATGGACCTCGCACTCGGCGCGAAGCAGGTGTTCGTGATGATGGAACTGCTGACGAAGCAGGGCGAAAGCAAGCTCGTGAGCGAATGCACGTACCCGGTGACGGGCGTGGGCTGCGTGGGCCGCGTCTATACGGACCTCGCTGCGTTCGACGTCACGCCGGAAGGCCTCGCTGTGCGCGAGATCTATTCGGACATCGATTTCGACGCGCTGCAGAAGCTCGCCGGCGTGCCGCTGATCGACGCGACGCAAAACCGTCGCGCAGCGTAAACTGATTGTCGACGTGCGCATCGTTCGCACG
>NZ_JAYMSC010000059.1:0-28360 GCF_038900775.1 Paraburkholderia sp. JHI869
CGTTGCCGGGTTTGAGGACCGGCAACGCGCCGCACGCGCCCCGTCGAGAGGTGCGGCTCAAATGTCGGCGAGCGTCGAAACGAGAATCGCCTTGATCGTGTGCATGCGGTTTTCCGCCTGCTCGAAGGCCAGATTCAACGGCGACTCGAATACTTCCTCCGTGACCTCGACGCCGTCCTTCAACTCGGGATACTTGTCGGCGATCTGCTTGCCGACCTTGGTCTCGCTGTTGTGGAAGGCGGGCAGGCAGTGCATGAAGCGAGTTTGCGGGGTGCCGCTCGCCTTCATGAGGGGCATGTTCACCTGGTAAGGCAGCAATATCTTGATGCGTTCGCCCCAGGCTTCCATCGGCTCGCCCATCGACACCCACACGTCGGTGTGCACGAAATCCACGCCCTTGACGGCCTCCTTGGGGTCTTCGGTGAGCAGCATGCGCGCGCCGCTTTCCTCGGCGAACTTCTTGCAGTCCGCCACGAGTTCGTCATGCGGCCAGAGCGACTTCGGCGCCGCGATGCGCACGTCCATGCCGAGCTTCGCGCCGATGAGCAGCAACGAGTTGCCCATGTTGTTGCGCGCGTCGCCCAGATACGCGTAGCTGATCTGCGTGAGCGGCTTGTCCGAATGCTCGCGCATGGTGAGCACATCGGCGAGCATCTGCGTGGGGTGGTATTCGTCGGTCAAGCCGTTGAACACCGGCACGCCCGCGAACTTCGCCAGTTCCTCGACGATGTCCTGCTTGAAGCCGCGATACTCGATCGCGTCGTACATGCGGCCCAGCACGCGTGCCGTGTCCTTCATGCTCTCCTTGTGGCCGATCTGCGAGGAGGTCGGATCGATATAGGTGACGTTCGCGCCCTGGTCGTAGGCCGCGACTTCGAACGCGCAGCGCGTGCGCGTGGAGGTCTTTTCGAAGATCAGCGCAATGTTCACGCCCTTGAGGTGCTGCTGCTCGGTTCCCGTGTACTTGGCGCGCTTGAGGTCGCGCGAGAGGTCGAGCAGATAACGCAGCTCGCGGGTGCTGTGGTGCATCAGACTAAGCAGGCTGCGGTTGCGCAGGTTGAAAGCCATGTCGTTTCTCCGTTGCGAATGCAGTGGGAATGCGGTTAGAGGCGACGCTCAGAGATCGATGGCGTCGCGCACAATCGGGCATGTCATGCAGTGGCCGCCGCCGCGCCCGCGGCCCAGTTCGCTCGCCGTGATCGTGATGACCTCCACGCCGGCCTTGCGCAGCAGCGTATTCGTATAGGTGTTGCGGTCGTAGCCAATCACGACGCCGGGCTCGACGCACACTACGTTGTTGCCGTCGTCCCATTGCTCGCGCTCGGCCGCGAACGCGTTGCCGCCGGTTTCGACGATGCGCAGGCACGGCAGACCCATCGCTTCGGCCACGACGTCCACGAAGGGCTTTTCCTCGCGGCGCAGGTCGAGCTTCGAGGGGCTCTTGTCGTCGGGGCGAATCGAGAACGGCACGATCTCGTTGACCACTTCGGGGAAGATCGTCACGAGGTCGCGGTCGCAGAAGCTGAACACCGTGTCGAGGTGCATGGCAGCGCGCGACTTGGGCAGGCCCGCGACGACGATGCGATCCGCGCCGCCCTTGGCGAAGATGTTCTGCGCGAGACGCCCGATGGCCTGGCGGCTCGTGCGCTCGCCCATGCCGATCAGCACGACGCGGTTGCCGATCGGCATCACGTCGCCGCCTTCGAGCGTGGCCGCGCCGTGGTCCTCGTCGGGGTCGCCGTACCACACCTGAAAGTCCTTGCCCGCGAACTCGGGGTGATACCGGTAGATGGCCGTGGTGAGCAGCGTTTCCTGCCGCCGCGCCGGCCAGTACATCGGATTGAGCGATACGCCGCCGTAGATCCAGCAAGTCGTGTCGCGCGTGAAGGTGCTGTTGGGCAGCGGCGCGAGCACGAAGCTTGAATAGCCCAGATAACGGCGGAATTCCTTGAGGATCTTGCTTTGTTCGGTGTCCGGAATATCTTCGGCCACCACGCCGCCAATGAGGAATTCCGCGGTCTTGCGCGGCTCGAGCCCTTCGAGCCAGCTGCGCACCTCGCCCGCGAGCGAAACGCCAACGGTCTCGGGGCGAACCTTGCGATCGAGGATGTACTTGAGCCCTTCGGGGTTTCGCACCGTTTCCGTGAGCAGATTGTGCATCTCGAGGACGTCAACGCCGCGCTCGCGCATCTTCGTCACGAAGTCGAAGTGGTCGCGCTTCGCCTGGCTGACCCAGATCACGTCGTCGTATAGCAGCTCGTCGCAGTTGCTGGGGGTGAGGCGTTGATGCGCGAGACCGGGCGCGCACACCATGACCTTGCGCAGCTTGCCCGCCTCGGAGTTGACGCCAAAGGCGACAGTGTCCGTACTCATCATGAGACTCCTCGAATCAGAGGGTGAGAAAGCCCTTGTACAGGCCGAAAGCCGCGATCAACGCGCCAAGCAGCACCGCGGCGAAAACGAATTTCTCGATGTTCGTGAACACGGGCTGTCCGACCTCGCGCTTCGCGCGCGCGAACAGCACGATGCCCGGCGCGTAGAGCAACGCGGAAAGCAGCACATATTTGAGGCCGCCGGCGTAAATGAGCCAGACGGCGTAGATCACGGCGACGCCCGCGATGATGAGGTCCTTGTTGCGCTCGCCGCTGTCGGCCTCGTACGTCTCGCCGCGCAGCGCGAGCAGGAATGCGTAGGCCGCCGACCAGAAGTAGGGCAGCAGGATCATCGAGGTCGCGAGATAGATCAGCGAGAGATAGGTGCCCTTCGAGAACAGCGTGATGACGAGGAAGATCTGCACCATGCCGTTCGTGAGCCACAGCGCGTTGGCCGGCACGTGCTTCGCGTTTTCCTTGCGCAGGAAGTTTGGCATCGTGTGGTCGCGCGCGGCCGAGAAGATGATTTCGGCACACAGCAGCACCCACGAAAGCAGCGCGCCCGCGAGCGACACGACGAGCCCCACGCTGATCAGAATTGCGCCCCAGTGGCCGACCACGTTTTCGAGCACGCCCGCCATCGAGGGATTCTGCAAGGCAGCGAGCTTGGGCTGCGTGAGCACGCCAAGCGACAGCACGTTCACGAGCACGAGCAGGAGCAGCACGCCGACGAAGCCGATGACCGTGGCCTTGCCGACATCGCTGCGCTTTTCCGCCCTCGCGGAGAAAATGCTCGCGCCTTCAATGCCGATGAACACCCACACGGTGACGAGCATCATGCTGCGAACCTGATTCGTCACACTGCCGAGCTTGGGATTCATTTGTCCCCAGAAGTCAGCCGTGAAGGTGCTGGAGCGGAACGCAAACGCGCAGATGATGATGAACAGACACAGCGGCACGAGCTTCGCGACCGTGGTGATCTGGTTGACGATCGCGGCCTCCTTGATGCCCCGCAGCACGAGAAAGTGCAGCGCCCAGAGCAGCACGGAGGCGCAGATGATCGAGATGGGCGTGTTGCCCTCGCCGAACACCGGGAAGAAGTAGCCGAGCGTACTGAACAGGAGAACGAAGTAGCCGACGTTACCGAGCCATGCGCTGATCCAGTAACCCCACGCTGAACCGAAGCCCATGTAGTCGCCGAAGCCGGCTTTCGCGAAGGCGTACACGCCGCCGTCGAGTTCGGGCTTGCGCACGGCCAGCGACTGGAACACGAACGCGAGCATGAGCATGCCGACAGCGGTGATCGCCCAGCCGATCAATACCGCGCCGGCGTCGGCGCTGGCCGCCATGTTTTGCGGCAGGGAAAAGATCCCGCCGCCCACCATCGAGCCCACCACGAGGGCGGTGAGCGCGCCGAGGCGCAACTTGTTGGCGGCGGCTGGCGTGGCGGCGCTATCGGGCTTGGCAGCCGGGTGAGGCGTAGACGTCGATTCGGACATGCGCGGTCTCCTGTACGAGCCGGCTGGATCGCAGATCTCGCGCTGCGCGCCAACCCGTCAATTTGCTTGTGCCTGCGACTGCAACACGGAAACGCATGCCGCGAGAGCGGAACCCGTGCCGCTACGCGCTCAATCTGATAGGGGGCGCGCAATCTGACAATAAGACTTTGGTCCGATAGGGAGAGGCGAATCGGCGGGAATTAAGCAAATTAAAGGCGTTGGTGGATTGCATTTTTATGACGGCCTTGATGCCAATTGCGTATGGAGTACGCCGTCTGCTGAATTCGCAGGCAAAACGGGCTTTGTGCGCCGCGAGATAAATCAGCGATTCGTTTTAATTGTGCGGGGCAACACGGTTTGCGAATTTCGATTATTCGTCGATTGAATCGGAGAATCAAATAGTGATCGCGCGAAAAGATTCAATTACAACTTTTATTCGAAATATTGAAAATGAACGCGATGCAATGGTGCAATTGCGCGCGACGTTAGCGAGCATTCCCCACTGGTTTCCCTGAATTGTTCGATCCGCCCCGGCTCCGGCACCATTAGGTCAGACAAACCCGCAAGAGCCCACGCAACGAGATGAACGAAACTGTTCCCGCAACCGCTGCGGCCTGGACGCCGACGCTGCAGCAAGTCGAATCGGCCCGCATCACGCAGTTCATGAAGTGGCTCGGCGACGCGCGCGGTCTCGCGTTCGACGACTACGACGCACTGTGGCGCTGGTCCGTCGAGGACGTCGACGCTTTCTGGTGCGCGCTGTGGGACTGGGCGCAGATTCCGTCGCGCGAGCCGCGCGGCGTGGCGCTCGCCGATGCGGCGATGCCCGGCGCACGCTGGTTTCCAGGCATCGAGTTGAACTACGTCGAGCGAGCTTTCCAGCTCGCGAGCGACGCGCGGCCCGCGATCGTTTCGCGCAGCGAGAGCGGCCCGATGGCCGGGCGCACGCGCGAGTTGAGCTGGGCGGAACTGCGCCGCCAGGTCGCGGCTTGCGCGGCCACGCTGCGGCGCATGGGCGTCACGCGCGGCGATCGCGTGGCGGCCTTCATGCCGAATACGCCTGAGACCGTCGTGGCATTTCTCGCCACGGCGAGCGTGGGCGCGATATGGTCGGTGTGCTCGCCCGACATGGGGCCGCTCGCGGTGCTCGACCGCTTCCGGCAGATCGAGCCCAAGGTGCTGTTCGCGGTGGACGGCTATCGCTACGGCGGCAAACCGCACGACCGGCGCGAGTTGATTCATCATCTGCTGCGCGAGTTGCCGAGCGTGGCGCACCTCGTATTCGTGCCGCAACTCGACGCGGAGGCCGGCGTGAAGGAGTATCCGCGGGCCACGGCATGGCGCGACGCAATCGCCGGAAACGTCCCGCTGCAAATCGAACACGTGCCATTCGATCATCCGTTGTGGATCGTTTATTCGTCGGGAACGACGGGCATGCCCAAGGCCATCGTGCATTCGCACGGCGGCATCGTGGTGGAGCATGTCAAGCTCACGGCGCTCCATCTCGACCTGCGTCCCGGCGACCGCTTCCACTGGTACGCGAGCACCAACTGGATCATGTGGAACTGCCAGGTGGGTGGCCTGCTCGCGGGCGCGACGATCTGCCTCTACGACGGCAACCCCGCGTATCCCGACGCGCAGGCGCTGTGGCGCTTCGTGGGCGAGACGGGCGTCACGTTCTTCGGCGCGGGGGCCGCGTATTTCCAGGGATGCCTCAAGTCCGGCGTCGAGCCGCGTGCGGCGGCGGATCTCTCGCGCCTGCGTGCAGTCGGCTCGACAGGCTCGCCGCTGCCGCCCGAAGCGTATGCCTGGATACTCGAACACGTGGGCCCGGTGTGGATCGACGCGATTTCGGGCGGCACCGACTTCGCGGGCTGCTTCCTCGCCGGCGTGCCGACCTTGCCGGTCCATCTCGGCGAAATGCAGTGCCGATGCCTTGGCGCGCGAGTCGAGGCGTTCGATGAAGCAGGGCGCGCGCGCATCGACGAAGTCGGCGAACTCGTGTGCACGGCGCCCATGCCTTCGATGCCGCTCTACTTCTGGCGCGATGAAGAAAACCGGCGCTACCGCGAGAGCTACTTCGACATGTTTCCTGGCATCTGGCGCCACGGCGACTGGCTGCGCATCACGCCGAGAGGCGGCGCCATCATCTATGGCCGCTCGGATGCGACCATCAACCGCCACGGCATTCGCATGGGTACGAGCGAGCTGTATCGCGCGGTGGAGTCGGTGCCCGAGGTGCTGGACAGCCTCGTGGTCGATCTGGAGTACCTGGGGCGCGCCTCGTCGATGCCGCTCTTCGTGGTGCTGCGCCCCGGCGTCGAGATGAGCGACGCGCTCGCGCAGCGCATTCGCGCGCGTGTGCGCGAGGCGCTTTCGGCGCGCCACGTGCCCGACGAGATCCATCAGGTTCAAGCCGTTCCGCGTACGCTCTCGGGCAAGAAGATGGAAGTGCCGATCAAGCGGCTCCTGCTCGGCCAGCCGCTCGAAAAGGTGGCCAATCCGGACACCATGGCCAACCCGGAAAGTCTCGCGTGGTTTGCGGCATTCGCGCGGGCGAGGGGCGAAGCGCAGTAAGCGGGGCCCGGCAGTGCAAGACCGCAGTGAAAGGCGTTCGGGCGCGGCAGCGTGGTTTTGCCCGCGCCGATTTAGAATGGCGCGCGGGCTGACGACTCTGTCTGCCCGTTTCTGCCGGTTCCCGCGGCCTCCTATCGACCACGCATGCCATCGCCTAGCGCCACCGTTCCCATCTCGCTCGTCAACGGCTTTCTCGCCGGCGCGGGTGCCGAGCCCGCCGTGATCCGCCGCTATCTCAACGAGGCGGGCATCGCGCTGGAACTGCTCGCCAAGCCGGGCGGCCGCGTGACGGAAGAGCAGTTTTCCACGCTCTACCAGACGCTCGCCATCGAACTCGACGACGAAATGCCCGGCATCTTCAGCCGGCCGCTGCGCAGCGGCACGCTCAAGTTTCTCTGCCTGAGCTTGCTCGACGCGCGCAACCTCGAAACGGCGCTGCATCGTTTCGATCAGTTTTTCCACATCGTCCTCGACGATTTCAGGCTCGAATCGCGCCGTCAGGGGCTCGTGGCACAGGTGGCATTACGTGCCAACGCGGCGTACGGCGCGATCGGGCCGCTCGGGCAGGAGTTGACGCTCAAACTCGCGCACGGCGTGTGTTCCTGGCTGATCGGCCAGCGCATTCCGCTTCTGCAAGTCGATTTCGCCTGTGCGCAGCCGCCGCACGCGCTCGATCACCGCTACTTTTTCCATGGGCCCGTGCGCTTTGGCAGCGAGGCTACGCTCATGCGCTTTAGCGCGGCCTATCTCGACATGCCGATCCGGCAGAGCAAGCGCAACCTGCGCGCGTTCCTCGCGCGCTCGCCTGGCGACTGGATCTTCGAAACCTTCAGTGAGCAACTGGTAAGCCACAACGTGCGCCAGTACCTGGCCGCACAACTGCCCGACCTGCCGACCATCGAAGAAGCGGCCGACAACCTGCACTGCTCGGTGCGCACGCTCTGCCGGCGCCTCTCCGCCGAGGAAACCACGTTCCAGGCGCTCAAGGACGAACTGCGCCGCGACGTGGCGATCCAGCGCCTCACCGACACCCAGGACACGATCGCGGCCATTGGCGGCGACCTGGGATTCGACGATCCCAGCGCCTTTCACCGCGCCTTTCGCCACTGGACGGGCAGCACGCCCGGCACCTACCGCCGCCGCGGCTGAGCGGGCGGGCGCCGCAAAGTGGGGACGCCCACCCATGATGGGTGGGCACAGCAGCCGATAGCGTGGCCAGAATTGTCACCATGTGGTCCGGTTTGGACAGTGGTTTGGCGACCGATTGCCGCTACGATTCGTCCTGTACTGCCGCAAGGTGGCCACGCAGTTATCTCCGAGGTAACCCTGGCCCGGCGGCACATCCATTTTGACCCCTGAGTGACTGGAAGGACCGATCATGAGCTACAACGCCCCCGTCAAGGACATGCTGTTCGTGCTGAAAGAGCTGGCCGGCATCGACGCCGTCGCAACCCTGCCGGGTTTCGAAGACGCTGGTTTCGACACTGCGCAGGCCGTGCTCGACGAGTGCGCGAAGCTCTCCGGCGAAGTCATCGCGCCGCTGAACGTGGAAGGCGACCGCGCGCCCAGCACCTGGCACGACGGTGAAGTCACGGCAACGCCGGGCTTCGCGGGCGCGTTCCGCCAGTATGTCGAGGGCGGCTGGCAGGGCCTGCAGCATCCGTCCGAATTCGGCGGCCAGGCGCTGCCCAAGCTGATCGCCACGCCCTGCATCGAAATGCTCAACGCGGCGAACCTCTCGTTCGCGCTGTGCCCGCTGCTGACCGACGGCGCCATCGAGGCGCTGCTCACCGCGGGCAGCGACGAACTGAAGGCGCGCTACGTGCCGAAGCTCATCTCGGGCGACTGGACCGGCACGATGAACCTCACCGAGCCGCAGGCAGGCTCCGACCTCGCACTCGTGCGCACGCGCGCCGAGCCGCAAGGTGACGGCACGTACAAGGTCTTCGGCACGAAGATCTTCATCACGTGGGGCGAGCATGACATGGCGGAAAACATCGTTCACCTCGTGCTGGCTCGCACACCGGGCGCGCCGGAAGGCGTGAAGGGCATCTCTCTCTTCGTCGTGCCGAAGTTCCTCGTGAACGACGACGGCTCGCTCGGCGCGCGCAATGACGTGCATTGCGTCTCGATCGAACACAAGCTCGGCATCAAGGCGAGCCCGACGGCCGTGCTGCAATACGGCGACAACGGCGGCGCGATCGGCTATCTCGTGGGCGAGGAGAATCGCGGCCTCGAATACATGTTCATCATGATGAACGCGGCGCGCTTCGGCGTGGGCATGCAGGGCGTGGGCGTGGCGGAAAGCGCCTACCAGAAGGCCGTGGCGTACGCGAAGGAGCGTGTGCAGAGCCGCCCCGTGGACGGCTCGCTCAAGCAGTCGGCCACCATCATCCATCATCCGGACGTGCGCCGCATGCTCGGCTCGATGCGCGCCATGACCGAGGGCGCCCGTGCACTCGCTTATGTCGCAGCCGCCTATAGCGACAATGCGCACTACCACGCCGACCCCGAAGTGCGCGAGCGCAACCTCGCGATCTACGAATTCCTCGTGCCGATCGTGAAGGGCTGGAGCACCGAAATGGTCAACGAGGTGACGAGCCTTGGCGTCCAGGTGCATGGCGGCATGGGCTTCATCGAGGAAACGGGCGCGGCTCAGTACTACCGCGACGCGCGCATTCTCGCCATCTACGAAGGCACCACGGCGATCCAGGCGAACGATCTGGTCGGCCGCAAGACGGTGCGCGACAGCGGCGCGGTTGCGAAGGCGCTGCTTGCGGAGATCGCTCGGACTGCTGAGGAACTCGGCCGCGCCGAAGGCGCAGCGGCGGCATCCATGCGCACGCAACTGGAAAAGGGCGCGAGCGCGCTGGCGAATGTCGTCGACTACGTGATTGCGAACATCAAGAGCGACACGAACGCGGTGTTCGCGGGCAGCGTGCCGTATCTCAAGCTCGCGGGCATCGTCCTGTGCGGCTGGCAAATGGCGCGCGCGCTGCTCGTCTCGCAACGCGAACTCGCAAACGACGCCGAATTCCACGGCGCGAAGATCGCGATCGCACAGTTCTACGCCGAGCACATTCTCCCGCAGGCAGGTGGCCTCGAGACGTCGATCCTGGCCGCAAAGGGCGACGCGGGCGTGCTCGCGCTGAGCGAAGTGCAGTTTTGATCGGGCGGCTTAGGGCGCTCATTTAGCAAGCTCAGTTAGCAAGCAAGGAAGAGGATATGTCGTCGAGTGATCTGATTGCGCAGTACGGCCCACGCGAGTCGATGGAATACGACGTGGTGATCGTCGGCGGCGGCCCCGCCGGGCTGTCCGCCGCGATCCGCCTGAAGCAGCTGGCCGCGGAAAAAGGCGCTGAAATCGGCGTTTGCGTGCTGGAGAAAGGCTCGGAGATCGGGGCGCATATCCTCTCGGGCGCGGTCATGGATCCGCGCGCCTTGAACGAGTTGATTCCGGACTGGAAAGAGCAAGGCGCACCGCTGAACGTGCCTGTGACCGAAGACAAGTTCCTGTTCCTCACGGAAACCGGTGCGAAGGGCGTGCCGAACTGGGCACTGCCCGACAACTTCAAGAACCACGGCAACTACGTCATCAGCCTCGCGAACGTCACGCGCTGGCTGGGTCAGCAGGCCGAGGCGCTGGGCGTCGAAATCTTCCCCGGTTTTCCGGCTGCCGAAGTGCTCTACAACGACGATGGCTCGGTCAAGGGCGTTGCCACCGGCAACATGGGTGTCGGCAAGGACGGCGAACCCACCGAGAACTTCCAGCTCGGCATGGAGCTGCACGCCAAGTACACGCTGTTCTGCGAAGGCTGCCGTGGTCACCTCGGTCGCCAGCTCAACGAGAAGTTCAAGCTCGGCAAGGACTCGGACCCGCAGGTCTACGGCATCGGCATCAAGGAACTCTGGGAAATCGATCCCTCGAAGCATCAGCCGGGCCTCGTGATTCACACCGCCGGCTGGCCGCTCGAGTCGGATACGTACGGCGGCTCGTTCCTGTACCACATCGACAACAACCAGGTGATGGTGGGCTTTGTCGTCGGGCTCGCGTACCAGAACCCGTATCTCTCGCCGTTCGAGGAATTCCAGCGCTACAAGACGCATCCGGAAATCCGCAAGTACCTCGAAGGCGGCAAGCGCGTGTCATACGGCGCGCGCGCGATTACGGCAGGCGGCCTGATGTCGCTGCCGAAGCTCGTCTTCCCGGGCGGCGCGCTGGTGGGCGACGATGCGGGCTTCCTGAACGCCTCGCGCATCAAGGGCAGCCACGCGGCGATCAAGACCGGCATGCTGGCAGCGGACGCAGCTTTCGAAGCCGTCCAGGCCGGTCGCCAGAGCGATGAACTCGCGGCCTACCCGGAAGCGTTCAAACAGTCGTGGCTCCACACGGAGCTGTACAAGGCGCGCAACTTCAAGCAGTGGATGAGCAAGGGCCTGTACCTGGGCACGCTGATGGTGGGCATCGAGCAGAAGCTCATGGGCGGCAACGTGCCGTGGACGCTGCATCATCAGCATCGAGATCACGAGATGCTGAAACCCGCTTCGCAGTGCAAGCCGATCGAGTATCCGAAGCCTGACGGCAAGCTCACGTTCGACCGGCTCTCTTCCGTGTTCATCTCGAACACGAACCACGAAGAGAATCAGCCCGCGCACCTCACGTTGAAGGACATGACGGTGCCGGTCGGCATCAACCTCGCGACTTATGCTGGCCCCGAGGCGCGTTTTTGCCCGGCAGGCGTGTATGAGTTCATGAAGAGCGACGACGGCAGCGACCGTCTGCAGATCAACGCGCAAAACTGCGTGCACTGCAAGACGTGCGACATCAAGGACCCGACGCAGAACATCGTGTGGGTCACGCCAGAAGGTGGCGGCGGCCCGAACTATCCGAACATGTAAGCACGGGGCGGCGCGCTCGCGCCCCTTGTCGAACCATTCCTTTCCCACCTGAGCCACCCACCGCTACCGGGTGGGTTCAACTGCGACGTTTTGCCGTATGTTCATCGCTACGGCAACAACGAAACGGAGACAAGGAATGGGCGTATTGAGCGGTTTTCGCGTACTGGAGTTCGAGGCAATCGGTCCGGCTCCCTTCGGCACGATGCTGCTGGCTGACATGGGGGCGGACATCATCCGCGTGAACCGGCCCGTCGCTCCTGAGGATCTCGGGCCGAAGCGCGAGGGCGCGCTGGTCGACGTCACGGGCCGCGGCCGCCGCTCGATCACGCTCGATCTCAAGCGCCCCGAAGCGGCACAGGTCGCACTGGACCTGATCGCCGAGGCCGATGTCCTCATCGAGGGCTTTCGCCCCGGCGCGATGGAACGGCTGGGCCTTGGGCCCGAAGTGGCGCTCGCGCGCAACCCGAAACTCATCTACGGCCGCATGACCGGCTGGGGGCAGAGCGGGCCGCTCGCACAGCGCGCCGGGCACGACCTCAACTACATCGCGCTTTCGGGCGTGCTTTCCGGCATCGGCCGCGCGGGGGAGGCGCCGGTGCCGCCGCTGAACCTCGTGGGCGACTATGGCGGCGGCGGCATGCTGCTCGCGCTCGGCGTGGTGGCGGCGCTGTGCAACGTGCAGCGCGGCGGCGCGGGGCAGGTGGTGGACGCGGCGATGGTCGAGGGCGCGGCGCAGCTCGGTTCGATCGTGTGGGGGCTGATTGCGTCCGGCAACTGGCGCGAAACGCGTGAGAGCAATCTGCTCGACGGCGGCACGCCCTGGTACGACAGCTACCTCGCGAAAGACGGCTACTACATGGCGGTTGGCGCGGTGGAATCGCGCTTTTATGCGCAACTGCTCGACAAACTCGGGCTCGCCAATGCCGACCTGCCGAAGCAGCACGACCGCAAGGGTTGGCCCGTGCTGCGCCAGCATTTCGAGGCGGCATTCCTTACGCGTACCCGCGATGAATGGTGCGCCGTGTTCGAGAGCAGCGATGCGTGCGTCGCGCCGGTGCTGGGTTTTTCCGAAGCGCCCAGGCATCCGCACAACGTTGCGCGCGCAAGCTTCGTCGAGGCGCACGGCGTCGTGCAGCCGGCACCCGCGCCGCGCTTTTCGGCCACGCCATCGGCCATCGGCCACAAGGCGCCGGCGCGAGGCGAGCATGGACTCGCCGCGCTGCTCGACTGGGGCTTCGACGAAGGGACCGTCGCGCGCATGCGGGAGCATGGGCTCGGTTATCAGGAGTAAGTGACGCTGCGCAGCGTTTGTGTGCGTAAAGCAGCGGCATCGAAAGCATCAATCTGGAGGAAGACATGAAGGTGTTGGTAGCAATCAAGCGCGTAGTGGACGCCAACGTGAAAGTTCGCGTCAAGGCGGACGGGTCGGGCGTCGATCTCGCGAACGTCAAGATGAGCATCAATCCATTCGACGAGATCGCTGTGGAGGAAGCCGTGCGGCTGAAGGAGCAGGGCGTCGCGAGCGAAGTGGTCGCCGTGTCGTGCGGCCCCGCCGCCTGCCAGGAGACGCTGCGCACGGCGATGGCGATCGGTGCGGATCGTGGCGTGCTGATCGAGACGGACACCGCGCTCGAGCCGCTCGCGGTCGCGAAGTTGCTCAAGGCGCTGATCGACAAGGAAGCGCCGCAGCTCGTGATCCTCGGCAAACAGGCTATCGACGACGACTGCAACCAGACCGGCCAGATGCTGGCTGCGCTCACCGCGCGCCCGCAGGCCACGTTCGCAAGCAAGGTCGAGATTGCAGAGGGCAAGGCGCGCGTGACGCGCGAAATCGACGGCGGCCTCGAGACCGTGCAGCTCGCGTTGCCGGCCATCGTGACGACCGATCTGCGCCTGAACGAGCCGCGCTACGCGACGCTGCCCAACATCATGAAGGCCAAGAAAAAGCCGCTCGACACGACCACGCCCGCGCAACTCGGCGTGGACGTCGCGGCGCGCCTCACCACGCTCAAGACCGCGGAGCCTGCGGGCCGCGCGGCGGGCGTCAAGGTGCCCGACGTCGCGACGCTGGTCGCGAAGCTGAAGAACGAAGCGAAAGTTATCTGAGGGAATGCAAATGACTGCTGGTAAACCTGTTCTGGTCGTCGCCGAGCACGATCACGTCTCGATCAAGTCGGCCACCCTCAGCACGGTGACGGCCGCCCTCCAATGCGGCGGTGAAGTGCACGTGATGGTGGCAGGCCACAACGCGGCTGGCGCGGCTCAGGACGCGGCCCGCATCGCGGGCGTCGCGAAGGTGCTGCACGCCGATGGCGCTGCACTCGCCGACGCGCTCGCCGAAAACCTCGCGGCGCAAGTGCTGGCCGTTGCCGCGAATTATGAGCACATCCTTTTTGCGGCCACGAGTGTCGGCAAGAACGTCGCGCCCCGCGTGGCCGCGCTGCTGGACGTGGCGCAGATCTCCGAGATCACGCGTGTGGTGAGCCCGGACACGTTCGAGCGTCCGATCTACGCTGGCAACGCGATCCAGACGGTGCAAAGTAACGAAGCGGTGAAAGTCGTGACTGTGCGTATGACGGGCTTCGACGCCGCTGCGCAGGGCGGCGCGGCGCAGGTGGAAAGCGTCGCAGCGGTCGCGGACAGCGGCTTGAGCGCGTTCGTCGAACGCGTCGTGACGAAGAGCGAGCGGCCCGAACTCGCGGATGCGCGCGTCGTCGTGAGCGGCGGCCGGGCGCTGGGCAGCAGCGAGAAGTTCAACGCCGTCCTCACGCCGCTCGCCGACAAGCTGGGCGCCGCGCTTGGCGCGAGCCGCGCAGCCGTGGACGCAGGCTTCGCACCGAACGACTGGCAAGTGGGGCAGACCGGCAAAATCGTCGCGCCTCAGGTGTACTTCGCGTGCGGCATATCCGGCGCGATCCAGCATCTCGCGGGCATGAAGGACTCGAAGGTGATCGTGGCGATCAATAAGGATGCCGAAGCGCCGATCTTCAGCGTGGCCGATTTCGGCCTCGAAGCGGACCTGTTCGAGGCCGTGCCCGAGCTGGTCGCGGCGCTCTAACGGAGTTTGTGCGGCCAGTAGAAGCACACTGGCCAACTCACGATTTTCTAGTGCGTGCCGTCGATGCGGCCGATGCAACTTGTGGCAGGCAGGGCGTGGTGCGCCCTCCCTGCCATTTTTTTACGTTCGCGTTTTTACGTCTGCGAATACCAGTACATGCCGTCGTCGCGCAGTTCGCGCTTCACTTCGCCGCGATACATCAGGTAGTTCAGGCACGCCAGGCTCTCGCCGGTCGCGAGGCTCATCTGCCCGAGATCGTCCTCGCCGATGCGCCGCGCGAACAGCGCACCGAACACGTCCACGGCGCGGCGCGGTTCGGCGAGCGTGGCGCGCAAGCGTGCGAGGCTCTTGTCCTGCCCCTGGCGCAAACGCTCGATGCGCGCGTGCAGCCCGTAAAAGCAGTCGTTATGCGAGGGCAGCACGAGCACGTCGTCGGGCACTTCGCGTTGCAGTTTGTCGAACGAGGCGTACCACTGGGCCATCGGGTCCGCGTCGGGCTCGATCGGATAGACCGAAACGTTCGAGGAGATGCGTGGCAGGACCTGGTCGCCAGAAATGAAGAGCTTGAGCGCCGGGCAGTAGAGGCAAGCGTGTTCCGGCGAATGCCCCATGCCGACGATCACGCGCCAGTCGTGCGCGCCGATGCGTACGACCTCGCCGTCCTGCAGGCGCCGGAAGCTTTCGGGCAGCGCGTGGATATGCTGGCCAAAGCGCCCGAAACGCGCGCGGTAGACATCGATGGCCGACTCGCTCCAACCCGCGCGCCGATAGAAGTCGAGCGCGTCGGCAGGCGCTTCGCGGCCCGTGTCGGCAGCGGCCACGCGGCAGTTGAAGTACTCGGTGCGCGTCATCCAGAGGCGGCAGTCGAACGCGCGCGTGAGCCAGCCGGCCATGCCCACGTGATCCGGGTGCATGTGCGTGACCAGTACGCGCGTCACGGAGGGCACCGTTTGCGCCTCACTGCCTTGCGGGAGGATCGCGCGCCACACGGCCGTGGCGGCGTCCGTGCGGGCGCCCGTATCGACAATGGCGCACCCGTCGTCCTCGTCGATGAGCCACACGTTGATGTGATCGAGCGCATAGGGCAGCGGCATGCGCAGCCAGCGCACGCCCGGCGCGATCTCGATCGTGGAGCCGGGCGCGGGCGGCTCTGTGAAGGGGTAGCGCAGCGCCGATCGCGTGCTGCTGGAGATGTCTTCGGTGCGTTCAGTCATGCGTCGTGCACATAGGGAAATGGGGCGCGCAAACTTTCGCGCATTGCGCGGAGGATAGCGCGAACGCGGTGTGGCCGCCCACGTCCGTTTGGGGGGGCAGAGCGCCTGGTGCGCAACTTTGCGGCCCACGCTGCGCTGCAGCACACCTGCTTACCTTTGTTTCCGCTTGTTGCTTCTCGTTGCCGCCTGTTTCGCTTTGTTGCCGGATGACGACGCGCAATGACGTAGCATCGCCCCTCAACGTCGATATTTATTGCGCTGCAACAAAATGATGCCTACACTGACTGAGTCTGCTGACAAGGTCAGCCGGCTGCCTCGACGCTTTCGCAAGGGAGGGCGTGACATGACGAATCGATCAAACACATTGCAGGCGACTCCGAAGCTGCACGTCTTCGAACAGGAAGGAGGGTGGCATTGGGGCATCACCATCCCCCGCAGCGCGGGTAGCGGCTTCAAGCTCATTGCATACAGCGAAACGACCTTCAAAGGTGAGAGCGAAGCGCTGCGCGATGGCAACCGCGCGCTCGAAAATCTTCCGGAAGACGCAGCGCTCGCGGTCGCACCCTGAAACGGGGTGCGTCGGCGATAACCGCGTTTACGAAGTCTCTTTACGGCACATGCAGTAGATGAACTTCTGCGTGGCGCCGCCCGGTGTGTGATGCTCCTCACGTTCCTGTTTGAGCAGCGTGAAAGGCGCGCCGAATTCGGCGTGCAACGCATCGGCGCTATAGCGCATCACGGGGAGCCCGCTGCAATGGTCGGGGCCGTCCTCGGCGAAGGTCGCCACGATCACGATGCCGCCTGGTTTCACGGCGCGCAGCACGGCGTTCACATAGGCTTCCCGGTCTTCGTGGCTCGTCAGGAAGTGAAATACGGCGCGGTCGTGCCACACATCGTAAGCCCGCACGGGCAACTCGATTTGCGTGATGTCCCCCGCGATCCACTCAACGCGGCTTGCGCGTTCGCCCAGCCGCGTTTCCACGCGCGTGCGGGCGGCGGCGAGCGCAGCGTCGGAAAGGTCGAGCACTGTGACGTTGCGGTAGTCGTCCGCCACGAGGTCGTCGACCAGCGTCGAGGCTCCGCCGCCCACGTCGATGATGGCCGCGTCCTTCGACAGGCCCGCTTGACGAATGAGCGCCACTGACTGGAGTGCATGCTCCTGAAACCAGCTTACGTGGGTCGGCGTCTTTGTCGTGTAGACGCGATTCCAGTGATCCCGCGATTGCATAAAACCTCCTGCCTGATTAGTCGCAAAAGCTCGATGTCGGAGAGCGTCTGCGCGCCCGCAAGGTTGCGGCCAGGATTTGCGCCGTGATGCCTTCGGGCGTGATCGGCCGTGCTGTCACATATTGTCGCTGAAGTTTGCTTTCAGGACACAGCGCGCAAGTCGCGGCGTGAACGTGAAGGAACCCGGCTGCGGCGCGTTTTTGTTGCTGCCAGTTATTCGTCAATATCGAAGCATTGTGATAAGAAAAGTTATCTTATCAGTTGGCTTTTTGCCGACGTGCTTGGGGCACGTCGAGTTGTCCTGCCGAAAAGCTGATGGCTTGCACGTCGCGTTTTTCGCGCAACGTGCAAGCGAATCACAAGCACCGAAGTACGCAGTGGTCTGTTCCGGCGCCTGATCTTTAGAGCGTAGCGCGTGCGTAACTGTCGTCGGACAGCGTTTATCACGCGCTTCGCTCGTCACCCAATCTTGTTGGCCTGCTCCTTCGCAAGCAGGCGTTGAGCCTGTAGATCTCCGCGGTTCGCTTCTTGTGCGGTCTGCACCGAAGTTTCGGTGGCTTCGGCCAATGCAGTGCGTGCGGCGTTGCTGATCGTGACGGCATACGAAGCCGACGACGTCGAACTCTGAGTCGTCGTACTGGACTGCGACTGCGTCTTGCTGGCCGGTTGCGCAACGGCAGTCGCCTGCTGGTTCTGCGCGCCGGTATTCGCTGCTGTCGCAGCGGCGGGTTGGCTCGAAACTGCCTGAATCGTCATAAAAAGGGCTCCAGAAGAAAAGAGAAAAAACCATGAACAGCGCACGGTTTATCGGAGCGCCTTCCAGATACTTAAGAAGTATTTATTTGGTGAAATCGAATCAAATTAAGGCTCGCATAAGCTGTGCTTCGATTTGCATTCACGCCATCCATAATCGCTCGATGACCTGCTTTCAAGGGCTGGATGGCGCGCAGGTTGGCAGACACGCCACGTGCCGTGGCGTGTCTGTCCATGAAAATCGTCGACGATTATCTCTGGAATGAAAGCGACTTTTATTCAGATGAAAAGTGGATAGCACTTTTCGCGCGAGAAAATAACGGTTCCACACCGGGAATATTGCCTCGATAAGGTGCTCATCAGAATACAAAGCTACGATCCCGCAGGCCCTTCAAGCTTCTCCTGGAAATCTATCTTGTTGCCGCTTACGAATAACGTCACTCATGACAACTGGTCCACATGGATTCTCCAGCAGCGTCATGGCGGCGATTGCGCACATGAGCACAGTGTGCGTGCCGAGATCACAAGGTACGCGGACCGCGTGCTCGATAACGTTCGCCTTCGTCCTGGCATGACATTGGCCGACATCGGAACGGGGGATGGTCTCGTCGGGTTTCGCGCAATCGAGCGCGCCGGCGCCTCGATCCGGGTGCTCATGACCGATATTTCGACGCCGTTGCTGCGGCACGCGGAAGAGGGCGCCCGAAGTCTGGGCGTGAGCGGGCAGTGCGCATTCATTCACGGCTGCGCAGAGAAGCTGGAAGGCATCGCCAATGAAGCCGTCGACGCCGCGACGATGCGCGCGGTTCTGGCGTATGTGGAAGACAAGCCCGCTGCCATGCGGGAGCTCTACCGCATACTCAAACCGGGTGGCCGCTTCGCCATTGCAGAGCCGATCTTGCGTGACGAAGCGCTCGAGGTCTGCATGCTCAAGCACCTGGTCGATACCCGCGCATTCAACACGGAAGATCCGTTCTTTCCCTTGCTGCTCCGATGCCGCGCGGCACAGTTTCCCGACACCGAGGAGAAAGTGCGCGCGCTGCCCATCACGAATTATGGGGAGCGCGACCTTGTGCGCTTCGCGATCGACGCGGGGTTCACGGACATTCATCTGGAGTTGCACATCGAAGTGCGAACCGAGGATGGCATGCCCTGGGAGACGTTTCTTCGCACCTCGCCTCACCCGTTGGCGCCCAGCCTGGAAGAGGTCTTCGAGAAGGAATTTACCCGCGACGAGCGCGCGTATCTGGAAGTTCGCATGCGGGCGATTTTCGAAAGCGGAACGCAACTCGGCGCTGAGCGCATCGCATACCTGACGGCGAAGAAGCCTTAACGACTAGACGAAAACCGGCTTAAGGATTGCATAAGCGTTTACCCTGCAGAATGCGCTGCATGCCTGCTGCAATGCCCCACAAACGTGTGGTGTTTGCGTTCAGGTCCATGCTCGCGCATTCATGCTGCGCGGGATTGGCTCGAGGAGTGTATTTTGTCCAGCCCGCAGTCTCGCGCGACCTTGTCGCGCGTCTTTCGTCTTTCCATCCCGGCTAGCGCGCGTGTCACGCTCGTCGCCGCTGCATCGGGCGCCGCGCTGCTTGCCGGATGCGCAAGCTACAAGACGCAGCCCCTGGCTACGGGGCCTTCATTGACAACGCAAGATGCGCTCGCACGGGTTCAGATCGATCCCGCGAAAATGCCGTTGCCCGAGCTTGCGGCACATCGCTTCGATCCGGTGAATGGCTTCGATATCGAAGACGTCGCGATGCTGGCCGTCGCCAACAATCCCGACCTGAAACTTGCGCGTGACGACCTCGGTATTGCGCAAGCGCAGGCATTTTCTGCAGGACTCCTGCCAGATCCACAGGTGAGCGTTTCCAGCGACTATCCCGGCGCTGTTGGGCTCTCGCGCGCGTTCAGCTATGGCCTGAGCATGGACGTAATGGCAATCGTCACTCGCAGCGCGAATACGAAGTCCGCCAACGCCACGGTTCGCAAGACCGACCTCGGTCTGCTCTGGCAGGAGTGGCAGGTCGTGGCGCAGGCGAAGCAACTGTACGTGAAGGCGCGCTTTCAGGACGAGGTGCTGCCGCTGCTCGCCCAGCAGACGGCACTGGCCCGCACGCGTTATGAGCGCACTGCGCACGCGGCTAGCGAGCGCAACGTGACGGCCGACAGCGTCACCGCGTCGCTCACAGCGTATGAAGACGCCCGCAAGCAATACACCGACATGCAGCGCGCCCGCGAGCAGACACACCATGATCTCAACGCGCTGCTCGGTCTCGCGCCCGACACGACGCTTGCCCTCACAGGCGACACGGCCGTCGCGCCGATGCCCGATGCCACGCTCGACGCAGCCATTGGGAAGCTGACACAGCGCCGTCCCGATCTGATCGCGCTTCAGGCAGGCTACGAGGCGCAGGAGCAGAAGTATCGCGCCGCGATCCTCAACCAGTTCCCGAGCCTCTCCGTGGGTTTTACGCGGCAACGCGACACTTCGGAAATCTACACAAGCGGCTTCGCAATCAATCTTACGCTGCCGGTATTCAACCGCAATCGCGGCAATATCGCCATCGAGCAAGCCACACGACAGCGTCTCGCGGACGAATATCAGACGCGCCTGAACGCGGCTTACGCGGATATCGCTCATCTGCGTGCCGACAACGCAATGGCTGCCCATCAACTCGAGCAGGACGACGCTGCGCTGCCGGAGCTCGAGCGTGCCGCCGCGCAGGCGCGCGACGCCTACGCGGCGCGCAACATCGTGCTTGGCCAGTATGTCGATGCGCAAAGCGCGGCGCTTGCGCGGCACATCGATGCGGCGACCGCGCGCGAAGCGCTCGCAGAACAACGCATTGGCCTCCAGGCGCTGCTCGGCAGCGCGATTCCCGATCCTTATCAGACTCCGCCCGAGCGAGGCGCCACGGCTGAAAGCGCAGTCTCCAATAACATCGTTGCACGTTGATCTCCATGACTGACCATCGCTTCCTCTGCGGCACGCGCACGCGTGTCGCCCTCTGCGCGCTTGGCGTTGCAAGCGCGCTGGCCGCCAGCGCAGTGCTGTTCGCGCCGCGTGCGGCGCGCGCAGACGACACCGGTGCGTCGGGCAGCACGCCTGCGCCTTCTGCCGCCGTGCAGGTCGTCCACGTGACGCGCGAGCCGGTTTCGCAAACCGTCGTCGCGTATGGCTCGGTTGCGTCCGCGGCCGCGAACGCCACGACCATCAGCCTTCCGTATCTCGCACGCGTGACGCGCGTGCTCGTGCAGCCGGGCCAGACCGTTGCGCGCGGCGCGCCGCTCTTCGTCGTGCAGGCAGATCCGAACGCCGTGATCGCCTATACGCAGGCACAAAGTGCGGCGACGCTCGCACGGGGCGAACTCGCGCGCACCGGCTCGCTCTTTCACGACGGTCTCGCCACGCAATCGCAACTCGCCGCCGCGCAAAAGGCGTTTGACGACGCACAGCAGGCGCTCGCCGCGCAACGCGCGACGGGCATTGCCCCGGGTTCGAACACCGTCACGGCGCCCGTGGCCGGCGTCATCGCGCAGCTTGCCGCGGCGCCGGGCGACCAGATCCAGGCGGGCACGTCGCTCGCCCAGCTCGTTGCGGCCAACGCTCCCGCAGGCAATGCCGCGAACATATCGCTGGGCGTCGAACCCGCCGATGCGCTCACACTGCGCGCCGGCGATCGTGTCGTGCTGCGTCCGCTTTCGGCCTCGCTCGGTTCGCAGCGTGCACAAGGACGCATCGTGCTCGTCGGCGCAGCCATCGATGCGCAAAGCCAGCTCGTGAACGTGGGTGCGAACGTGCCGCTCGCGGGCACCGCATTCCTGCCAGGAACGCGTGTGCGTGCCGACATCGACACGCAGAGCGGCACGTGGTGGAACGTGCCGCGCGCCGCGGTGCTTCAGGACGCGAAGGGCAGCTATGTGTACCAGGTCGCGCCGGACAACAAGGCGCACCGCGTCGACGTGAGCGTGAAAGTCGAGCACGGCGATGCGTACGGCGTGGATGGCGCGCTCGACGCCTCGCGGCCGCTCGTCGTCGTTGGCAACTACGAACTCGAAGACGGCATGGCTGTGCGCGTAGCGCAAGGCGGCGCGCGATGACGTTCAGCCAGTGGATGCAGCGCCATCGGCGCTCGCTTCTGTTCGTGATCGCGCTCGCCGCGCTTGCGGGAGCGCTTACCGCATTGCGTTTGCCGATCTCGCTCTTTCCGAACGTGTCCTTTCCGCGCGCCGTGATTTCGCTCGACGCGGGCGACCGTCCCGCCGAACAAATGGCGACGCTCGTCACGATGCCGGTGGAAGAAGCGTTGCGTCGCGTACCGAACGTACGCGACGTGGAATCCCGCACGAGCCGGGGTTCGGCGGAGATCTCCCTGAATTTCGACTGGGGCACGGACATGGCGCAAGCCACGTTGCAGGCGCAGTCGGCCATTGCCGAGATCCTCGCGACGCTGCCGCCGGGCACCACGATGCAGGTGCGCCGCATGGACCCGACGGTGTTTCCCGTGATTGCGTACAGCCTGACGTCGTCGCGCTTGTCGCTCTCGCAGCTCTACGATCTCGCGCAGTTCCAGTTGCGTCCGCTGCTTTCCTCGGTTGCGGGTGTGGCCCGCGTGGACGTGACGGGCGGGGCGCGAGACGAGCTCGAAGTTGCCGTCGATCCGCAGCGCCTCGCGGCGTACAAGCTTTCGGTCGCCGATGTCTCGCGCGCGATCGGCGCGGGCAACGTGCTGATGGCTACCGGCCGCATCGAGGACCACGACAAGCTCTATCTCGTCGTCGCGAATTCGGCTTTCAGCGGGCTCGATACGCTGAAAAACGTGGTCGTTTCGTCCGCGGGCGCGACGCAGATCCGCCTCGGCGACGTCGCCACTGTCACACAGGGGACCGTGCCGCAATGGATCCGCGTGACCGCCGATGGTCAGGATGCCGTACTGGTCAACGTCTACCAGCAGCCCGGCGCTAACAGCGTGGCGATGGCGCAGGCGATACGCGCACGCCTGAAGGACTTCTGTTCGCAGATGCCGCCAGGCGTGAAGCTCCAGAACTGGTACGACCAGAGCGAACTCGTGATCGCCTCGGCTACGAGCGTGCGCGATGCCATCATGATTGGCGTGGTGCTCGCGGCGCTCACGCTCTTCGTGTTTCTGCGCAACACGAAAATCACGCTCATTGCCGTGGCGCTCGTACCCATTGTGATGGCCGCGACGATTCTGCTGCTGGACGTGTTCGGCATGGGCTTCAACATCATGACGCTCGGCGGCATGGCGGCGGCGGTGGGCCTCGTGATCGACGACGCCATCGTGATGATCGAACACATCGCGCGGCGCATGCGCGAAGCGGGCGCGCATGCGTTCCATGGCCGCGTGATGAGCGCGGCGCTCGAATTCACGCGGCCGCTCGCCGGCTCTTCCGCGGCAACCCTCATCATCTTCGTGCCGCTGGCGTTTCTCTCGGGCGTAACGGGAGCGTTCTTCAAGGCGCTTTCCGTGACGATGGCCAGCGCGCTCTTTATTTCGTTTCTCGTCACGTGGCTTGCCATTCCGATTCTCTGCGACCGCTGGCTCACAGCGAAAGACGCCGAGGAGCATCGCGAAACGCGCTTTGCTGCATGGCTGAACCGCACCTACGCGCGGCTAGTCTCGCGCGTGAGCGCGCGGCCCGTGTGGGTGCTCGCACTCGTCGTTCCGCTCGCGCTGCTGTCGGCGCTCGCGTTCACGCGGGTCGGCAGCGGCTTCATGCCGTCGATGGACGAGGGCGGTTTCGTGCTCGACTATCACACGCAGCCGGGCACGTCGATCACGGAAACCGATCGGCTGATGCAACAGATCGAAGCGATCATCCGCGCGAACCCGAATGTGGCGACGTACTCGCGCCGCACCGGCGCGGGACTGGGCGGCGACCTGAACGAGCCGAACAAGGGCGACTTCTTCGTGCGCCTGAAGTCGGGCAGCCGCGAGCCGATCGACACGGTGATGGAGGAGATCCGTTCGCAGATCGAAACAAAAGTGCCTGGTGTGAGCGTCGAGCTTGCGCAGTTGATGGAGGATCTGATCGGCGACCTCACGGCGGTTCCGCAGCCCGTGCAGATCAAGATTTACTCGGACGACTCGCACGTGCTCGACACGACCGCTCGACGTGTGGCCGCGCGCATCGGCAAGATTAGCGGCATCGTCGACGTGAACGACGGCATCAATCCTGCGGGCGACGCCATCGATCTGCGCATACGCCCCGACGCCGCGGCGGCCGTCGGCATGGACCCGCAGGCGATCGCGCAACAGGTCTCGGACCTGCTGGACGGCAACGTGGCCACGCAGTTCCAGAACGGCCCGAAGACCGTCGGTGTGCGCGTACGTGCGCAAGGCGCGTTGCAGATGACGGACACCGAACTCGCGCGCCTGCCGTTGCGCGCACCGGACGGGCATATGTTCTCGCTTTCACGCGTTGCCGACCCGGTGCACGTAAGCGGCCAGCCTGAAATCAGCCGCGACAATCTCAAGCGTATGGTGGCGGTGACGGCGCGCATCGATGGGCGGGATCTCGGCTCGACCATCGCCGACGTGCAGCGCGCGCTTGCCGATCCCGCGCTTTTGCCAACGGGCGTCTATTACGAACTTGGTGGGTTGTACCAGCAACAGCAGATCGCATTCAAGGGACTGCTCGCAGTCTTCGGCGCGGCCGTGGCGCTGGTGTTCGGGCTGCTGCTATTCCTTTACGAACGCTTTCGCGTGGCGCTCGCGGTGATGGCGATGCCGCTGCTCGCTACGGGCGCCGTTTTCATCGGACTGTGGCTAACGGGGATCGAGCTCAACATCTCCGCGATGATGGGCATGACGATGATCGTCGGTATCGTGACGGAAGTCGCAATCTTCTATGTCTCCGAGTTTCAAGGTCTCGTGCGTGACGAAGGCATGCCACTCGAGGAGGCGTTGCAGGCTGCGGGCCGCAACCGCCTGCGGCCCATCGCGATGACGACCATTGCCGCCATTCTTGCGCTGCTGCCGCTCGCCTTCGCGATCGGCCAGGGTTCTGCGATGCAGCAACCGCTCGCCGTCGCGATCATCTCGGGCTTGATCGTGCAGATGCCACTCGTGCTGCTGGTGCTGCCGGTGCTGCTGCGCCTATTGCTGCGGGTAAAGCAGGGCAGGTGAGTGGGGCGGCAAAACCAGGAGGCGGGCAAATGATTTGCCTCCCCCGGAAGTCAATGCGCTCGCGATCGTCACCGAGCGTTAGCAGCCGATAGTCGATGCGCCTTCCGGCACCTCCGGGTGAGGCGCGTTTGCAGACGTAGCGTTGCGAAGTCGTTTCCGCCGTATCGATTTCTCTTATCGGCGACCGGGTCCGCAACCCGGTCCGCCGGCCTTGCGCGTTGCATCCCAGGATCGCGCCGAGCCTTGTCCCGCTTGGCGTTGCGCGGTTCGTCCCGAACCGCACGCCTGCCTTGCGCGCGCTTTCTTGCTTGCCAGACGCATCTCGCTTGCCGTTAACCCGATGTAGTTTTCCGCTTCCCTCGTTTCTATCTTGACGAAAAATCATTTCGTGCAGGAATAAAAGAGGAGATGGCGATGAGCGGCAATGCAAGCGTGGGTGAGGGTGGATATCAAGGAACGAGAACGGCAATCGACGGCAAGCCGACTCTCGGCGCAATCTTGCGCGCCGGCATTGCCGGCGGCTTGACAGGCGCGGTCATCATCTGGATTTACGAGGCGCTGATCTGGGTTGGCGCCCAGCATCTCATGCCGCTTGCGGGCATTCCCCGCAATGCCACCGGTCTCGTGTTCGGCAAGGGCGTGCAGGACGCGCTTGGCATCTGGGCCTATGTCCTTGGGACTGCGATCCATTTCTTCTTTGCCATAGGGTGGGGCGTGCTGTTCGCCGCGATCTGGCCGTATTTCCGCCGCCGCGGCTACGAGGCCACGTTCGTCGCGCTCTTTTACGCGATCCTTGCCTGGATCGTCATGCATGTGGCGATCAGCATCGCATCCGACAACCATCCCAATTACTACGACCCAGTCGTCATCATCGGCGGTTTCATGTCGCACTTTTGCTTCACCGTGCCGCTCGCACTCGTAGTCAAGCGCATGCTTGCCACCGGCCGCGCACGCTGAAGCTTTCAGACCAGCAGCGATCTATCAAGAAGTCAACAACAGGGGAAAGTGACGATGTCGTTAAACAGAGGAATCCTTAGCTTATCGGTGATCAGTGCAGCTGTCATCTTCAGCACACCGGCAATGGCGCAATCGTCGGTGACGCTCTATGGCGTGCTGGACGTGTTCGCGGGCTACCAGAACACGAAAGTCGGCGGCAAGACCACGTCGCTTGCCGTACTCGGCAACAACGGCTTGATGACGAGCCGGTGGGGGCTGCGCGGCACGGAGGACATTGGCGGCGGATACCGCGTGAATTTCGCGCTGGAAAGCGGCTTCGATCCGGGCACGGGCAAGTTGCAGAACAGCTATCGTTTCTTCGATCGCCAGGCGTGGGTCGGCTTGGGCGGCGGGTTCGGCGAGGTGCGCTTCGGGCGGCAGAACACGCCAATGTTCGCCTGGAGCGGCAATATGGACGCCTTCAGCGCGGCCACCTATGCCTCGGGCTACAACAACTTTGCGAACTGGCTGGCACGCGTCGATAACGACATTGCGTACATCTCGCCGAAGTTTTATGGCACGCAGGTCGAACTGCACTATTCGGTGGGCGGGCAGCCCGGCACGCTCGCGGGCAATGCCGTGTACCAGGCCGGCGTGCAGACGAGCCAGGGCCCGGTCTATCTCGCGCTCGCCTATTTGAACGCCGCGAACGCCACGGTCTCCAACCGCGTGCAGGAATTCATGGCGGGCGGCAATCTCGACTACGGGTGGGGGCGCATCTACGTCGGCTATTTCCGCGCCAACGAGGTGATTTCCGCGACCACCGGCAATGCGCTCAGCAACCCTGCGGGCAAATACGACCCGACGGTCGGGCCGGTTGGCAATACGCCAGGCGACTGGCACAGCACGTACTCGCTTTCGGCCGATTACCGATTCACACCATTCCTCAGCGTGGGAGCCGGCGCGGCCTACACCAAGGACAGCACGCATCTCGGCAACGACGCCCTGCAGTATGGGGCAATCGTCAACTATGACCTCTCGAAGGGGACACGAATCTACGGCACGATTTCCGAATTGAAGAACTACGGTACCGCGCAATTCAAGATGGCGGGCGCCAGCATTACGACGGGTTCGTTCCTCACACCGGGACCCGGCCAAAGCGAATTCGGCGTGCAGGTCGGTATCCGGCATCTGTTCTAGTCGTCGAACGCGCAACCGGACCATGCGCAACGCATAAGGGTCCACGCCATCACTTCGTGGCCATCGGACATTGGAAAGCGGTTCGCCTTTCGTAAGTACTACGATCGTGAATGCAAGGGCGATGTCGTTGCGTTTTTCGAATCCGCACACGGCGGCTCGCCGTGCATCGAAATATGCAAACCTTGCAGCGGAAGACGGACTCGCCGGGCGCCGGCGCACACCGAAAGGAGGGCGCTCGGCGAGCCGGCGGATTTCCGGTTGTCGATGGAGGAACCATGAAAGCACTGGTCTACAACGGTCCGGGCAGGTTCGCGCTCGAAACGCGGCCGACGCCCGCCTTGCAGGGACCCGGCGACGCCGTCGTCAAGATCTCGAAGACGACGATCTGCGGCACCGATCTCCACATCCTCAAAGGCGACGTGCCGAGCTGCGAGCCGGGCCGCATTCTCGGCCACGAAGGCGTGGGCGTCGTCCATGAAGTCGGCGACGGCGTGTCGACGCTCAAAGCCGGCGATCGCGTGCTCGTCTCGTGCATCTCGAGCTGCGGTCAGTGCGAATACTGCCGTCGCGCCATGTATTCGCACTGCAAGACGGGCGGCTGGATTCTCGGCAATCGCATCGACGGCACCCAAGCCGAGTACGTGCGCATTCCGCACGCGCAAACGAGTCTGTACCGGATTCCCGACGGCCTCGACGAAGCCGCACTCGTGATGCTCTCGGACATCTTGCCGACGGGCTTCGAATGCGGCGTGCTCAATGGCAAGGTCGAGCCCGGCAGCACGGTCGCCATTGTCGGCTCGGGACCGATCGGGCTCGCCGCGCTCTTGACCGCGCAGTTCTATACGCCGGCTCAGATCATCATGATCGACATGGACGCGAACCGTCTGGAATGCGCGAAGCGATTCGGCGCGACGGCCTGCATCGATCCGCGCGCGGGCGACGCCGTGGATGCGGTGATGAAGCTCACGGGCAGCGTGGGCGTGGATTGCGCCATGGAGGCCGTTGGCGTGCCAGCGACGTTCGAGCTGTGCCAGCAGATCGTGGCGCCCGGCGGCGTGATTGCGAACATCGGCGTGCATGGCGTACCGGCGTCGCTTTTCCTCGACAAGCTTTGGGACCGCAACGTGTCGATCACGACGCGTCTCGTCGATACGGTCAGCACGCCCATGCTGCTCAAGACCGTGCACGCCGGACGCATCGATCCGACGCGGCTGATCACGCATCGGTTTGCGTTCGACGACATGACCAAGGCGTATGAGACGTTTTCGCAGGCGGCCAGCACGCAGGCGCTGAAGGTGATTGTCGAGATGTGATGCGGTGGGTTTCGATGTTTGCGAACATTTCAATGTCATGGCCAGATACAGATGTCGTCCTGCCAGCCATTTACAGATGTCGCATCTTTCTCTGTTTCTGTGTTCACTCATTGTTGAAGGTCAGCGGTTGAAGCAGCAGGGCGCCTGCGTTCAGCGGA
>NZ_JAYMSC010000060.1:0-25171 GCF_038900775.1 Paraburkholderia sp. JHI869
TCCGTGGTGTCGGACCGATGATCGCAACCGGCGTGATCGCTGCGGCCGGAAGCGCCTCCGAGTTCTCAAACGGTCGGCAGTTTGCGGCGTGGCTTGGCTTGACGCCACGTCAGCACTCCTCAGGGGGCAAAGATCGTCTGTTCGGTATTACGAAGCGCGGTAACGGGTATCTGCGAATGCTGCTCGTACACGGCGCCCGATCGGTCGTTCAGCAAGCCGTAAGGCATACGGACAAACTCTCTCGATGGATACTCGAGGTTCAGGCGCGACGCGGAACAAACGTCGCCGTCGTAGCACTCGCGAACAAGATAGCCAGAACGATCTGGGTGTTGCTCGCACGCGGTCAGGAGTATGCGCCGCCGGTATGAGCGGACTCCCGATCACGTCATGGTCATAGCGTCACCTCTTCTTTGGTTGCACAAATGATCTGATTCAATGGCAAAACAGGTTGGACCGTCGACGACAGAACCTGCGCAGACTTAGGGCTTTCGAAGCCGTGGATATATGAAGGAGTCGTCGGGCGAAATCCATTGGGGCCAGGCACAACTGTGCCATCAACAGGCCGAATGTATATATGCAATCCAGCACCTGTTCGCTGTAGGCCGGATCATTTGGCAAACGGGACGAGGCCATGTATAAGACTGCAAACGCAACCTCTATGTCTCACACACTAAAACCCAACCTTGCCAACGGGGAGGTGTTCATATAAGGATGTCAACGAAGAGCAAATCGTATAGCTTTGCTATGCGCGAAAATTTAAATATGAAATTATCAGACGCACGAAGACGCTTCTTCCGTAGTTCATAAGGTCATTGAAGTCTGGTGTAAATCATCTTTTCTTCTCGAAGATGGACGTGGAATGACGTCCAGATAGCGAAAAGTGTCGAATCATTTGATCATTACTTAGTAATACGAAATACGTGGGTGTGCATTCGTAAGGAGAAGATACTTTCTTGATGAAGAATGCTGCCCGTTACTTGGTCGGGCCGTTTTTAACATTGGAATTGATAGATAATCTAACCATATCGTCCTCCGAGCGAATGCGGATGAAACGCGCCGGCGAGAAGTCTTCCTATACGGAAAACGGCGACGAGATGTTAGAGAGGTTGAAAATCGATCGTCGGAACTGAGAAGGAATTGGGCGGACCAGCCATACATCTGACAGATCAATCTCAGTCGGAAAGCTGACCGATCGTGCGATTCCCATTTCGATTCGACTGAGTTGTATGTAGCGTTTGTCCGCGCTGCTACGGCGTATGGCGGGCCAGATTGGCGCCTCGCAGGCTGGTCAAACGCACGCTACGATCCCAGCACTACGGTGCACCACCGCGGCTGCGAAAGCTCGACGGCATTGTTGCGCGGCTTGCTGCGCCTTGCGGCTCACACCGCCTCAAAGTGCCTGGTTCGTGACCGCTCGTTGAACTTTGGAGGGTTTTTTCAGTAATGGGACATCCGTTGCTTGAACGGGATGGCGAGAGAATTTGTGTGCGGGGATGATAGCTTCGAACATGGGGCGGAGGCGTATTTCAGCGAAGACTGATAGGCCAATGCGTGTACAGGAGCGTAAGAGGAGCGACGTACTATGAAGGAAGAAAGTCTTAGCGTAACGATTGAAGACCACGCATTGGAGCGGGTGCCGGATGAAGCGCGAAAAGGGTGGCTTGCCCTGACATGGAACACCGCCGGCATTGTCGTTTCACTCGTCCAGCTGTTCTTTGGGGCGTTGGTCACCTTCGTTGCTGGTATCAAAATTGGGCTCATTGCAGGCGTGCTGGTGACTGTTGTTGGCGCTCTGTTGGGCTGGGCCTGCGGCCACGTCGCCTATCGGTCGGGGTTGTCGAGTACCGTCATGTCACGCTATTTCGGGTTCGGTCGGAGAGGATCGATCATATCGTCGCTGATTTTCGCGTTCATGATCATCGGATTTCTGGCGTTGGAGAACGCGCTGTTGTATCGAGGCTTCCTTTTCTACTTCGGAATTGCTGATACGGTCGTAGCGCGAATCGTCATCTATGGTCTGATGACAGCCATTTGGATCCTGCTGACGGCCTACGGCTTTGGGTTGGTCGCCCGAGTATCATCGATTTCGCTCGTACTTTCGCTTGCAGTGATGGCTTACATCGTGCAGGTCGTTATTTCCAGCAGCTCGCATTCGGTCGCGGACCTCTTTTCCTTTGGCTCTCAGTTCCCACTTGATACGCTTAAAGCGATGGGGGCAGAAACCGACATGCAAAAGTTTATCTTTGCCGTGAATGTGCTCATTGGCTCCGCTGGAGCGCTCGCGCTGTTTGACGCAGATCTCGGCCGATACGCGCGCCGCTCGAAAGACATTGCGATCGCAGCCCTGATCGGCAATTTGTCGATGGACGTATTGATGCTCGTAGTCGGCGGCGTGATTATGTACGCTGGGATTCCCGCACTTGTGGACTTCTACACCCACACTGCGGGAATGACACACGAGGCAGCGCTGCACGCCTCGCTACAAAGCCCCGACAGCATCACCGCCGCATTCGTGGTGTTCGGGGGTGGACTGGGCGCCTTGATGATGGTGCTCACTCAGGGGAAGACACAAGTTCTCAACACTTACAGCGCATCGCTGTCGCTCTCCAACCTGTTCGACGCGGTAAATTTCAGGCCTGGCCGACTGACGTTTGTTGTTCTCGCCAATATCATTGGATTGCTGATGCTTTACGGGCAGATCCTTGAATTGGTGAACTCGTGGATTACGATGTTGGGCGTGTTGACCACGGCGTTCGCTGGCATCATTGTTGCCGACTACTTTATCGTCAAGCGGTTCTTCACGAACCAGGACGGGGAACTCGGAACGCCTGAGGACGTCAACTGGGCGGGTGTTGTAACCACGATTGCAGCTGTAGTTCTTTCCCACTATGTTCTGTCCAAAGTCATTCCCGTAGAAGCGATCAGCGTATTTGTGATCTGCGTTGTCGTCTATCCGACGCTGCGACTAACGGTACTTAAGCCCGCACGCAGTAGTAGTCCTGCGGCTGCGAGCCTCTGAGGCGCAATCTTTGGTCCACAGTAAACCTGAAGGTTTCCTGCTGGTTCCTTTTCAATGATTTGGCTTGACCGGAGGCCGTGATCCGGGCAGCGCTCACGGGAGCGTTGCCCGGTTCGACCGGTCTCAACAACGGTTCCTCTTAATCGTGGCGCGATAGTCCGTCTGCGGCAGCGCTTCCAATGGGCGAGAGGGGGCCGTTCATAATCTGTAATCCAACGTGAAACAAGGAGCACATTCAATGACAACCATCCTGCAGCAATTTGCCCAAGCGATCACACAGGGCAATGTTGAGGTAATCGACCTGAGCCATACGCTTCAGGCGCGGACTTCGGTGATTAACCTGCCGCCGCAATACGGACAGACGGCGCCATTTCGTCTGGAAGAGATTTCAAACTTCGACCAGCGCGGGCCGAACTGGTACTGGAATAACTTCTCTTGTGGTGAACATACCGGTACTCACTTCGACGCGCCTGTACACTGGATTACGGGCAAAGACTATCCCGACGGTGCGACCGATACGATTTCGGTGCAGAAGTTTATCGCACCGGCTTGTGTGATCGACGTTTCCGATCGGGTCAAGGAAAATGAGGATTTTCTGTTGACTGTTGCGGATGTCGAGGCATGGGAGGCAAAACACGGTCGGATTCCTGCCGGCGCGTGGGTTCTGATGCGGACCGGCTGGTCTACGCGTGCTCTTACTGACGGCTTCTTGAACGAGCGCGAAGATGGCGGTCACTCGCCTGGTCCTCACGCGGATGTGCCTGAGTTTCTGGCAATGGAGCGCGACGTGATCGGTTTTGGAACGGAACCCGTGGGTACGGATGCTGGGCAGGCATATGCTTTTGCGAAGCCGTTCCCGTGCCACCATACCATGCACGGCAATAACAAGTTCGGTCTGTCGAGCCTCGCGAATCTGGATCGGCTCCCGCCTACCGGGGCCGTGCTGATTACGCCGCCGCTTAAGATCAAGCGTGGATCTGGGAGTCCGTGTCGGGTGCTCGCGCTGGTGGAACGTTAAGCGACGCGTTTCTAGACGGCAAGATCCGGCGTGCTCCACTGTGCCACATGCCGTTGGAGCCGCCGGCTAAGCAAGTTGGTGATGCCGGCACTATGGGGGGGACGTAGCATGAGAACTCGTATAGAACGCCCTCATTTTGATTGGCGAATGAATTCTTATCGCATTGTTAGCGCTGGAAAACAGGAAATCGCCGCCATGCTGTCTCATAGTATGGCCTCGCCACCACGCCTCGCAATGGGGCCGGCGTTCTCAGCCCCGCTCTGAATTGCTCTAAATAATCAGATCGGCGTTGACACCTGCACGTTTGACGATTGATCTCGGATATTACGAGCGCACGACTCCGAAGTACGCGATTTTCAGCTTCGGTTTTTGTTCTAATTGCCTTTCGCCGTTTCCGGTAGATCGCTCTCAAATCACAAGTGATGCGATTGATCAGTTAGCATCCAACGGTCGCAGTGTGCGTGTCTGATGAAGGTGTCGCCATCTTTCGAGAAGGACGTACGTCACCTAGGCCGATAGAGTAATCATGCCCCCCCGAGGTCACTGAACACGCAGGCGCGCGAGAATTGGCCTCATACCCCGAACGACGATGTATCCAAACCCGGAATTTCTCGGCTTTCGGGCGCCGCTTTACCCTTCCCAGCGTTCAGCAAAACCGATAAAGCGCGTTCTGATGGTTCGATGTTCGCGCCCGACGTCGAAGGCGCGGGTTTTGACACACCCATCTCGAACGAGAGGAGCCGGATCGTCGCGGAGATGTTTATCGGATGGACGTTCGGTGGGAGATCGCACGCAGTTGTGAAGTCAACGCGAATCAGTTGTTCGACTGGTGTAGGCAGTATCGCTAAGGATAGCTTGCTCTCGAGGCGCGCGCGTGTTTTCCTACCACCAACCGTGAATAGGACGAGCTCAGCACCGGACAGCGGGTCTACCGAGAAGGCGAGTGGACGGTACGCAAGCATGGTTTCCTATGCGCCGTCCCCGGCACTATATGAATCTGCCTATGAACACGAACACCGGTCAGATCCGCGCCGCGACGCGTCCCCATCAGGGCGAAGGCGGTGGTGGAGTGCGGCCTGATTTGCTCGGCAGATTTCCGCTGACAGGGCAATCGAGACCACAGGTGGCGATAGCGCCCACGATCCAAAGTGTTCCATGCGCCGATTACGGCGCGGACCTGCTCAGACGCGTCCCCCCGCGTGAGGGCGCGACACCGTAGCCAGAGTACGCCCGGCGCGGCCTGTGCGATGCAGCAATCGCAGAAGGAGCCACCCAAAGCTGTGTGGATGATTCAGGAATTGCGGGTCGCGCCGATTAGAGTCATTAGTTTGGACTGCGAAAGTTTGAGCAGCGCAAGCGCGAACGAGCAGCTAAACTGGGCGGCGGAATTGCGATTGGTACGACGTACGAGATGACGCTAGCGAGAACCGGGAATTGATGAGAGGAATGGATGACATTCTGCAGATTTGCGGCAAGTGCTGCTCGACATAACTGCGTATTTCGGGGAAGTTGAACGCCCGTTTCGGTGAAGTCGAACAGGCCAGGAGGGAGGTGCTGCGTAGTGCTTAGATTGTACTGCGGGTGTTCGAGATCAGGCTACTTTTTGATCAGGTGCGTTCTTCTTGCGCATCGAGTCGCCCTTCAACGGAAGCAAACCGGCTCGGGGTCCATTCCAGTCGGCGAACAACTTCTCGCCGGCGTAGTGTTGCTGGGGCATCGAGCGCTTCAACGTCTGGGCCCAGTCCTTGTATCGCTGACAGAACTGCGTGTAGCGCAAGGTCTTCTGGCCGGGGTTCGCGCCGACGTACTCTTCCCACAGCAACTGCAACGTCACGCCTTTGCGGTGCAACTCCCGGTGAATCCAGGCGCAATCAGGCTCTATACGCTTGCCTGCGGCCGTCGACGGAACGGCGCCGTTGACGAGCAACCGCTCCAGTTCCGCCTCGGACAACGGCTCAATCTTCGCCCAGTCCAGGCCTGCGGAAGCGGCAAGCTGCAAGTATTGGGTGATGGTACCGAGCCCGACGCCGAGCGCACCGCTCACCTGCCGGTGAGACAGATTACAGGTCCATTTCAGGCGAAGCACATCTTTTATTTTGCGCATGGTTGTCCGGTGAGCCGGCATCGTCGGTTTCTCCCAAAAGGAGCCACCTTAACCGCCGGCCGATTGAGCCATCCGCAGTACCGCCAACCGAAACCGCGCCTTTCGTTTCGGCACGCCGAACACACATTTCGGCGCAGTGAACAGCCGTTTCGGCGGGCTGAACACCGATTTCGGGAAGATGAACACGCGTTTCGGAACGCCGAACACCGATTTCGGAATACCCCGAAACTGTTCGACTTCAAGCGAAACGGCTGTTCACCTTCCTCCGGAAACCCTGTTCGACTTCAACCGAAATCACTGTTCGGCTTCGCCGAAATACGCAACATAACTACTCCCGCGAACGGCATCGCCGCTGAATCGCCCAATGTGCGAGGCGAACGGAAGCGGGCTGTACGGCGCCAGCCGGTTTTGAAGTCGAGCGCACCGCCGGTAGTGTGAGAACTGAAGGAATAGTTTGTTGTAGCGTGTCACAGACGTCGTCGTCTCATCTCTCTGTGTCGACACGGAGCAAGATTGGAGATCAACACAAATTCGCCCCCGCGTAAGATCGATGCCCGCGTCATTTGGAAGCGAGTCGTGCTTCTTGGTTCAATGAGTGTTGAGGGGTAGGTATTTAATCTGTAGGTATTTAATCCCTTGGAACCACAAATCACGGCGTTCGGACGCGTCGTTCTCTGAAGCAAAATGGGGAGGGGCGGGCGACGCAAGGAACAGGCGCCGCCCACCTGAGACGTCAAGCAGGCTTGCCGGGTTCAGAAAACATGCCGCATACCTATACGAAACGTCAACTGATTGCGGCTGTCCGACGGGCCATACAGGATGATTTGTGCGAGTGCCCCGTTGCCAACTGCGTGCTGGTATGCGAAGGCTGTATATACATCCGTCCTCTTCGAGAGGGAATAGACTAACGTTGCATTTACTTGGTGTGCTCTATTGTTGTTCAGCACCGAGTTGCCGTCCATGAACTGATAGGCTGCTGCGAGATGAAGGAATGGGCTGAATGGATACATGCCACCGATCTCGTACACATTCACAACAGCACCTGAAAAGGTATTCCTGGTGTTGGTGAAAAGTGCATCAAGATAGGCCGGGCCAAGGAACAATCCGCCGCCAACGCCGAAGTTGCGGATTCCGGAGTTGCCATTGTTGATGGTGGGATAGCGGACGTAAGTGTATGCGGCGTCGAGGTTGAACAGCTTGCCGCTATAGTCCAGCGAGAAGCTCTGTGAGCTGTTTTGAGAAAACGAGCCCGCTACTCCGCCGAAACCGTAGAGCGCGCCAAAGCTAAATCCACTGAGGTTCGGGCTTTCGTATTTTAACGAATTTGTGACTCGCTGCCCCGAAAGGCGGTCGAAATCGAACGCGCCGGTGGGCTGATTCGGGACACCCAATCCGTTGAATGGGCCATTCCTCAGATTTAGAATGGAAATGTATGGGAACGCCGGGCCGTATCGCTTGACGGCCAGCGACGTAAACATGAAGTCGTACTGGTTGCCCGCAGTGAGGCTCCCCCATTTGTCATCTGTCAGCCCAAGATACGATTGATAACTGTACAGACCGCCGATCGACGCACCAGTGCCCAAGTTGTACTGGCCTTGTAGCACGAACGTTGCGGCTAGGCCGCCTCCTAGATCCTCTTTGCCGTGAAGTCCGAATAGATTCGGCGCCAATATGCCGGTTCCCATGGACACTTGACTCTTCCCGCCGATATTGCTGACATAGTCGATGCCAGCATCGACCACTCCGTCAAGCGTGACGCTGCTTTGTGCATGCGCAGATACCGCGAAACCTGCGCATGATGCCGCGACGACCACACTTAATGCAGCGGAGCGACGCTTCATGAACTCCCCCTTCATCTGTTGTCTCCTCTTCCTGATTCAAATTGAAAGCCTGTAGTTGCGCCCGTGCTGATGCTGATTTGATCGGGCACGTCCCGATAATCAGATTCCAAAAGACGTTCGGCTATCCGATTTCTGCGGAGTTAGTCCAATAGGCGAAAAGAAGTACATTCGTGTCCACGGCGTGAAGCGACACAGCACGCACCGTCGTCTGTTTCGGGGTTGTGTACAGGAGTCGCTAAATTGTCAGGTCCTATCGCCAACCGTGCCCGTAGCTCTGTTAGGAATATTCGCCAGCTCATTGGCGAGTGCGGCGCTACGGAGCTAGACCCGCGGGACCGTAATAGGAATTGAAGGCGACCGAAATCGCGAATATTAGGCAGCCGCATTAAAGTCACGTAGATTAGTAGCCCGATACGCTGGGAGCTATGTGGCTTAATCGTCTACTGTATCGCGCGAGCGTGTCACGGATGGGCATACGAGGGTTCTATGATGGGGGCAGTCACCAGCAAAGTGCGAGCGGTTGAGCGCAAGACTTGCCAGTTGATATTGTTTGTTAAGCGGAGAACGGACGGCTCGCGCCTTCCAGTTGGTAGCCTTGAGGAGTTTGACTGCTTCCTTAGAGGGATATACGGTGTATTCCCTCAATAACGTGGCCGTGAGCGTGCGGCGGCGGTGTGGGCAGACGACGATTACGCCGAGAGGGGCTGACCGCGGAGTGGCCCAAGCTCGCCTGGAATTTCGTGTGGCTTTTGCGATTGATGGTCTGGCATCCTCAGCATGTTGCTATGCGCTGCCGCAAGGGCGAGGGTGGGGCGTACGTGCGGAAGGCTGTCCGATGCGGCAGGAAAAAACACGCACCTATGGACCGTGTCGCCGCAATGCCGACGATGGACTGGCAGTTCTAGGCCCCCGCGTCAGTAGGGAGGCCTGCATCGGTGGCGCTCAAATCGGTGCGGTGCGCTGAATTTGATATTGAGCTTATCCGTGCCCACAGTGCTGGCAGATGAAGGCGGCTGGGACGCAACAGCGGGCTGCTTGGATGGCGAGTCGAGTTTTTGGGGTGACGTGCAGCGGTTCACGCACGTTTGCGTGATTTGCTTGACGCACAGCGTTGGGAGCAGCCCGTAGTGGCGGATGCGAGGGAACGCTCCGGGGCAACACACGCAGTAGAACGCGACGCAGGAACTCGGCGCCCCGGGGGGCATGGTCTCGTAGCGGATGTACCCGTAGTCCTTTCCCCGGGACGTCACGCCACGCTCATCGAAGGTGAGAAGACGCTGGTTGGAGATCGCTAGACGGTGCGTATTGTATCGGCGCGCGCGGCTGGAAGAGCGCAGCACATGCAGGCCAGCGCCGTGCAGCGGGATTGCCCGATGGGCAACATCGCTGTCAGCTGCTCGAGCTTAGGTGGTCCGTGCGCGTCGCGTAGACGTGCTCGCGGCAGTTGCCCTGGTGTAGACGCTGCTTTCCACGCTGGCTTCCGATATCCGTGAACTTCAGCGCCACCGCTTCCGTGCTACGCAGGCCGGTATCGCAGGCGCCGAAGACGTCCGTCTGGTGCTTGAGGTCGCCTGTTGCGGCGATAACCCACCTTACTTCATCCGGTTGAGCATAACCGGTATCGGGCGACACAGGCCGGTATCAAGACGCGATTCATCACGGCTGCGGACCTGATGATGCAACTGGCGACGGTGCCGAGCGACGAACAGGGGCGCAAGATGCGCCAGTTCGCGGGCGCGTGTCGCTTCGTCTATAACAAGGCGCTGGCGTTGCAGAAGCAAACTCACGCGGATGGCGGCAAGTTCATCGCCGGCTTCGCGATGAAGAAGCGCTTCACGGAATAGCGCAGCAGCGAGGATACGCCGTGGCTGAAAGAGGCGCCGCGTCATCCATGCGACGAGGCGATTCTTGACCTCGACCGCGCTTTCACTTTCACAAACTTTTTCGAGAAGTGCGCCGCATTCCCTCGCTTCAAGCGCAAGGGCGAGCGTGACGGGTTCCGCTACCCGGACCGCAAGCAAGTCAAAGTCGACCGCGAGAACGGCGCGAAATATCAGCGTCGCATGGCCCGGAAGGTGAAGGGCTCGGCGAACTGGAAAAAGGAAAGGCCCGCGTTCAGCGCATCCACGCGCACATCTCGAACGCCCGCTCGGACTTCCTGCACAAGGCATCGAACGCAATCAGCAAAAGCCACGCGATGGTTGCTGTCGAGCACTTGCAGGTGCGTAACATGGTGAAGTCGGCCAGCGGTACGGTCGACGCGCCGGGGCGAAACGTCCGCGCGAAGTCGGGGCTCAACAAGGCAATCCTGGATCAAGGATGGGGCGAGTTCCGGCGGCAGCTGGAGTACAAAACGGCGTGGCGCGGCGGCTATTTCGTCGCCGTCCCGCCACAGAACACGAGCCGCACCTGCCCCGTGTTGCGGCCAAATTTCTGCCGGGAACCGCAAGACGCAAGCGCTGTTCGCCTGCGTCAAGTGCGGGCACGAGGCAAACGCCGACCACGTCGGCGCTATCAACGTTTTAGCGGCGGCGTACGCCGCGATTGCCTGTGGAGGGATGGTGCAGTCAGGCCGTCCGAGGAAGCAGGAACCTACCGACGGTGCTGGCGCACCCGTCGGAATCCCCGTCCTTTAGGGCGGGGAGGATGTCAAAAAAAGGGAAGTGGTGACAGGCTCGATTGGCGCATTTAGGCTCAAATTGTCTCCCGCCCGCTTTTCCTGGGGCAGGGCTCGTATGACCTTGTCGCTAACCGGTTTCATATCCCGTACATCTTTCATGATAGGTGCACAAGTTGGCCTCAGTCGGTGGAAGTCGCCGATCGCGCGGGGCGGCGAGGACTTATTGGATCCAAAAACGGTGCACCGCGCGAACAAGGCATCGGCGATGCACTTTGCGTTGGGAAGAATTTGTCGGATGTGACGGGAAATGTCATGCACACGTACAAAAATAGAACGGTCACGTACTAAGTAAGGGTGGAAAACCCGCACAGGTCTGTCGGTAGGGTATGGACGCTAAGAACACTGAAACAACTAGGGTTTCCCGCAATCTTGACACCTGTCGCTCTCGTGTCTAAATTGAGTTCAAAATACTACGTACACGTATTGCTGAAATGTAGGGGGGAGGCAAATGCTTGAGCGGCGGCGGGCCTAGGCAGTTGTCAGGTCACAGCGAAGGCTTCAGTCGGGCTACGAACGGGAGCGCCGACTGTCGATAAGAACACGGTTGCATTCCGTGAACACCCTGGTTGAAAAAGGCGTAGTCAGAGTTGCAGGCAGTCGGCGGGAGAGGGGAGCGATGAAGAAGGAAAAACGCTGGGCCTTGGCCGAATTGATTGCCACATCCATTTATAAGTAGACAGACTCACGCAGCGCTAATCGGACCGCATCCTGCAAAGCGACAACGCCATGAACACTTATCCTAGCTGGTACGATGGGACGCCTCGCGCGTTCCGCAATTTCGGTGTCGAGTTTCAGGGCAGGCTCGATCCCGATCGCGTGATCGATATGATCGGGCGGGCAATTAAGCCGCACCGCATGTCACTAGCCGGGCCGGCTCGAGAGATCGACGCATCATTTCGTTCCTTAAAAATCGGAAGTCTGCACATCTTCTATCTGCAATACGGCGCCGAAGTTGAGGTCGATGCAGGCGAGTTGGGCAGCTTCACCTTGATCCAAATGCCTGTTCGAGGAGTGGCACGTTATACGTGCGGGAAGCACCAGGTTTCGGGCAGCCGTGATGTAGCGGCGATCCTTTCACCTCAGGAAGCCACACAGCTACGATTTCCTTCCGATCTTCGGCAGGTCATTGTCCGGATCGAGCAGCAGGCGCTGGAGCGGGCGTGCTTGGAGCACCTTGAACTTCTTCCTAAGGAAGGAATTCGCTTTGATCCCACGTTGGACCTCACGCAGCCTGCGGGGAAGGCATGGCGGAGTGCACTCGGGCACGTCTTGGAGGGAAGTGCATCATTCCCTGATTTGCTCTCGCGTCCCGCTTACGCCGAGCGCTGCGAACGCCTGCTGATTGACACGCTCCTCCTGGCTCATCCGAGCAATTGTTCGGAGTACATCCAAGGAATGTCGGGGCGACTGATGGTAAGGCCCGCCTACGTCAAACGCGCCGAGGATTATATGCGCGCAAATCTCGCCGAGGCGACATCGGTGGAAGATATCGCACGCAGCGTCGGAGTGAGTTCCCGCGCTCTGTTCTACGCTTTCCGCCAAACGTATGATCAGTCGCCGATGTCATATTTGCGCGAACTCCGCCTGAAGGCAGTACATGCGGAACTAAAGTCCGGTGATCCTGCAACGATGCGGACCACGGATGTGGCAATGCGCTGGGGATTTTCGCATTACGGTCATTTCGCATCGCACTACCGTCGGCGGTTCGGCGTACGCCCTCAGGACACGCTAAACGCGCCTCGAAATGATTGAAAGCGAGTGCGTGGGCGCGAGGTTGAGCGGAAGTCGTATAAGGTTTCGTAGTCTGGCGAATGCGGGCTGCGCAGCGGAGATGCATGAGGTCTTACATCAGACTCTAAACGGTATTCTGGCTGGCATCAGAGCGCGCGACGCGTGAATCAACGATTTTCTGTATTTAGATCATGCCCGCCTTCGCTGCTGCGGTTGTAGAGAGTCTGGCCTCGATGGCTTACCTATGACGCCATTGTCGCGGCTACGTGCCGAACGATCGGATGAGGGGCTCGTCCCCTCGTACGAAAGCGAGTGACTATCAGTCGAATGCGAAGGGCGAAGGCTTATGGCGGGCCCAGTCTCAAAGCAAGACTTCGTCGGCGCGACATGCACCAGCCCTCAGGGCGAAGTCGGGAGGTTAATGTTTCGAAGAATTCCACGCTGACTCTTGCCATAGAGGGAAGGCAGATTACGCTTCGAGATCGCTCGTACGGCACACGTTCGCATACGCGCAAAAATGTATGCCGCTCAGTCATGCGGGAATGACGCTAGGGCGGCGCGCTCGGTTCATTTTACCCTACGCAGGTCCAAGTTCTTCTCCGCGCAGGAGCCGCGTACGGGCTGAGACGCGCGCGCCCATCAATTTGCGGCAACTGCGCTGCATAGTTGAAAGTTGCAACTCCCGATTGACCGATATCTTATTCGGTTGAAACCTCTGCGAGAACAGCCCATAATGATTGAGTCTAGAAATGTGGGCGAAGCCCATGAATCGTCTAGAAGTGAACGTCGTATGTCATCATTCATTCGATAGCCCCGATTTTATTTATCAACTTCTATGACCGCCCTAAAGAAAACAAAGAGCTCCATAGCACCTGGCGACGTTGGCGGCCCGGTGGGATTGTCGAGGGAAGCCCAACAGATTCTCGACCGCTTTCGACTGGAGGAGGTCGCGTCGCACCTACTGAGGAGAGCGCACTTTATTGCCGAAGACATATTTAGCAAGGAATTTGCGTCGGAATCATTGACGCCACGGCAAAAGGCGGCGCTGGTTGTGGTCGCACAGAACCCTGGCCTTAAGCAAAGTGCATTAGCTGACCAGCTGCACATGGATCGCAATACAATCGCCGAAATGATTAAGCGACTCTGTGCAAATGAGATGTTAGTTCGCATTGCAGCGGAGGACGATCAGCGAGCATACAGATTGTATATTGCGAAAAATGGCGTCGAGGTACTGAACCGAGTCTTGCCAAGAGACTCTGGTGTAGAGAAGCTGCTGCTGGAACGGCTTCCAGAAGAATATCGTGCGTTGTTTGTAAAGTGTCTCAAGTTGATTGCCGATTCGCAAAACGACTTAGCTGCTAGTAACCGTAACGAGGAATAGCTGATATATGCTCAATGAATTTAATCCGGCAAATTATCGGGTTAAAGATCCGTTGAGCATCTTTGCGCTATATTCCTGTGCATTACCCATTTATCCGACGTCCGTGTCAAATTGCTATGGCGAAGCGAAGTTCAATAAGTTGCATGGTCTTATCGCTATAGACGTGTTAAAAGGTCGCCGGGGCGCGCGCAAGCTTACCGTAGCGGGGTTGCGTATCCGTCGCTCGCCGTGGAGATTCCTGCTCCAAGCCGGCAAGTGGTCGTGGCATGACCACATCTAATCGTCCAAAGGTCGAATACGCCCACCCGTTGCAGCTCTTTCAATCGAGATAGCACGGATTTTGTGATCTCAGGGCAAAGAGGCAATCCACCTAACGCCGCAAACTCGCCCCGACGAGAGGAAAGGCACAGGGGATGGTTAAGCGCTCGTCATTGACCACCGCAGGCCGTCGGTGGTTGGCTACCTGCACTTGGACGCGCGGGGGAACCGCCAAATGGCCCCACACTGGCCAGAAGCACGCTCATCGTCGCTGCACGTTTCTTCGTGGTTGAACATGACGCCATCGCCACCGTGCAAAGAGGCGAGACCGATTATCGGAACCGTCTCCTTCAACTATCTAACCCCTAAGTAGCCGCAGGCGGGATGATTAGATACGTATACGTATAACATTTCGTCCTAGGCACATCGATCTGAGCTGCTTCTAGGCACTCGCGTCGTTGATCGAGCATCGATTCTTTGGTGCGGAGCCTAATCGCTAAATGCTGCTTGGCATAAGGAATGATGCAGGGTTTTTCCCTAGGAGCCAGTGGCGCTGAAACCCTTGACACGAGGCCGACCACGCTCCTATGATCATCCTCATAGAAAGTACGTGCACGTACATATGCGACGCCTGGCTCCCGAAGCGAGAATGCGGTTGGAAGCGGGGCTTGCAGGCGGACTTTGGACGCGGGCACCGTTTGATCAAGCCGCTTCCGAGCACTGTGGCGGAGTCGCCATTTTGGTATTTCGAGGAAATGTATCTCGGAGCGTCGCTTCGGACGAGTTCTCGAATTTTTCACTGAAACAGAAATTTAGAGGAGGCGACAAAATGCCTACAGGAGAGATTATCAGCGGTTTTCTTGCCCCGCATCCTCCCCATATGCTTTATGCGGAGAACCCCCCGCAGAATGAGCCGAAATCGAGTGGTGGTTGGGAGCAGCTCCGCTGGGCGTACGAGCGTGCACGGAAAAGCGTGGAGGAGTTGAAGCCAGACGTATTGCTGGTTCATTCGCCGCACTGGATTACGTCAGTTGGGCACCACTTCATTGGCGTGGAACATCTCACGGGACGTTCGGTGGACCCGATCTTCCCGAACCTGTTCCGCTTCGACTATTCCCTTAATGTGGACGTCGAACTGGCTGAAGCTTGCTGTGAGGAGGGTCGTAAATTGGGTCTGGAGACGAAGATGATGCGCAATCCGCGCTTTCGTCCGGACTACGGAACGATTACCACCCTCCATATGATCCGTCCTCAATGGGACATCCCCGTGGTTTCGATCTCGGCAAACAATACGCCGTACTACCTGAGCATGCAGGAAGGTCTCGTTGAGATGGATCTGCTCGGGAAGGCGACTCGCGAGGCGATCATCAAGTCGGGCAAGCGCGCCATTTTGCTCGCGTCGAATACCATGTCGCACTGGCATTTCCATCAAGAACCGGTCCCGCCAGAGGACATGAGCAAAGAGCACCCGTTTAGCCAGGCCGGCTATGAGTGGGACATGCGAATGATCAACTTGATGCGACGCGGAGATATGAAAGAGGTCTTCCGCTTGCTGCCGCAATTTATCGATGAGGCGTTCGCAGAGGTGAAGTCTGGTGCATTTACCTGGATGCATTCGGCAATGCAATACCCCGAGCTTGCTGCAGAACTTCATGGTTATGGCACAGTGATTGGCACGGGTAACGCGGTTATGGAGTGGAACCTCGTCAAGGCAGGTCTTGCCCGCGAAGCTGCGGCGGCTCAGTGACGATGCCCGGCAAAGAGCTCGTTTAGATATTATCCAAGGTACTCACTATGTCCATCGTTTCGGCCTTTCTTGTTCCCGGCAGTCCACTGCCGACGCTTCGTCCGGATGTGCAGGTCTGGAACCAATTCAACTTGGCGATGCAACGCGCGGGTGCATCACTCAAAGAGTCACGTCCAGATGTGGTGATGATGTATTCCACGCAATGGTTCGCGGTGCTGGATGAAATTTGGCTGACGCGCAAACGTAGCCAAGACATCCACGTTGATGAAAACTGGCATGAGTTTGGCGAATTGTCTTACGACCTGTACAGCGACGTGGAGTTGGCAAACCTCTGCATTCAGAGCTGTGAGAAGCAGGGAATTCATGCTCGCGGCGCGGATTATCAGAATTTCCCGATTGACACTGGCACTATTGTCGCCAGCAACTCCATGGGCATCGGCGGGGAATCCCTTCCGCTCGTGGTTGCGTCTAACAATCTCTACGACAACGGGCAAGCCACGGAGAAGCTCGCGGCGGTCGCGGTTGCATGCGCAAAAGAGCAAGGCAAACGAGTAGCCATCGTCGGCGTTGGAGGACTGTCTGGGAGCGTATTTACCAAGGATATCGATCCCAGCACCGATCGAATCGTAAAGCCGGAAGAGGATGAGTGGAATCGGCGGATGTTGGGTCTCTTCGAATCCGGAGATTGCACTTCAATCCGTGATCTGATGCCCGCCTATATTAAAGAGGCGCGAGTCGATATGGGATTCAAGCACTTCAACTGGATCCTCGGTGGGCTCGGTGGTAGCTTCGCAGGCGCCACGGTCCACCACTATGGGGCACTGTACGGAAGCGGCGGCGCGGTCGTCGAGTTCCACGTATAAGACCACGCGCACGCGGGACGAGCGAGAGTTGCTCGTTCCGCGTTGAATCGAATCAGAGGGCGCTTTGCGAATCAGGGCATTTTGAACGTTTAGTGGGAAGATGTTAACCCCATTAAATTGATAATTCGTGCTGCTAACAAGGCGGGATTCATCTACTTATGAAGAAGGAAGCGCCTCAGCAACCTTGATCTGTGGTCGTTCACTGTTTTTCGGCCGGAATGGTTGTAAATCTGGTGCTGACGCCAAACGTCGCAGCGCGCCGGAGCAGATTAGTTGAGGTACGAATCGTGAATAGATGAGTCGGTTACGAGGCGATTAGCCGAGCGGCGAGTCAACGGAAAAATGCAGGGATCGGCGATGCATGTCGCAACCCAGTGTCACCGAGGGAAATAAATGAAGCAATATCTGAATTACGTAAATGGGAAATGGGTCGAGAGCCCGAAGACGTTCGACGACATCAGCCCTGTCGATGGTTCTCTGGTCGCGACGGTTCACGAAGCAAGCCGAGAGCTGGTCAATGAGGCGGTCAGTGCGGGTCACCGCGCGTTGGCTGGCGAGTGGGGGCGCACCAGCGCTGCACAGCGTGTGGTCTTGTTGCGCCGGATTGCAGACGAGATGGAGCGCCGCCAAGACGACTTCCTTGCAGCCGAGATGGCAGACACTGGAAAGCCGCTGGCCATGGCCTCGAGCATCGACGTTCCACGCGGCATTGCCAATTTCCGTGCCTTCGCTGATATGCTCGCTACGGCGCCCTTGGATAGTCATCGCTTGGATCTGCCCGAGGGTGCCTATGCTCTGAATTACGCTGCGCGCAAGCCATTGGGTGTGGTGGGTGTGATTTCCCCGTGGAACCTGCCGCTGTTGTTGCTTACCTGGAAGGTCGCTCCGGCCCTTGCCTGCGGCAATTCAGTTGTGGTTAAGCCGTCTGAGGAAACTCCGGGCAGTGCTACGCTGCTGGCGGAGGTAATGGAAGCCGCTGGCGTGCCCGCTGGCGCGTTCAATCTTGTGCACGGCTTTGGTCCCAACTCGGCAGGCGAATTCGTTGCTAGCCATCCGGACATCAGTGCTATCACGTTTACCGGCGAATCGCGCACCGGATCGGCGATTATGCGTGCTGCGGCTGAAGGGGTAAAGCCCGTTTCCTTCGAGCTCGGTGGGAAGAACGCCGCGATTATTTTCGCAGATTGCGACTTCGAAAAGATGCTTGACGGCATGATGCGCGCGCTGTTTCTCAACAGCGGGCAGGTATGCCTGTGTTCGGAGCGCGTCTACGTCGAGCGCTCAATATTCGACCGATTCTGCACTGCGCTTGTCGAGCGTATTAAGGCGATGAAGGTCGACTGGCCGCACGACCCGGATACCCATATGGGACCGCTAATTTCTGCCAAGCATCGTGACAAAGTATTGAGCTACTTTCAGTTGGCCCGTGAGGAAGGTGCAACCTTTCTCGCCGGGGGGCGCGTTCCGGACTTTGGCGACAAGCGCGATCTCGGCGCGTGGGTCGAGCCGACAGTGATTACAGGCCTGTCGGATGATGCCCGCTCCGTACGCGAAGAAATCTTTGGGCCAATTTGCCACGTCGCTCCTTTCGACAATGAGCGCGAGGTGATAGCGCGCGCGAATGACACACGCTATGGCTTGGCCGCGACTATCTGGACTTCGAACCTGAGCCGTGCTCATCGGGTCGGCGAGGCGATGCGCGTAGGCATTAGCTGGGTGAATACCTGGTTCCTTCGGGATCTGCGAACGCCGTTTGGCGGTGCTGGCATCTCCGGCATTGGCCGCGAGGGCGGGATGCATTCGCTCAACTTCTACTCGGAACTTACAAACGTGTGCGTACGCGTTGATGCGGAGGCCGAAAATGTCTGAACAAGTCAAACGCGTAGCCGATCTCATCGATCAGGCGGCTAAGTCGGGCCGACCGATTGAGCCAGTGCGCGACCTACTGATGGGAGGTATTGAACAAGCTTATGCAGTCCAGCGGTTCAATACGGAACGACGGTTGGCTGAAGGGCGCCGGGTTACTGGACGCAAAATCGGTTTGACTTCACTTGCGGTGCAGAAGCAACTTGGAGTCGATCAGCCGGACTTCGGAACGTTATTCGATTCGATGGAAGTCAGCGACGGCGAGGAGATAGCAGCGGCGCGCCTGATACAAGCGAAGTGCGAGGCGGAGGTTGCGCTGGTACTTGAACGCGACCTCGACGGTGAGCACATCGTGCTAAGCGACCTGTTCGCTGCCACTGCCTATGCGTTGCCGTCCATTGAAGTGGTCGGTAGCCGAATCGCCAATTGGGACATCGGCATCCTCGACACCGTTGCGGACAACGCCTCGGCTGGTCTATATGTGCTCGGCCAACGCCCCGTCAAGCTCAGCGATTTGGACCTGCGCATGGCTGGCATGGTCATGGAGCGCGATGGCGAAGGAGTGTCCTTCGGGGTGGGCGCCGCCTGCCTCGGAAATCCACTAAATGCTGCTCTTTGGCTCGCTCGGACTCTAGTCAATATGGGCACACCGCTTCGCGCCGGCGATGTCGTGCTGACCGGAGCCCTTGGGCCGTTGGTCGCAGTTTCTCCGGGTGATGTCGTGGAAGCGCGCATCCAGGGTTTGGGCAGCGTACGCGCCCGCTTCGCGAACGTAGGCTGAGGAGAATTCATGAAGATTCAACGTATTGCCAAGCGCCTCGACGATGCAGCCGTGCGTGGCGAGGCCACTCCACAACTTACCGGCGAAGACGCGGTGACGCTTGATGAGGCATACGCTGTCCAGCGAGCCCTGATTGAGCACCGTGTTGGCCGCGGAGCGCACCTGGTGGGCCTAAAAATGGGCTTCACCAGTCGAGCGAAAATGGCGCAGATGGGCGTTTCGGACCTCATTTGGGGGCGCCTGACTTCCGACATGTGGCTTGAAGAGGGCGGTAGCCTCAAGATTTCGAACTACGTTCATCCGAGAGTTGAACCCGAGGTGTGTTTCCTTCTTGGGAAACCCCTGCAAGGTAATGTGACGCCGCTCGAGGCCTTGGCTGCGGTTGAGGCGGTGGCGCCGGCTCTGGAGGTAATCGACTCGCGCTATCGAGACTTTAAGTTTTCTCTTCCTGACGTGGTGGCGGACAACGCATCTTCGTCGGGTTTCGTGGTTGGCCAGTGGCACCGCCCGGACACTGACGTGGGCAATTTGGGAATCGTCATGTCCTTCGACGGACGCCCTGTGCAGTTGGGAAGTACCGCGGCGATTCTCGGTGCACCGATCCGTGGCTTGGTAGCGGCTGCGCGTCTGGCGGCACAGCAGGGTGAAACACTGGAGGCGGGTAGTCTCGTCCTAGCAGGAGCGGCTACCGCTGCCGTTGAACTGCGTCCCGGCGTTGCGGTTCGATGCGAGTTCCAGAATTTGGGAAGCGTCGCTTTTAGCACCGCGCGCGAGGAGTGAATTCGATGAATCCAAGAGTCGAGAAATTTGCCTCTGTAGTTGACGGCAAGGCCAAACCATTGGGATCCTATCCCCACGTCAAGCGCGCCGGCGACTTTCTTTTTGTTTCTGGAACTAGCTCTCGGCGTCCAGACAACAGCATCGCCGGAGCTGAAATCGACGCTTCTGGCAGGGCAACGCCAAACATTGAAGTTCAAACGCGGGAGGTTATACGGAACATCCGCGACATCCTGCGTAGTGTCGGTGCCGATTTGCAGGACGTGGTCGAGGCGTGTACCTACCTCGTGAATATGAACGACTTTTCGAAATACAACCAGGTTTACTCTGAGTTCTTCGACGTAGAAGGGCCGACCCGCACCACTGTGGCGGTACATCAGTTGCCCCATCCGCACTTGGTGATCGAGATGAAAGTCGTGGCATACAAGCCAATCAGTTGAGCGTTGGTCGGCACACGCAGCGCGGCGTGGGACTTTAATTGTCTTACCCGACAAGTCTACCCTCAAGTGAAAGGAAAGCTAAAGTGTCAGTAACTCAAGTTCCAGTAGCGATTATCGGCTCGGGCAACATCGGCACCGATCTGATGATCAAAATCATTCGCCATGGCAAGTACCTGAAAATGGGCGCTATGGTTGGAATTGATCCCAAATCGGACGGTTTGGCGCGCGCCGAGCGCTTGGGCGTGCCCACCACTGCCGGTGGCATCGACGGCCTGTTGGCAATGCCCAATTTCAACGAGATCCGCATCGTTTTCGACGCGACCTCGGCCGGTGCTCATAAGCGACACAACGAGCTGTTGCAAGCCAAAGGAGTTCAGGTCATCGACTTGACCCCTGCCGCAATTGGCCCGTATGTGATTCCGGCAATCAACATCGATGAGCATCTGGGCTCTCCCAACATCAACATGGTCACCTGCGGCGGCCAGGCCACCATCCCTATGGTGAAGGCCGTCTCGCGCGTTGCGAAGGTGCATTACGGCGAGATTATTGCGTCCATCGCCAGCAAGTCAGCCGGCCCCGGCACGCGCGCCAACATCGATGAATTTACGGAGACCACCTCGACGGCCATTGAGGTTATCGGCGGTGCCGCCCGTGGCAAGGCCATCATCATTCTGAATCCGGCCGAGCCCCCGTTGATCATGCGTGACACCGTATTCACCCTCTCTGAAATGGCCGACACCAAGGCGATCGAAGAAAGCATTGCCGATATGGTCGCGACGGTCCAGAGCTATGTCCCGGGTTACCGCCTGAAGCAGCGCGTGCAGTTCGACGAAATTTCAGCCAGCGCACCGCTGAACGTGCCTGGTCTAGGCAAGCTGTCGGGGCTGAAAACCTCCGTTTTCTTGGAGGTGGAAGGCGCCGCTCACTACTTGCCCGCATATGCCGGCAATCTGGACATCATGACCTCGGCCGCGCTGGCATGTGCCGAGCGCTTCGCGCAGACCCACCTGGTAGAAGCCGTTTGAGGACGCAATATGAGCAAGCTTTACATTTCCGACGTCACACTGCGTGACGGTAGCCACGCCATCCGCCACCAGTACAGTATTCAAAACGTACGCGAGATCGCGAAGGCGCTCGACGAAGCTCGCGTGGACAGCTTGGAAGTCGCGCACGGTGACGGTCTGTCTGGCTCCAGTTTCAACTACGGTTTCGGCGCGCACACCGACCTGCAATGGATCGAGGCGGTGGCCGACACCGTAAAGCATGCCAAGGTCGCGACGTTGCTAATCCCGGGCGTAGGCACTATGCATGATCTTCGCAATGCCTATGGTGCGGGTGCCCGCGTCGTCCGCGTGGCTACCCACTGCACTGAGGCAGATGTGTCGAAGCAGCACATCGAGCTGGCGCGTAACCTAGGCATGGACGCTGTTGGCTTCCTCATGATGAGCCACATGAGCACTCCAGAAAAGCTTGCGGAACAGGCCAAGCTGATGGAAAGCTACGGTGCTTCGTGCGTTTATGTCGTGGATTCCGGTGGCGCCCTCAACATGAATGACGTACGGGACCGATTCCGCGCGTTCAAAGACGTACTCAAGCCCGAAACGCAAACGGGCATCCACGCACACCACAATCTGAGCCTTGGCGTTGCCAATTCGATCGTCGCGGTGGAAGAGGGATGCGATCGCATCGACGCCAGTTTGGCCGGCATGGGCGCCGGCGCTGGAAACGCACCGCTGGAGGTCTTCATTGCGGCCGCCGACCGCATGGGCTGGGACCACGGCTGTGATCTTTACAAGCTGATGGACGCCGCCGACGACATCGTCCGTCCGTTACAAGACCGCCCGGTGCGCGTTGACCGGGAGACCTTGGCCTTGGGCTACGCAGGCGTGTACTCGAGCTTCTTGCGCCATGCTGAAGCTGCAGCGGAACGGTACGGTATCAAGACCGTCGACATTTTGGTTGAACTGGGACGCCGAAAAATGGTTGGGGGTCAAGAAGACATGATCGTCGACGTAGCGCTGGATATGCAGAGTTCGGCATCGCGTTGAGTGTGGTGTCGAACTGACTCCGCTCGCTTTACCTTCGACACCGAGCATCGGCTATGTGGCAAAACCGCGCAAGTTCACCTGATCCCCGAACATGAGACGGTAGCTAAATGGCCGATTGCTTCGAACTTGACGTCATCGGGACTAGCTCCAATGAGCGGAAAGAGAGAGGAAATTGCAATTCCCTCAGGGCTTCGAACGCAAAATTGGAGAACATAGTGAACACGAAGACCGACATCATGCGGGTCTATCTCGAGCAAGACGCAGTCGGACTTGGGCGGCTTATCAAAGCGAAGGAAATCTCGAGTATCGAGGCACTGGATGCTGCGGTCGAAATCCTGGAGCGCTTGAATCCGGAGTTGAACGCAGTTTCGCAAACCTGTTTTGACGTCGCGCGTGAATGTGCAAGAACTACAAGCCGTGGCGGCGTCTTCAGCGGTGTGCCGTTTCTGGCGAAGGATCTTGCCACCTCGGCGGCGGGACTTCGAACGACAAACAGCAGTAAGTTTTTTAGTTTGCACAACTCTGCGCCAGCGGTTGACAACGAAGTGGTAACGAGAATGCGCAAGAGTGGGCTGAATATTCTTGGGTTCACCAATGTCCCCGAGAATGGATGGTCGCTCACGACAGAGCCTAAGTTGAATGGTCCGACCCGCAATCCGTGGAACGTCGGGCGAACCGCGGGCGGATCGAGCGGTGGGGCTGCCGCCGCTGTCGCGGCAGGCATCGTGCCATTGGCCGAAGCCAGCGATGCAGCAGGTTCAATTCGGATGCCTGCAGCTATGTGCGGTATTGTCGGTTTGAAGCCATCTCGGGGTCGAGTCTCAGTTTCGCCGGCACCAGACTTCTTCCATGGCGGTGCGGTCTTCTTGTGCCTTTCTCGCACTGTACGAGATACAGCGGCATATTTGGACGCCGTCGCGGGTGGTCTTCCGGGGGAGCCCTATACACCTGCGGAACAGCAAGATGGGTTCCTCGCCGCCTCGCAGTTGGGTCTTAGGAAGCTTCGCGTTGGCTTTAGCCTCGCCTCACCCGACGGCAGTCCTGTGGATTCGCAGATTTCAGCCGGGATTGAGCGGGTGGCGCGTCTTCTTGCTTCCCATGGACACGATGTCGAGGCACATGATCTAAAGTTCGATATTCTGGATTGCTGGAGCGCTTTTACACGAATGGCAGCAGTCCAAACGGCGGGTTTTGTTGAGAATGGCGCTGCGAGTTTCGGCGTCGAGCTCCGCTCCGAGGAGTTCGAGCCTTACACTTGGTCTGGAATTCAAAAAGGCAGATCGATCGACGCCCTGACCCATGCCCGAGACATCGATGCGATTCGACGCGGCGGAATCGACATCGCAAAAGATATTCACGCGTACGACGTATTCATATCGCCCGTCATGAGGAGAGTGGCGTTCGGAATTGGGACGAGTTTCGATATGAGCTGTGGCGACTGGGAACGCTATAACGCTGAATTCCTAAAGGATGCAGCCTGCCTCTTTCCGTTCAACGTGAGCGGTCAACCCGCGATCTCCCTCCCATTGTTTCAGAGCGATGAGGGTTTGCCCATCGGCATTCAGTTCGCTGGTCGCTACGGGGATGAGGCAACGCTCCTGCAGGTTGCATCGGTTCTTGAACAAGAGCTGCCTTGGTCGGGTCGTGTGCCGACGGTTCACGCGGCAAGCGATTTTTCTTGAGAGCCGCAGGTTTTGGATCCCGATGCCTACCCGGCAGGCGAACCAACGTTGACTGAGCCATCCCGACACGTCAGCATGCGCGCCTGCTTTCGGCGACGATGGCGCGGAATTGCGGGTGTCTGGGCGGTCTAGCACTAACCTCGAGAACGTGCGTTAGGGGGCTGGTGCCGCAGTTTCGACTATTAACCCAAGCGGAAGTAGGCCTCACTGGATCTTACTTCGCGCTGACTCCTCGTAGAGCCTGAGTGGATCGCAGTGTCTTCAAACATGCAGATCCAGTGATCAATTGACGGTATTGCCATTTGCGTGATGGTCTAGTGCTTCACTAAACGAATCTCGTCGAAATGGTGAAATAACGAACTCGAGAAACGAAATGCTGACAAAACCTGTTCTGACCAACGCGGAAATCTCGCGGATCCTCGAAGCCGCACGCGAGGAGGCAGATAAAAACCAATGGCCCGTAGCCATCGCCGTAGTGGATGATGGCGGACATTTGCTCGCTTTCCTGCGGCTGGATGGCTGCGCACCGGTCGGGGCTGAAATGGCGATCGGCAAGGCGCGAACATCCGCGCTCGGACGACGAGAGTCGCGTCTTTACGAGGAGATGATCAATAGTGGGCGGACTGCTTTCATCAGCGCACCGCTCGTTGCGACCCTGGAGGGCGGCGTCCCGGTGGTAGTTGACGGACAAACTGTGGGGGCAGTTGGTGTCTCGGGTGTCAAGCCACACGAAGACGCACAGGTCGCGAAAGCAGGTGCTAACGCGATTGGGTAGGCTACATGGGCTTTGCGATCGTTAATATGGTTCTTGAGCAGGTGCACGGCAACCTTCTCCCTTCAGGGGGAAGGATAGCGCGGACGCCGCAGGCGTCCTTGACAACGCGTGAGTACTGGTAAGCTTTCCCGTATGCAACGACTCCAGGCCTTCAAGTATG
>NZ_JAYMSC010000061.1:0-25106 GCF_038900775.1 Paraburkholderia sp. JHI869
GACGGCTCAGTTGAGCGGGCGTTGCGGTGGCTCCTCGTTCTCGAACGGCGGCGCGCTCACCCTCAGCTGGACGCCCGCAAGGCGGCGGGACTGCAGTTCGCGCGCCACGGCTTCGGCCACGTAGGGCACTTCGGAATCGAGTTCGAGGTCCGCGTGCGCGTTGGGCGTGCCCGCGTCATAGACGGTAATGCCTTTGGCGTACTTGCCGAGTTCGTGCTCGAAAAAGCTGCGCACGTCCTGCTCGCTGCAGGTTTCGGGAACATTCCAGACGGTCACGTGCATGACGGCCTACCTCGCGAGAAATCCGGATCTGGCCTGCAGCGCTCAGCGGTACCGGCGGGGTTGCGTCGCGCGCACGCGAACGGGCTGCAGACTCGCACGGGCGCGAGCACGGGACCACGCCACCTGGCCAAGCACGGCGGCGACGCCAAGCAATAAAAGGCTGGACGTAAGCATTGTTGTGACTCCCTTTGTTGATGAAGGTCAGCATAGTCGCATTTGCTGAGCGGTGCGCTGCGGCATATTGTCTGGCGGCGGATTGCCCACTGCGCATGCCTGATCCGGCCCGCAATCAGCGTGCCCGAGAAAAGGAAAGGTGTGAGCGAAGCGGCGCTTCAGGACCCGTCGTCGCGGCTTGCCGAGGTCGTTTCGTCGGCGGACCCGCCGCAGTCCATGCGGGTGAGGCGATCGTACTGGTGCACCCAGTTGCCGGTGATCGCAGACTGCGCCTGGGCGAGCGTCATGCGCCCCGCGCACACGCAGCGCTTCAGGCGCACCGTGAGCAGCGACTTGCGGCGCTCGCCGGCGTGACCGCCCCACGGAATCAGGTCGAAGTTGGCCTTGGCGTCCGGCGACCCGCCGAGCACGATCGGCACATGCCGGTCGAGCGCGTAGCCCACGCCTTCGTCGGCGTCGATCCCGCGCGCCGCCAGCATGCGGTCTTTCAAGGCCATGGTCTGGTCGAACGGCGGCGCCACAGTGTCGGCGTAGCCCGGACGGCAGATCGTGTCCGTCACCGACTCCTGCGTGACACGCGTATCGAGAAGCTGTGGGTCTTGCGCGAACGCGGCCTGCGCCGCGCTGCCCGTTGCGAGCGCGAGCAGCGTAGCGCGTACAACAGCGCGCAGGACTCGCGCGCGCCAGTGCGGCGCGCCAGTGCGACAAACAATGCCTTCTGCCATGCGACGCGCGATGCGGCGTCTTGCTGCCTTTTCTGCGTTCATGGTTGAGCGCATCGTGCTGCACGATGCGCAATGGTTGGTTGGTGCCGGGCTATTAGAACACAATCAAATTTTGTCGGGGCAATTGCGCACATCGGCTCGCAGTCACGCTGTATCGCGCATCGCGCACGGCCGCCCACGTCCTGGCCGCGCACGTTCGCAACTTCAAGGTTTCACAAGGATTTTTTGATCTGTAATCCCAGGTAATCGACGTGCGCGGCGAAATGCCCGAGCGCGTTGTTCATGCTGGCCGTTTGGCCGATGGCAGCGCGCGACGCGATAGCGCATAATGGGCCGCCCGGTCAGCTCCAGAGCGGAGCGCATCGCGCGCATTCGAAGAAACGAGGAAACCCCATGTCCATTTCCATGTATCAAGCATCGGTGCCCGTGCTCGTGCGCGGCCTCACCAATCTGCAAAACATCATCGGCAAGGCGCAGGCGCACGCGGCGGAAAAGCAGATCGACCCCTCCGTGCTGACGGGCGCGCGGCTCTTTCCCGACATGCTGCCGCTCCTGCGTCAGATCCACATCGCCACCGACACCGCAAAGGGCTGCGCCGCGCGCCTCGCCGGTGTGGAGGCCCCGAAATTCGAAGATGTCGAGGTCACCTTCGACGAGTTGCACGCCCGCATCCAGAAAACCATCGACTATCTGAACGCGTTCAAGCCGGAGCAGATCGACGGCACGGAAGCGCGCAGCATCACGCTCAAGATGCGCAGCGGCCCGATCGAGTTCACGGGCCAGAGCTATCTGCTCGGCTTCGTGCTGCCCAACTTCTTCTTCCATGTCACGACGGCCTACGACATCCTGCGTCACAACGGCGTGGAACTGGGCAAGCTCGACTACCTCGGCGCGCGCTAACGCGAGCCTGAAAAAAGCGAGCAACAAAAAAGCGTGCGGCGCTTTGCGCGCCACACGCTTTCACACAATCGTCATGCGCCGCAAGCGTCAATCGAGCGAGAGTCGCAGCGCGAAACCGATCAATGCGGACGAGAACGCCCACTTCTGGACCGTCTGCGCAAGCGGATGGCGGCGCAGCCACACGGCGATACGGGCTGCGCCCAGCACGTAGATCACGTCGAATAGCGCGCATACGGCAACCAGCAGCACGCCCAGCACGGACACCTGCAGCCAGACCGAGCCCGCCTCGGGCCGGATGAACTGCGGCAGCAGCACCGAGCAGAACAGCAGCGCCTTCGGGTTAAGCAGATTCGTGAGCAGACCCTTGGCGAAATCGGCGCGGCGCGGCCGCGCTACGGCCACGCCCTCCTGCTCGGGCATGGCGAACGCCGGGGCGCGGAAGATCTGCACGGCGATCCACGTGAGATACGCCGCGCCCACGTAGCGCACCACTTCATAAAGCCACGGCGCGTTGTGCAGCAGGGCTGCGAGGCCGCAGGCGGAAAGCGTCACGTGGGTCGCGCGCGCGAGCCCTAGTCCGCAGGCCGCCGCGAAGCCGCTGCGCGTGCCGCGGCTCATGCTGGTCTGCATCACCAGCGCCATGTCGGCGCCAGGCAGCGCGCACACAATGATCAGAGCGACGATGAACATCAACAGCAGGTGGGCGGAAATCATGTTGGCCTCGCGTGAAAGAGGCTCTATCTTGCCGCTACACGCAGAGCGATTTCTGGCGTTTTTCATACCGTGTGCGCCAGAGATTAGCGGAATACGCTAGGATTCCAGAATCCGGACTAAAATTCCCCTAACCGCCATGAGCGACCTCGACAAACTCGACCGGGCGATACTCGGCGCGCTGCAAACCGACGGGCGCATGCCGAACGCGCGGCTCGCCGAAACGGTGGGCCTGAGCGAAACGCCGTGCGCGCGACGCCTCAAGCGCCTCGAACACGAGGGCTATATCGAGCGTTACCGCGCCGTGCTCTCGCGCCGCGCGCTCGGGTACGGCGTGGTGGGATTCGTCTCGGTGCGCTTCGCCGTGCACGACCGCGCGCTCGCCGACCGCTTCGAACGCGAGGTGCTGGCGATCGAACGCATTCTGTCGTGCCACAACGTATCCGGCACGGCAGACTATATTTTGCAGGTGGTGGCCCGCGATCTCGACGACTACGGCACCTTCATGCGCGACCAGTTGCGCAGTTTGCCCGGCGTCACGTCCGTCGAATCGGCGCTGTCGCTGCGCGAAGTGAAGGCCGAGGGCGGATTGCCCCTGCCCTGAACACACTCAACACACACGTAAGAACGGAGCTTTCGATGACCCCTGAACAGGCACGAGCCGAAGAAGCCGCAGCAATGGACCGCGTACTGACCGCGACCCAGCGCGTCAAGTCGGCGTTCACCTCGCTGCAGTCGCAGTTTCCGCCGGAAGGCGACGGCAAGCCGTCGCAGTTCGCGCTGCAGACCTTCGATATGGCACTTCAGGAACTGGAAGACGCCCAGGCCGCTTTCGACGAGATGCTCAACGATCTGTTCGACGGCGAGCGCTGAACCTGCTGCCGCGTTCGCTGCGCGTCCCGAAAAAGCAGAACGGCGCGCAGCGCGCCATCGGCTTGATTAATGATTCGGATTCCAGATCAACATCCGCGAAGCATGACTGATGACATGAGCGTTTCCCGAACCGTGCTCGGCGTGGGTGTCGTCGTACGCAACGGCGATGCGTGGCTGCTGGGCCTGCGCAAAAGCACTTGGGGACGCGACACGTGGGCCTTCCCGGGCGGCAAGGTCGACCCCGGCGAAGATCCGCTCGCCGCGGCCGCGCGCGAGCTACGCGAGGAAACCGGCCTGAAACTCGTCGAGGCGCAATCGGCCGGCTGGGCCAGCGGCTGGCTCGAAGCCGGCCGCGTGCGCCATGTGACGCTGTTCGTCGAAGCCGCCGCGCCGGGCGAGCCGGTCGTCGCCGAGCCAGACAAGTGCGCGCGGTGGGCGTGGTTCACGCGTGATGCCTTGCCCGCCGATCTGTTCGAGCCGACCCGCCTCTATTTCGAAACCCGCTTCGAGGCCCGCTAGCGCGTCGTGGCTGCGACACGCCCCCGTACAAACGCCGCGATACGCTCGCAGGCCTCGACCAGCCTCGCTTCGTCCACGACGAAACCAAGCCGCACATAGCCGTTCGCGGTCTCGCCAAACGCGCTCGCGTCGAGCACGGAAACCTTCTGCGCCTCGAAAAGCTGCCAGGTGAACGCTTGCGTGTCGAGGCCCGTGCCGCGGATGTCGATCATCATGAACATGCCCGCTTCGGGCAACAGGCACTTGAGCCCCGGCACGCCCGCCAGCCGCTCGTAAACGATGTCGCGCCGGCGCCGGTATATCTCGCGCATTTCCGCGACGATCTGCGTGCGGTTGTCGAGCGCCGTGAGCGCCGCCTCCTGAATGAAGCCGGGCAGCCCATAGAGCATGCAGAGCGCGAGCCGCGCCAGATGCGCGATCATCGTTTCCGGCGCGATCACCCAGCCAAGTCGCCAGCCCGGCATGGCATGCGACTTCGAGAGGCTGCCGAGCGTGACCGTGCGCCCGGCCATGCCGTCGAGAGCGGCGATGCTAACGTGCTCGCGCTCGAACGTGAGATCGGCGTAGACCTCATCGGACAGCACCCACAGATCGTGCCGCTTCGCCAGTTGCGCGACGCGCTCGAGGTGCGTGCGCGGCATCACCGCGCCGGTGGGGTTGCACGGCGTCGCGAAGAAGATCGCGCGCGTGCGCGGCGTGACGGCCGCCTCGAGTCCGTCACAGTCGAGATGAAATCCATTCTCGGGATCGACGGGCACCGGCACGAGCGTCGCGCCCGACGCGCGAATCGCGGCCTCGTAGGTCAGGTACATCGGCTCGGGCACGAGCACTTCGTCGCCCGCTTCCAGGAGGCAAAGCGACGAAGCGAACAAGCCGTTTTGCGCGCCCGCGCAAAGAATGACGTTCTGCGCGCCAACCGCGCGCCCGCTTTGCTGGGCATGCTCGCGCGCAATCGCCTCGCGCAGCGGCTCGCGGCCCATGATGGCCGAATAGTGCGTATCGCCTTCGCGCAGCGCGGCCACGGCGCGCTCGACGATCGGTGCGGGCGTGCCGAAGTCGGGATCGCCCACGCTCAGCACGATCACGTCCTCGCCACGCGCCGCGGCCTGCACCGCCGCATGATGGATCTCCCACGCCGTCGTGCGACGGCCCTGCAACCGCTCGACCAGATTCGAATACTTCATCTTTCGCGACGCTCCCGAACATGTGTCTGCAACGATACCAAGGAACGAGGCCGCTGAGAAATGTCGATGCGCTCCTGCGCGTATCCAACGTAGTGTTAGTATTTCCAGCCTGTTGGATGATCTATTTGCCGGCAATCCCGGCGCGGTTCCATGTCCTCACCCTATGAAGTCCCGGCGCTACGGCGCATACACGACATTCTCGACGTGCTCGCGCACGCTCAAGGCCCGATGCGCGCGGCGGCGATCGCGCAGGCCACCGGCCTTTCGCGCAGCACGCTCTATCTGATGCTCGACTCGCTCGAACGCCGCCGCTGGATCGAAAAGCGCAGCGACGGCTATATCGTCGGCCTCACGCTGTTTGAGCTAGGCAGTGCTTACGTACGGCACGACCGGCTCCAGGAAGTGTTCCGCCAGGAAGCGACCGTTTTCGTCGCGACGCATAACGAAGTCGTTCAGCTTGCCGTGCTGGACGGCGCCGAAGTCGTGTATCTCGCACGCGAAGACCCCGCGCGGCCCGTGCGCCTCGTCTCCGACCTCGGCTCGCGGCTGCCCGCGCACTGCAGCGCGCTGGGCAAGGCGCTGCTCGCGAGCCTGACCGACGAAGAGGTCAACGCCATCCTGCCGCGCCAGCTTCCCGCAGTCACGGCCAACACCATCACGCGCAAACAGGACCTGCTCGCCGCGCTCGCCGCGATACGCCGCTCCGGCCTCGCGCACGAACGGGAAGAAGTGACGGCGGGGATTGCGTGCTTTGCGGCGTTCGTGGGCGTGACAGCGCTCGGCAAGCGCGTGGCGGTCAGCGCGAGCCTGCCGCTGGATCGGCTGGACGCGCGCCGCGAAAAACGCCTGGCCATCGCGGTGGTCGAGATGGCGCAGCGCATCGCCAAGGGGCTTTGACGAGGCTAACGGGCTCGCGTGCTCAAGCGCTCTCGCGAGGCACGACGGTGTATTGAATGCGCGTTTTCGCGGGATGCTGCGCGCTCGCACCATCCGCCGCCGCGAGGGCGGCGACGATTGCCTCGCCAGTACGCTGGCCGATGCCGTAGGCATCGACCGAAATCGTGGTGATCGCCGGATGGCAGCACGCCGCGATCTCGAAGTTGCCGAAGCCGGCAACCGCCATATCGCGGGGCACGCTCAGGCCGCGCCGCTGGCACTCCATGATCGCGCCGAACGCCGACATATCGCTCACGCACATCACGGCCTGCGTGTCGGGCCAGCGCTCGAGCAGTTCGGCCATGGCGGGCGCGCCATGGCTCATCGTGACCGGCGAATCGCCAAGCTGCACGACGCGGTGCTTGTCGAGCCCAAGCGCCTTCATCTCCATCTGAAAGCCCTTGAGGCGGTCGAGGCCACGCCGGTCCAGATCGCCCCCACCGGCAAGAAAGCCGATACGGCGATGCCCCTTGTCCGCGAGATAGCGCACCATCTCGCGCGCGGCGCTGACGTTGGAAAAGCCCACGGCCATGTCGATCGGCTCCGTGGGCAGGTCCCACATCTCGACGACGGGCACGCCCGAGCGCTGCAGCAGCGTGCGCGTGGCGTCCGTATGCTGCGCGCCCGTGAGCGCGATGCAGCGCGGCTGGTGACGCAGCATCTGGCGCACGAGGCGCTCCTCGCGGTCGAGGAAATAGTCGGTGTCGCCGATCAGCAGTTCGAGCCCTTGCGGCTCGAGCACGGCTGTCAGGCCGCTCACGGTGTCCGAAAAGTTGGAGCTGGAGAGCGATGGCACGAGTACGGCGACGAACGATGAGCGTCCCGAGGAGAGCGCGCCGGCCGCTGCATCGGCCACGTAGCCCAACTCGTCGATGGCGCGCTGCACGCGCTCGCGTGTCGCCTCGGAAGCGCTACGCCCCGCCATCACGCGTGACACCGTCATCTTCGACACGCCCGCGAGACGAGCGACATCGGACATGCGGGGCGGCGTGGCTTTCGGAGCGCTGGTTTTGGACATCGCGGCTGGACGGCAAAATAAAGAGAACGCATATCATAACGGCTGCGTCTTTATTTTCCTCGTTTTGGGCCGTCAAATGCCCTCTCCGTCGTAGGCATTCATTTAATTCGCCATCCTTATCTTCACGCGAAATCACCGCGCAAACGCGTCCCGGTCGATTCGAGAATCCAGGAATTCGGTCACAATCGGGAACCGGCGCTAGGATGCGCATTCCCGCGCAGACCTCCCGCCGCCAACCCACGAGCCAGGAGGAGACTTGCCATGTCAGGACCCGCCCGCACCATTGCCGAGAAACGCGCCGAGTTTCGCGCGCTGCACGCCACCGGTTGCTTCGTGCTGCCGAACCCGTGGGACGTGGGCAGCGCACGCTATCTCCAGAGCCTCGGCTTCAAGGCGCTCGCGACCACCAGCTCCGGGTTCGCATGGTCGCGCGGCCATGCCGACAACACCCTGCCGCGCGATGCGATCCTCGCGCACCTGCGCGAGATTGTCGCGGCTACCGACCTGCCCGTGAACGCCGACTTCGAAAGTGGCTTCGGCGCGGATCCCGCAGCCGTCGAAGCAAGCGTGGGCCTCGCTGTGGAGACCGGCGTCGCCGGACTTTCCGTGGAAGATTCGACCGGCGACGACGCAGCGCCGCTGCTGCCGATCGAGGTCGCCGTCGAGCGCATGCGCGCCGCGCGGCGCGCCATCGACGCGCGCGGCGGCGACACCCTGCTCGTTGGCCGCGCGGAAAACTTCGTGGCGGGCGTACCCAATCTCGACGACGCCATCGCGCGCTTGCAGGCGTACGCGCAGGCGGGAGCCGATTGCCTCTACGCGCCCGGCATCCAGACGCGCGAGCAGATCGTGGCCGTCGTCACTGCGGTCGCGCCGAAGCCGGTGAACGTGCTGATCGGCGCGAAGTCGGCCTTCACGCTCGACGAGCTCGCTGCACTCGGCGTGCGCCGTGTGAGCGTGGGCGGCGCGCTCGCCCGCACCGCGTGGGGCGGTTTCATGCACGCGGCGCAACGGCTCACCGAAGGGCGCTTCGACGGCTTCGAAGGCGCGGCGCCCGGCGCGGCGCTCAACGCCGCTTTCCGCAGCGAGACCTAACTACGCTGCGTGCGCGATGCGCGCGGTTTGCCCGCCGAACGGCGCACGCGCGGTGACTCCGTCAGCGGCGCCCGCGCGCCGTTGACGGTACGAGCTTCGCCAAAGCACGCCAGCGCCCACGCCACGAACGCACGCTGCTTGGGGGCCTGCGCGCGGCGATCCGCGTATAGCAGATGCATGGGCCGAACCGGCGCGGCATACGCCTCGAGCAGCGGCACGAGCCGTCCCGCCGCCACCGACGGCGCGAGGTTCGGCTCACCCGCGAGCACGATGCCCACGCCTGCTTCAGCCGCCGCGATCAGTGCGCGGGTGTCGTTGCTGCGCAGCTGGCCGCGCGGCTCGACTTCGATCTGCGTGTCGGCGTCCTTGAAAATCCACGTTTGCGGCGCAGGAAAGCTGTCGAACGCGTAATCGAGGCACACGTGCTGCGTGAGTTCGCGCGGATGCGCCGGCGTGCCATGTGCGGCGAGATACGCCGGCGCGGCGCACGGCACGAGCCGATACGGCGCAAGCGGCCGCGCGACCAGTTGCGAGTCGGGTAGCGCGCCGATGCGAAACGCGACATCGAACCCGTCCTGCAAGAGGTCGAACTGCCGGTCGCTCAGCACGAGATCGACTTTCACGTCCGGGCAATCCGCGAGAAAGGACTTGATTTCGTGCGCAAGCCGGAAGGCACCGAACGAGACGGGCGCCGTCACGCGCAGCGTGCCTTGCGGGTGGGCGGTTTGCGCGAGCGCGACGGCGTCAGCGGCAGCCGCCTCTTCGAGCACGCGTCGGCAGGCTTCGAAATAGGCGCGGCCCGCTTCCGTGAGCGCGTGCTTGCGCGTCGAGCGCTGGAGCAGGCGCACGCCCAGCGTTTTTTCCAGCGTGTCGACATGCTTGCCCGCCATCTGCGGCGTCATTGCGAGCATGCGCGCCGCTGCCGTGAACGAGCCGGATTCCGCTGTCTTCACGAACACAGTCATGCTGGTCAATTTGTCCATAATTAGAAACCCATCATTTCAAGTGTTTCACCAGATTGGTTGATTATCGCATGTGAGTTTCGGCGCTACGCTGGGGTCTCCATTACGAAACACGGGGATTGCCATGAACGAACATCGATTGGCTGTCGGCATTCTCGGCGCGGGCGAGATCGGCTCGACGCTGGGCAAACTTCTCGCGCAGGCGGGGCATGAGGTCATGCTCTCGTCGCGCCATCCCGAGGCCCGCGCGAATGAAGCCGCGGCGCTGAGCTGCCGGATCGGCACACTGGAGGAAGCCGCTGCGTTCGGCGAGATCGTGATCGCGGCGCTGCCGCTGTGCGCGCTCGATGAAATACCGGTGAACACGCTCGCCGGCAAGGTGGTCGTCGACACCATGAACTACTACCCGCCGCGCGACGGCGCCATTGCCGCATTCGACGAATACTGCATCACGACGAGCGAACGCGTTGCGCAGCAATTGAATGGCGCACGCGTGGTGAAGGCGTTCAATGCGATTCTCGCTTACGACCTGCCACGCGAAGAACGGCCGCCTGTCGAGGGCGGCCGGCGCGCGCTGCCCGTCGCGGGAGACGATGAAGAGGCGAAGGCGCTAGTTGCCGCGTTGCATGCGCAGCTCGATTTCGACGTGCTCGACACAGGATCGCTTGCCAATAGCTGGCGCTTCGAGCGCGCAAAACCCGCCTATTGCATTCCACTGAACGCGACACAGCTGCGCGCCGCGCTCACTGCGGCCGAGCGCGACAAGGAGCTGCCACATGGCTCATGGCGACGCAAACCGCGGGCGGATTCCCGTTAATCAAAACGGTGATCATTACCTGGCATACCGAATCAAATGACGGAATACCACCATGACCCGGCACCCGGATGAAATCTGGCTCAAGCAGTGGGGAAGTAACGCGCGGGCCAGAACGGCCCGGCGAACGCCGCCGGATACGGCGGCGTGAGACAACGAGGCGGAACGGCGCGCAGCCGTTCCGCCCTGCAAGCTGTGCTTAGTCGTAGTGACGGTGCTTGTGGTGCTTGCCGTGATAGCCGCCGTGCGAGTACTCGTCGGCGTACGAGTTCGAGCGCGAAATATTGCCGCCGAGCGCCGAGCCTGCGCCGCCGCCCACCGCCGCGCCGATCAGGCCGCCGGTACGGCCGCCCATGGCGTTGCCCGCTGCCGTGCCTGCGCCGCCGCCAAGCGCGCCGCCGATGATGGCGCCCGTGCGTTCGCGACGATTCGAGGTGACCGCGCCACCCGCGCCGCCGCCCACCGCGCCGCCGATCACCGCACCGGTGCTGCCGCCCACGGCGCCACCGACGGCCGCGCCTGCGACGCCGCCGAGCGCGCCACCCAGTGCGTTGTTCATATCGCCGGCGAGCGCCGGCAGCGAGGCCGCAGCAGTCAGCGCAGCAACGGCAACCATCTGGATGATTTTCTTCGACATAGTTGTTCTCTTACGTTTTTGAGACGGAACCGAGTATAGCGGTCAACGTGAAAGCGCTTTGTAACGCCATGGGCCAAGCGCCGTAAGAGGTGTAACAAAATGGTCGGGAGAAATGGGCGGCGTTTTTGTCTCGGGGTCGCGCCCTGAAATAAGGCGCGATCCTCCTCAATCAAGCTTGAACACCTTGACCGCGCTGGCGAGCAACTCCGTCTGGCGATGCTGCTGCCTGACCTGCTCGACCGTGTCGGCGACGTGCGCCGCGTTCTCGCGTATCGCCGCGTCGATGCCGGCGATGTTCTCGCCCATCTGGTCGATGCCCGCGCGCTGCGCGCCGGTGGCCGTCGCCATCTCGTGAACGATGGCCGACAGGCGCGTAACACTCTCGAGCACCTCGCCCACCGTGTTGCCCGCGCTTTCGACGAGACCATTGCCCGTGCGTGCACGCTCGACCGACTCGCCGATCAGCGTCCGGATCTCCTTCGCCGCGGCGGCGCTGCGCTGGGCCAGCGTGCGGACCTCCGACGCCACCACCGCGAACCCTCGGCCCTGGTCGCCCGCGCGCGCGGCCTCGACCGACGCGTTGAGCGCAAGAATGTTGGTCTGGAACGCAATGCCGTCGATCACGCCGATGATGTCGGTAATGCGTTCGCACGAGCGATAAATGTCGCCCATCGTCTCGATCACCGCCTTGATCGCCCCGCGCCCCTGGGTCGCGACCTCGCTCGCCGAGCCCGCCAGCGCGCTGGCCGCCATTGCGTGATCGACGCTCTCGTGCATGCTTTGCTTGAGTTGCTCCATTGCCGCGACCATGCCTTCGAGCGAGCGGCGCTGCTGCTCGGTCCGGTCCGAAAGGACGGCGTTGCGCGCGCTGGTGCCGGCTACCGACTCCGAAACCTCACCCACGCTGTCACGCACCTGCAGCAGCGTTTTGCGCACGGCCGCAAGCGTGGCGTGGAATGCACTGGCCACGTCGCTCGCGGGCCGGCTCGATTGCTCGCCCAGCGTGATGTAACCCGAAGCCTGCCCGATCCCCTCCGACATGGTGGCGAGTTCGCCCGCGATGTTGGCGTCGCGTTCCTGGCGCGCAGAGATCGCCGCGATGAACAAAGTTTGAAGCCAGAGAAACGCCAGGTGCTGCACGACGACGTCGAAGCCCGTCTGCGAAAAGACCCTGACAGGCCAGCCCCACGCCTGAAAATAGTTGAACGCGAGTTGCTGCACGGAGATGAAGCCGGTAGCGAGCAGCACGACCTGCACGTCGCGATAGGCGAGCAGCAGCGAGAGCAGGATGAACACCACGAAGTGAAACTCGTCCTGCCCGCCTCCAACGTCGATCAAGAGGGCCGCGCCACCCATGAACGTGAGCGCGGAACCCATTCTGGTGATCTTGAGCCCAGGCACGGCGAGTGCGAGCAGCGTGGAAACGATCGCCAGCGGCAAGCCGACGACTAGCACGGGCGTGAGCGCGTCGAAGTGCCAGCCGATACCCAAAGCGCCCGCCAGGAGGATCCAGTTGACCAGCGCGCAAGCCCTGTCGGCTCGTTTGCGCGCGTTCATGAGCGGACTTTCGACGGCCGCTCCCCGGCGAGCGGCGCTGGCTGGGCCATACGGCTCGTCAAACGAGGCTTCTGCGAAACTGCTGGACATGGAATTCCCGACTCCTGATTGACAATTCAACTAGCGAATCACACTTCGCAGTTATCGGCAGGCAGCCAAGCATCTAGATAAGGGAAATCCATTGAATGATTATGGTTGACTTATCATCCATTGTCATTTTGGCGACAGGCGTTGCTGTAACGGGACCTAACAAAACTGCACCGGCCGTGGATGCTCCGCAGCGACGTTTTTGTGGCAGGCTTGATTCATTCGACGTTCAGGAGGCCCCTACTATGTCCCGAGCCCCACAGTCCCTTTCTGCGTTGTCGTTTGCAGGCTCCACTTACAGCTTGACGCTGCGCGTGCTGCATTGGCTCACCGCGTTATGCATGTTCGTGGTCATCCCGGTGGCGTGGTACATGACGACGATGGACCGTCATGACCCGTCGCACGGCAGTTGGGTCAATTTCCACAAATCGATCGGCCTGACTGTCCTGCTGCTCACGCTGATCCGCGTGCTGACGCGGCTTTCCGGCACCGCGCCGCCGCTGCCGCAGCGCATTCCGGCATTCGAGCAGAAGCTCGCGCATCTCGGTCATGGCTTGCTGTATCTGATTCTCTTTGCCATGCCGATCAGTGGATATATCAACTCGTATGGCGGCGGCCATCCGGTGAACTGGTTCTGGCTGTTCCAGGTGCCCGCCGTCGTGCCGGCGGACAAGGCGCTCGGCCATCTCGGCTCGAAGATCCACTACTGGCTGGCGTACCTGACGTACGTGCTGATCGCCGGGCACGTGCTCGCGGTGATCTACCATCAACTGGTGCAGCGTGTGGATATCCTGGGACGCATGACGGGCCGCGCGGGAAAGCGCTGAGCCCCCGCGTCGTCACAACACGCGCTCGATCGCCACGATCAGCGCCCTCAAGACGCCCTCAATCGGGCGTGAAAGCCGCCGGTCGCGCATCGTCATCACACACAGGTTGCGCTGATTGAGCGTCGGTTCGTCGAAGCGCTTCGCGACCAGCGAAAGATCGTCCGCGAGGCCCGAAAGCGAGAGCCGGCTGCCGAGCGTGATCGCGCCCGCCAGCGCAGCGAACGCATGCAACGCGCTCGAATTGTTGCTCGTGAGAATGGGCTCGAGCTTGATGCCGTAGCGCGCGCAGCATTCGTCGAATAGCTGGCGAGCCGTGTTGCCGCGCTCGAGCAGTGCGACCGGATAGTCGCGCAGGTCCGCGAGCGTGAGCGAATCGCGTTGCGCAAGCGGATGCGCCGGATCGAGCAGCGCGCAAACCGGCGCTTGTGCGCTGTACTGCACGTACACCTTCGCCGGATCGCCGCTCGAAAACGCGAGGCCCAGATCCGCCTCGCCCGTGGCCACCCACTGCTCGACCTGTGAAGGCGTACCCGAGCGCAGATTGAAATGCACGTGCGGCGCGCTAGCGTGATGCTGCGCGAGCACGTGGGGCAGGAACGAGCGCGTGAAACCCTCCGTGCAGCCGATTCGCACAATGCCGTGCCCGAGCGCCTTGGCCGTGGCGATTTCCGCGAGCACCGCGTCGCCCTCGAGCAGCGCGCGCCGCGCGTGCTCGGCAAGGCGCTCGCCCGATTCGGTCAGCACCATTCCGCGCGGCATGCGCTCGAAGAGCGCCGTGCCCACGTCTTCCTCCAGTTTGCTGATCTGCCGGCTGATCGCCGAAACGGCCACGTGCAGGTTCTCCGAGGCCGCGGCCAGCGACCCCGTGCGCGCGACCTCGACGAAGTAGCGCAGGGCGATTCCATGAAGCATCGACGTATCCGTTCAGTCAGCGTTGCGTTGCCATTTCGGCAATGCTATCCGCAAATTTTGAAATTGTTGCGAATTTTTGACGTTCCTAGACTGCTTTCATTCCCCGCACCCAGGCATGAGAGGAGCCCTTTTGAACGAGACCCGACAAACCGCCATCGACCGCGCCTTGCGCATCTATGATTCCGGCGCGTTCTTCGCCGACCTCCAGCGCCGCGTGGGCTTTCGCACCGAAAGCCAGAATCCGGAGCAGGCCCGCGCGCTCGTCGCCTATCTCGCCGACGAGGTGGCGCCCTCCCTCACGCCGCTCGGCTTCACGTGCCGTGTGGTCGAAAATCCCGCGGGCTCGCGCGCGCCGTTTCTGATCGCCGAGCGCATCGAAGACCCCGCGCTTCCGAGCGTGCTGACCTACGGCCACGGCGACGTCGTGCGCGGCTACGACGAGCAGTGGCGCGAAGGCCTCGCGCCCTGGACCGTCACCGTGGAAGGCGACCGCTGGTATGGCCGCGGCACCGCCGACAACAAAGGCCAGCACTCCGTGAACTTCGCCGCGCTCGCCGCGGTGCTGGACGCGCGCGGCGGCAAGCTCGGCTACAACGTGAAGCTGATCTTCGAAACCGGCGAGGAAATCGGCTCGCCGGGCCTCGACGCCGTGTGCGCCGCCAATCGCGACGCGCTCGCGGCGGACGTGTTCATCGCGTCGGACGGCCCGCGCGTGCTGGCCGAACGGCCCACCCTCTTCCTCGGCTCGCGCGGCGGCGTGACGTTCGAACTGCTGGTCGATCTGCGCCGTGGCGCGCATCACTCGGGCAACTGGGGCGGCGCGCTGCGCAATCCGGGCGTCGTGCTGTCGCACGCCATTGCGAGCCTCGTCGACCGGCGCGGCGCTATCGCCGTGGACGGACTGCGTCCGCCGCCCGTGCCGGCTAGCGTGCGCGAGGCGCTCGCCGACATCGTGCTCGGCGGCGACGAGGACGCCCCCGCCATCGACCCCGAGTGGGGCGAACCCGGCCTCACGCCCACCGAGCGCGTGATCGCCTGGAACACGCTCGAAGTGCTCGCGTTCAAGACCGGCAATCCCGATGCGCCCGTCAACGCGATCCCGCCCACGGCCAAGGCCACCTGCCAGTTGCGCTTCGTGGTCGGCACGGACGCCGCGCGCGTGGGCGAACATCTCGAAGCGCACTTCGCGCGCCTCGGCTTTGACGACGTGCAGGTGCGCGTCACGCAGACTTCCGCTGCGACACGGCTCGACCCCGACGACGCCTGGGTGCACTGGGCGCTCGATTCGCTGCGCGCGTCGACAGGAAAGAAGCCGGCGCTGCTGCCGAACCTCGGCGGCACGGTGCCAAACGATGTCTTCGCGTACACGCTCGGCCTGCCGACGCTCTGGGTCCCGCACTCGTATCCGGCTTGCGCGCAGCACGCGCCGAACGAACACCTGCTCGGCTCGGTCGCGCGCGAAGCGCTCGCCGTGATGGCAGGACTCTGGTGGGACCTCGGCGACGATGCCGCGCGTCTCGCCGCGACGCGCTCGCCAGCGTGCGCGCAAGCATCGCAATCCACCGACGCCCTCGTCTAAACAGAGATAAAGGTGCCTGCCGCCATGTCCGCAAAGCAACCCGTGAGCCTTGTCAGGCTCGTCATCGCCACCTCCGCCGGCAACGCGCTCGAATGGTTCGACATCGCCATTTACGGGTTCTTCGCGGTGTACATCGGCAAGCACTTCTTTCCGGCCGTCAACGAAACCGTGTCGATGCTGCTCACGTTCGGCACCTTTGGCGCGTCGTATCTCGTGCGCCCGCTCGGCGGCGCGGTGCTCGGCGCCTATGCCGACCGCAGCGGACGCAAGGCCGCGCTGATGGTTTCGGTCAGCCTCATGATGGTCGGCACGGCGATCATCGCGCTGATTCCCGACTACGCGACGATAGGTCTCGCCGCGCCGCTCGCGGTGTTCGCCGCGCGCCTCATTCAGGGCTTTTCGGCGGGCGGGGAATTCGGGGCATCGACGGCCATGCTGATCGAGCATGCGCCGCACCGGCGCGGTTTTCTCGCGAGCTGGCAGTTCGCCACGCAAGGGCTCGCCACGCTGCTCGCGGCCTCGTTCGGCTACGGCCTCGCCCGCCTCATGGCGCCCGCCGATCTCGCGGCCTGGGGCTGGCGTCTGCCATTTTTCTTCGGATTGCTGATTGGTCCGGTCGGCCTGTATCTGCGCCGCTTCATCGAAGACGCCGAGGACTTCAAGCGCGCCGCCCGCACCGAAACGCCTGTGCGCGAAGTGCTGGGCCAGCAAAAGCGGCTCGTGCTCACGGCGATCGGCCTCATGACCATCTCGACGGCGGTCAACTATCTGCTGCAATACATTCCGACGTTCGCGATCCGCCAGCTGCATCTGCCAGCAGCGACCGGCTTCGCGGCGACGATGGCGGGCGGCGTGATTCTCACGGTCGTCACGCCATTCGCAGGGTATCTGTCCGACCGCATCGGGCGGCGCACGCAGATGACCTGCGTGGCGCTCCTCTTTCTCGTGAGCGCCTACCCCGGCTTCGCGTGGGCGACCAGTCATTCGAGTGCGATGCCGCTCTTCGTGCTGATCGCATGGCTCGCGCTCCTGAAGTCGATCTACTTCGGCGCTCTGCCCGCGCTCATGGCCGAGATTTTCCCGGCTGCGACGCGCGCCACCGGCATGTCGATCGGCTACAACATCGGTGTGACCGTATTTGGCGGTTTCACCCCGGCCATCGTCACGTGGATGCTGAGCGCCACCGGCGACAAGAGCGCGCCGAGCTATTGGCTGATCGCGACCGCCATGCTCAGTTTGTCCGCACTGGCGTATGTGAGCCGCGTGCGAGTCGCGGCCACGGTTGCGCAGCGGGCAACGGCATAGAATGCGCTACGCGCCTGCGAGATGTGTGGCAAGGCGCGCCAGCATCGCGTCACATCGTTCGAGTTGATCGGCGCTCACGAACTCGTCGGGCTTGTGACCCTGATCCATGCTGCCGGGCCCGCACACGACCGTGGGAATGCCCGCGCGCGTGAACAATCCGCCCTCGGTGCCGAACGCAACCGTGCCGAAATCGCTCAGCTCGCTGATGACGGCGAGAAGCTGCGCCGCTTCGCTATCGGGCGGCGTCGCAAGGCCGGGATACGCGTTCAAGGCCTCGAAGCGAATGTCGGTATCGGCTTGCACCTTGCGCATGTTTGGCAACAGTTCCGCCTGCGCATACGACTCGATCCGCTCGGCAACCGACTGCGCCTCGAAGCCCGGCACCGAGCGCACTTCGAAATCGAACTCACACTCCGCGGGCACGATGTTCAGCGCGCGGCCGCCCTTGATGACGCCCGTTTGCACCGTCGAGAACGGAGGATCGAAGCGTTCGTCATGATGCTCGGGCTGCGCGAGTTCCTCGCCGATGCTCTCCAGCCTGTTGATGAGCCGCGCCGCATACTGAATGGCGTTGACGCCATACGGCGCGTAGGCCGAATGACACGCCGCGCCTTTCACGCGACAGCGCATGGCGAGCTTCCCCTTGTGGCCGAGCACGGGCTTCATTTCCGTCGGCTCGCCGATGATGCACAGACGCGGCTTGTGCGCGCGCTTTTCGAGTTCCGCGAGCATGGGACGCACGCCGAGGCAGCCCACTTCTTCGTCGTATGAAAACGCAATGTGCACCGGCACGTTCAACTTGCGCTCGACAAACCTGGGCGCCGCCGCGAGCACGCACGCGAGAAACCCCTTCATGTCCGCCGTGCCGCGCCCGTAAAGCCGCCCATTTTTTTCCGTGAGGCGGAACGGCTCGACGCTCCACGCCTGCCCCTCGACAGGCACGACGTCCGTGTGTCCCGAGAGCACAACACCGCCCTTGTCGCGCGGGCCGATGGTCGCAAAAAGACTGGCTTTCGTGCGTTCGGCGTTGTGAAACAGCTCGCATTCGACGCCGAGGTCCGCGAGATAACGCTGCACGAACGCGATGAGTTCGAGGTTCGATTCACGGCTGACGGTTTCGAAACCGATCAGCCGCTCGAGCAGCGCGCGGCTGGAACGCTCACTCATCGCCTGGCACTCCATAGCTTGGCGCCGCGGTCGGGTCCAGCGCGCGCGTGACGTAATCCTGCATTTGCGGAAGATACGCGCGCCATAGCTGCGCGAGCTGACCGATGGGATCGTCGTCGGCCCAATCGACTCGCAAATCCACGATCGGCCAGACTTGCTGGTCTACAACCTTCAGCGCGGCCGAATGGACCGGGCCGGCTTCCCCACCTGCCTCTAGCGCGCCGTGCATCGCGGCCAGCAGACGCTCGGCGAGCAGTCCTTGCGTGCGCTCGAACGCGCGCACCATCGCATCGACAACGTCAGTCGCGGCAAGCATGTTGCCGGCCGCGACACACTGATCGCCCGCCACCGCATGATGCAGCCCGAGCGCGTTGTCGCCCGTGAAGAAGGCGGTGCGACCCTGAGCGTCGATCACCGTGACCTGCCGATACGCATTGAATGCATCGGTATCGCGGGCCTGCTTCAACGCAACATGCGGCGCAAGCTCGTTCTGCTCCAATAGATCGAGGATGCGCGGGCCGAGCGCGGGCAGCGTGACGTTCTGCGTCGCCACCGCGCCGACGCCTGCCCGCACCCAGGGGCAACGCGCGCCCACGGCAATACTCGACGAACTGATGGCAATACCCAGTTGGCCGGTCTCCCGGCAGCGTCCGACGATCGAGAATGTCATGCGCCGCTCCTTATGCCCTGGCAGGCGTCCAGTTGTCGGGAATCACCGCAATGACGTCGATTTCCATCAGCCATTGCGGTTGACCCAGCGCGCTCACGCACAAACCGGTCGAGATCGGATACACGCCCTTCAGCCACTTGCCGACTTCCTGATAGACCGGCTCGCGATAACGCGGATCGATGATGTACGTTGTCGTCTTGACGATATGCGACATGTCGCTGCCCGCTTCTTCGAGCAACTGTTTGACGTTTTTCATCGCCTGCTCGGCCTGCGCGCGCGGATCGCCGAGGCCGATCAGCTTGCCGTCGAAGTCGGTGCCGACCTGACCGCGCACGTAGACCGTGTTGCCGGCGCGAACGGCCTGGCACAGGTCGTTGTCGAGCGTCTGGTTCGGATAGGTATCCTTGGTGTTGAACATGCGGATGCGGGTATGGGTAGGCATCAATTCACTCCGATTTCGTTGAAGGCGTTTGCGTGCGATTCGTCGCGCGCGGTATTCGTGGCAGGGGCAAGGTGTTCGCGTTGGGCCGCGTCGCGATAGTCGAGGTACTTGCGCTGCGTGACGATGTGATCGGCGACATGCTTCGCGTCGTGCCACACGCCCCAGATGAACGACGACCCGCGCCGCGACAGCCACGGCAAACCGAGAAAATAGATGCCCGGCTCCTTCGAGACGCCGCGCTGGTGCTTCGGCTTGCCTTGCTCGTCGAAGGCGTCGACGTGCAGCCAGCTGTAATCGACAGCAAAGCCCGTCGCCCAGATGATCGTCGTCACGCCGGCCGCCGCGAGATCCAGTTCGCGCAGCGGATGCGCGACGCACTCGGGATCGCGCGGAATAAAGCGTGCTTCGGGTTCTTTCGGCAGGTCGATGCCGTTGCGCTCGACATAAGCATCGGCGGCGTCGAGCAGCGACATGAGGTTGTCGTCGCCGCGCTTGAGATTCGTCACCAGATCCTGCTCGAACGTCACGATGCCGTTGTCGAACGATTTCGTGACGCCCACGAGCGTCATGCCTTCATGCGCAAGCCGCCGGAAATCGATGGTCTGGCCGCCGTACGCGCCGCTCACGGCGATCGTCACATGCTCGCGCCCTGGGCCCGCCACCTCCTTGTCCCATTCGCCGAGCACGCCGAGCCACCAGCAGAAGTCGCGGTTGCGGTAAGCGCGCGGCGGGCGATCGTGCGGCCCGACCGACAGATACACCGTGCGGCCCGCGCGGCGCAGCTCGTCGGCGATCTGCGTGCCCGACGAACCCGCGCCCACGACCAGCACTGCGCCGTCGGGCAACTGGGCCGGATTGCGATAGTCGGCCGAGTGCATCTGTGTAAGACGCGGGTCCTTTGGCGCGATGGCGGGGATCACGGGACGCTGGAACGGCCCCGTCGCCACGACGACGCGATTCGCCTCGAACGTGCCGTTATTCGTCTGCACGTTGAAACCCGGTCGACCCTGAAGGCGTTCGACACGCGTCACATCCACGCCCGTGCGGACAGGCGCATTGAACTGCTTTGCGTACGCGACGAAATAGTCGGCGACCTGTTCCTTGCCCGCGAACGCGTCCGGATCCAGTCCTTCGAATTCCATGCCGGGGAAGCGATCATGCCAGGCGGGACCGTTGGCGACCAGCGAATCCCAGCGGCACGTGCGCCAGCGCTCGGCGATGCGATCGCGTTCGAGCACGACATGCGGCACGCCCGATTTGCTGAGATGCTCGCTCATTGCTACGCCGGCTTGGCCGGCGCCGATGACCAGTGTGTCGATGGATACTTTCTCAGCCTTCATGGCTGTTCTCCTTCAAATTGCCAATAACGTCCTGCTCGTCGAAACAAACTGTACGCGCGACACAGGATAGGAAAAACTATTAAAATAAAATCCTTTGCATCGGATTTACCTATGCAACCGGGCGTCGACAATCGGCCTCCCAGGTTGCGCCTTCAAGAGAGACTCCTTGAGATGGACGGCGTATCGATTCGCTATTCACTGCGCCAGTTGCGCTATTTCATCGCGACGGCGGAAACCCTTTCGTTCACCGCCGCGGCGAAGCGGCTGCACATCTCGCAGCCTTCGATCTCCACCGCGCTCGCGGAGCTCGAGGCATCGTTCGGTGTGCAATTGTTCATCCGGCATCACGCAAGCGGCCTTTCGCTCACGCAGCCGGGCCGCGATCTGCTCGTGCATGCGCGCAGTCTGCTAAAGAGCGCCGAGGAACTGCAACTCACGGCGCAAGAGCTCGACGGCGGCGTATCCGGCACCGTCTCGCTCGGCTGCCTCGTCTCGCTTGCGCCGCCGCTCATGCCGTCGCTCATCAGTGCGTTCCTGCGCGAGCATTCGTCGATCACATTCATCACGAAGGAAGCGCATCAGGATGGCCTGCTGAGCGGGCTTGGCGACGGCTCGCTCGATATCGCGCTCACCTATAGCCTCGACATTGCGGAAGGCATCGCCTTCGTACCCGTCGTCTCGCTGCCGCCTTACGTGATCCTCCCGAAAGATCACAGGCTCGCGCGCGCGGCGAAGGTCTCGCTGAAGGATCTGCTGCCGGAGCCTTATGTGATGCTCGACCTTCCGCACAGCCGCGAATACTTCTCGACGCTTTTCGACGCGGCAGGCAGCCGTCCTGTCGCCGCGTTCCGCTCGGCGCAGCCCGAGGTCGTGCGCGGCATGGTGGCGAACGGCCTGGGCTACAGCATCCTCAACTTTCCGCTTCAGTCGTGCCGCACCGTGGATGGCGAGGAGTTCGTCATCAAGCGCTTCAAGGAGGCGGTTCCCGCAACGACGCTCGGCATTGCTACGTCGAGCACCGTGCGGCAACGCGAAGTGGTGAAGCGCTTCGCCGCGTTCTGCGAAAGCTATATCCGGCGGTTGCGCTTCAAGCATTGACGAGGCAACGGCGACGCTCCGCGCGAATTACTGCACCTGCGCGGTCGGCTGATTGAGCCGGCGGCGGTACGCCGTGTCGCGCGTGGCGAGCCACAGGTAAAGCGGCGTCGTGACGATGATGCCGACGAGCCAGGACAGGTCTGCGCCGTCCAGATGCGCCGAGAACGAACCCACATACATCGGCGTGTTCATGAAGGGAATCTGCACCACGATGCCGACGGCATAGGCGAGCAACGCTTGCGGATTGAAACGGCCGTAAATGCCGCCGTCCACACGGAAGATCGACTGAACGTCGTACTCGCCCTTGTGAATCACATAGAAGTCGATCAGGTTGATCGCCGTCCACGGCACGAGCACCACGAGCAGTGCGAGCACGAGGTCGACGAAATGCCCGACGAAGTCCTTCGACGCGCCGACTGCAGCAAAGCAGCACGCGGTCAGGATGATGATCGAGAGCACCGCGCGCGACTTCGCGGTCGGAATCCAGCGATACGCGAACGTCTGCAGCGACGTGATGACCGAAAGCACGGCGCCGTACAAATTCAACGCGTTATGACTGATCACGCTCAGCAAGAACAACACGAGCATGAACGGGCCGATCGCGCCGGTCGATGCCTTGACGGCGTCCATCGTGTCGGCGCCGGCCGGCACCGCGAGCACGGCCACCGCGCCGAACACGAACGCGAGTGTCGAACCGAGCACGCAGCCCAGGTACGTCGCCCAGAAGGTCGACGCGACGCCCACATTCTTCGGCAGGTAGCGCGAATAGTCGGAGACGTACGGCGCGAATGCGATCTGCCACAGCGCGGAGAGCGACACCGTCGCGAGCCAGCCGGCGAAGTTGAAGCCGCCACGCGTGAGGAAGTCCGCCGATTGCACGTGCGTGACGATATAGCCGAAGCCCACGGCGATCCCGATACCGAGCACCCATGTGCCGATACGGTTGAGCACGTGTATGAAGCGGTATCCGATGATGCCGATCAGCCCCGAACCCAACGCGCCGATCACGATGCCCGCAGGCACGGGAATCGACGATTCGATGCCGTGCAGCGACTTGCCCGCCAGCACGATATTCGACGCGAAGAAGCCCACATACATGATGCCGGCGATGACCGTCACGAGCAGCGCGCCCCACGAGCCAAACTGCGCGCGGCTCTGGATCATTTGCGGAATGCCCATTTGCGGGCCTTGCGCGGAATGCAGCGCCATGAGAATGCCGCCCAGCGCCTGGCCGACGATGATCGCAACAATGCCCCACATGAGATTGAGGTGATAGATCTGCACGCCGAGCGCGCCAGTGACGATCGGCAGCGGCGCGATATTGCCGCCGAACCAAAGCGTGAAGAGATCCCGGACCTTGCCGTGGCGCTCGTTCTCGGGCACGTAACCGATCGTGTGCTTCTCGATCAGGGGAACCGCGTTGCGGTTGTCTGCCATAACAGTCTCCATTGGCTCGCCCGCGTGTTTTTGAAAACAACACGCACAGCGAAGGTGCAAAACAGGTGTGGGCCCAGGCGAATCGACTGCCCCACTCGAAACATTGAGCGAATTAACTGACGCCAAATTTCGACTGCCAAGCATTGTTTATCGATGTTTTGCATAGGCCGGGGCTATGCAAAAGCGGGGAGGGAAAGCGAGATTCCACCGATCGGCGGACAACCCTATTGAAAAAGGTGTCATCGGCCATATCGTATAGTTCCGATATATGATTCGGACAGTTACGATGCAGCCGCAATGAAGAAGCCCCCTACCACCCCACCGCTAGACGTCGACGCGATCTGCAAGGCGCTCTCGAATCCCGTGCGCCGCGAGATCCTCGCGAGCCTGCGCGAGCCGCAGTTGCACTTCGGCGACCAGGAACTGCCGCTCGAAAACGGCGTTTGCGCGGGCAAGATCGACGCGCATTGCGAGCTTTCGCAATCCACAGTCTCAGCGCATCTGGCCGTCTTGCAGAAGGCTGGACTCGTCACGTCCAAACGTGTGGGGCAGTGGGTGTTCTTCAAGCGCAACGAGCCGGTCATCGAGGCGTTTATCGCCCATATGAACGCGCAGTTGTGAACCCGCAGTTGTGATTCCTCAGCGACGAAAACGCCGCTGAACACGCATCGTCCGTTTCGATTCCTGTATCGCTTTTCAGCCCGCGGGCCGCGCCCGCAGACAAGGTGACCTTACATGGCAACGCTTTTCGACCCCATCCAGATCGGCGACCTCACGCTGCCGAACCGCATCATCATGGCCCCGCTCACGCGTCAACGCGCGGGCGAAGTGCGCGTCCCCAATGAACTCATGGCGAAGTACTACGCCGAGCGCGCGACGGCTGGCCTCATCATCAGCGAAGCGACCTCGGTGACGCCGCAAGGCGTCGGCTATGCCGAAACGCCGGGCATCTGGTCGCAAGAGCAGGTGGAAGGCTGGAAGATCGTGACCGACGCGGTGCACGCCGCGGGCGGCCGCATCTTCATGCAACTGTGGCACGTGGGCCGTGTGTCCGACCCTGTGTTCCTGAACGGCGACCTGCCGGTGGCGCCCAGCGCCATCGCGCCGCAAGGCAACGTGAGCCTCGTGCGTCCGCAACGCGGCTTCGTCACGCCGCGCGCACTTGCAACCAAAGAGATCGCCGGCGTGATCGCCGCGTTCCGCCAGGGCGCGGTCAACGCGAAGGCGGCCGGTTTCGACGGCGTGGAAATTCACGGCGCGAACGGCTATCTGCTCGACCAGTTCCTGCAGGACAGCACCAATCAGCGCACGGACGCCTATGGCGGCTCGATCGAAAATCGCGCGCGCCTCATGCTCGAAATCGCCGACGCGTGTATCGACGTGTGGGGCGCGGATCGCGTGGGCATGCACATCGCACCGCGCGGCGACGCTCACACGATGGGCGATTCGAATCCGGCGGCAACGTTCGGTTATGTGGCGCGCGAGTTGGGCCGCCGCAAGATCGCGTTCCTGTTCGCACGCGAATCGCTGGGCGACAACCGTCTCGGCCCGCAACTGAAGGCTGAATTCGGCGGTCCGTTCATCGCGAACGAAAAATTTTCGCTGGAATCGGCACAGGCCGTGCTCGAGGCAGGCGAAGCCGACGCGGTCGCGTGGGGCCAACTGTTCATCGCGAACCCCGATCTGCCGCGCCGTTTCGAATTGAACGCCCCGCTCAACGCGCCGAATCCGTCGACGTACTACGCGCGCGGCGAAACGGGCTACACGGACTACCCGTCGCTCGAAAGCGCGGCGTAAAGAACGCGTGCGGCTCGTAGCCGCACGCAACCTGGCGGCCACGGCGCAGGCATTCTGC
>NZ_JAYMSC010000062.1:0-22290 GCF_038900775.1 Paraburkholderia sp. JHI869
TTACGTTCTCTCGGTCTCCCATCGGTTAGCCGGTAGTCGACCAACCGATCCGAACCGCCGTGTACGGACCCGTACGCACGGTGGTGTGGGAGGGGTCGGGCCGCGAGGCCTGCCCCTATCCCGATCGTCCGCATACCGTATTTCCGGGCAATTTTCTCGACGTTGCGCAAGGCGTTGGCTCTTGACAACGTCCTCGGAATTGGGGTCCGCCCTGCTTGACCGTGCGGCGTGGCCTCGATACTCTTTTCAGCGCTTTCGGGGACCTTGCGGACTATCCGTCTGTGAGGCCATCGGCCGCCTCACGCCGGGCGGCGGACCGCAAACAAAGCCAGGCCGCATAACTACATAAGCAACGAGGAGACGTCATGGCTCACGACGCCGACGCCGGAAAATCAAGCAAGCATTGGCTATGGCTTTTGCTGCTGCCCTGGATCGCGATGATCTGGGTGCCGTCGTACAACAAGATCGAACCCACTCTGTGGGACTTCCCGTTTTTCTACTGGTATCAGCTTCTCTGGGTGCTGATCAGCGCTGCCATTACCGCGCTCGTCTACTTCAAGACGAAGACCCGCAGCAAGGGTGATGCAGGGGGCGCGCAATGAACGTCACAGCAACCGCAGTCTTTATCCTGTTCTTCCTCGGCGTCACGGTACTCGGCTTCTTTGCCGCGCGCTGGCGCAAGGGCGATCTGGCGCATCTCGAAGAGTGGGGCCTGGGCGGCCGCCGCTTCGGCACGATCGTCACCTGGTTCCTGCTCGGCGGCGACCTCTACACTGCGTACACTTTCGTCGCCGTGCCGGCGCTCGTGTTCGGTGCAGGCGCAACGGGTTTCTTCGCGCTGCCGTACACGATCCTGATCTATCCGTTCGCCTTCGTCGTGTTCCCGAAGCTTTGGGCCGTCGCGAAGCGCCATCAATACGTCACCTCGGCCGACTTCGTGAGCGCGCGCTATGGCAGCCGCATGCTCGGGCTCGCCATCGCCGTGACGGGCATCGTCGCGACCATGCCGTATATCGCGCTGCAGCTCGTGGGTATCGAAGTGGTGATCGGTGCGCTCGGCTTCGACACGACGGGCTTCGTCGGCGATCTGCCGCTCATCATCGCGTTCGCGATTCTCGCCGCGTACACGTACACGTCGGGTCTGCGCGCGCCGGCCATGATCGCGGTGGTGAAGGACATCCTCATCTACATCACGATCATCGTTGCGATCATCGTGATTCCCGCGCAGATGGGCGGTTTCGGCCACATCTTCGGCGCGGTGCCGCCGGCCAAGCTGCTGCTCAAGTCGCCGGATGCCACGAGTTTGAACGGCTATAGCGCCTACGCGACTCTGGCGGTGGGTTCGGCGCTCGCGCTGTTCCTGTACCCGCACTCGGTCACGGCGATTCTGTCGTCGTCGTCGGGCAACACCATTCGCCGCAACATGGCGATGCTGCCCGCGTACTCGCTGGTGCTCGGTCTGCTCGCGCTGCTCGGCTACATGGCGCTCGCCTCGGGTGTGAAGGACATGCCGGAATTCGCGCCGTACTTCAAGGCCTTCGGTCCGAACTTCGCGGTGCCTGCGCTGTTCCTGCACTTCTTCCCGTCGTGGTTCGTGGGCGTGGCGTTCGCGGCCATCGGTATCGGCGCGCTGGTTCCGGCGGCGATCATGTCGATTGCTGCGGCCAACCTGTACACGCGCAACATCCACAAGGAGTTCATCAACCGCAACATGAATCACGAGCAGGAGACCAACATCGCCAAGCTGGTCTCGCTGATCGTGAAGGTCGGCGCGGTGGCGTTCATCCTGGGCCTGCCGCTTACGTACGCGATCCAGTTGCAACTGCTCGGCGGGATCTGGATCATCCAGACGCTGCCCGCCATCGTGCTCGGTCTCTACACGCGCATGCTCGACTATCGCGGTCTGCTGGTGGGTTGGGCGGCCGGCATTGCCACGGGCACGTGGATGGCGATCTCGTTGCAGCTGAAGGGCTCGATCTTCACGATCCACCTGTTCGGCATGGCGATTCCGGGCTACGCCGCGGTGTGGTCGCTGATCGTGAACCTCGTGGTCGCAATCGTCGTGTCGGCACTCGTGCACGTGGTCGGCATGCAGAAGGGCGCGGACCGTACGCGTCCGGAAGACTATCTCGACGTCGTCGAGGGTTGATCCGCTCATGCCCGGCGCATGCCGCCGGGTGTGATTCGTACCCGATGCCCGCAACACACAGTTGCGGGCATTTGTTTTTCTGGTGCACGATGATTGCTGATCTGGCTCACGTTCAGCCCGCGCCATGGCCTTATCCGAAACCGAATCCCGTTCCCCATCCGGTCGCAGCGGCGCACAGCGCCTGCGAGCGCCGCGCCGCCGTTCGCGCGTGGCGCGCATGTGGCGCGCGCTGACTTCGCCGTACTATCGCTACCGCAACGCGAAGATCATTCACAGCGTGCGCGTGGGCCTCGCGATGCTCGCCTCGATTCTCGCGACCTCGGGCATCAATATTCCGCACGGCATCTGGGCGTCGGTCACGCTGCTCGTTGTGATCGGCGGGCTGCAGCACCAGGGCAACATCCGCAAGAAGGCCGCCGAGCGCGCGCTCGGCACGCTGCTCGGCGCCGTGATCGGGCTCACGCTCATCGTCTTGCAGGCCATCACCGGTTCCGTGCCGCTCACCTATGTCCTGATGTCGCTCGTGGCCGCCGTGTGCGGCTATTACGCCATCGGCAAGCCGGGCTACGTCGCGCTGCTGGCCGCCATCACCATGTGCATCGTCGCGGGCCACGGCGACAACCTCATCGATACGGGCCTCTGGCGCACGCTCAATGTGATGATCGGCATTGTCATCGCGCTGGTGTTTTCGTTTGCCTTGCCGCTGCACGCCACGTATTCGTGGCGCTACAGCCTCGCCGACAATCTGCGCGAATGCGCGTGCCTGTATGCGCAGGTGGCGAACGGCGTGCACGTCGATTCCGACGAGCAGGTGCGGACTTTCATGCGCCTGAACGCGCGGCTCGTGCAACTGCGCGCACTGATGCCTTCGGTGGCCAAGGAGATCGACGTGCCGCTCGCGCGGCTCGAGCAGGTGCAGCGCCTGCATCGCTCGCTTCTGAGTGCGCTGGAAATGCTCTGCACCGGCACCGGCAGCTATGAGCAGGCGCTCGTGCGTGTCGCGTTCGCAGAGCGCAGCGAGACGGTGCGCCGTGCGTTGCTCGCCACGGCACGGGCGCTGAGGTTTGGCGGCGGGCGTCACCCCGAGGCGGCGCAGGAGGCGCTGCGCCCGCCCACGGCGACGGTGGTGGAGGGGGCAGGTGAGGCGGGTGTGCGCGTTCAGGAAGGTATGCCGTCTGAGCCGCAGGGCTGCCCCGAGCCGCAGATGCAGGGGCCGTACTGGCTCAGCCTGCGAGTGGAGGAGCAGGTGGAGCGCCTGCGCGCGCTCCTGCTCGAGACCGAACCGCGCTGGAACATCGAGCGCGCCGCGACGCACCGCATGGTGTGACGCCGGGCGCGCAATGCCCGTTGTGGCGGCAGTCGATCAGGCTTGCTCGTGCGGCGCCGAGAGCATCCACGGCACGCCGAACTTGTCGGTCAGCATGCCGAAGCCGGGCGACCAGAAGGTCTTCTGGAACGGCATCGTGACCGTGCCGCCTTTGGCCAGCGCGTTGAAGTAGCGTTCGGCCGTGGCGATGTCGGGCCCGGTCAGCGAGACGCCGAAGCCTAGAAACTTGTCGTTTTGCGTCATGCAGCCGCCGTCGGACACCATGATCTGCGCGTCGCCGATCTGGAGCGTCGCGTGCATGATCTTTTCGGCCATTTCGGGCGGCATGGGGCGCTCGGGGTCCGGCGGCGCTTCCTTGAAGCGCATCTTCATCACTTCTTTCGCGCCAAGCGCTTCGGCATAGAACGCGATCGCTTCGTCGCAATTGCCGGGGTAAAAGAGATAGGGCTGGATTTGCATCGTCGGTTTCCTTGCGGACGGGACGTTGGCCGGCCTTTTCGTGCGAGGGTGTGCACGGGGCCGGATCGTGCGGCGGGTTGCGCCGCTGCCCTGATTCTAGGCGCGCACCAGGGCGTTACCGAGTGATGTGTCGTCAGGGTTTGCGAGAGCGCAGAGTGGAACGGGCATTGCAGGGGCGGCAGCAAAACAAAGGGCCGCACATGCGGCATGTGCGGCCCTCGGTCGGTACTTCGATGCGCTCGGCAGGGAGCGCGGGCGCGTTACTTCGCGCGCAGCTCTTCGATCATCTTTTCGAGCTTGACCGCATCCGCAGCGAACGCGCGGATGCCTTCAGCGAGCTTCTCGGTCGCCATGGCGTCTTCGTTGAGTTGGAAGCGGAACGACGGCTCGTCCACGGCCACGCGCTCGATCTTCGCGTCCTTGAACGCTTCCGGCGAAAGCTTGCGCTCGACCTTCTCGGTGCTGTCCTGGAGCTTTTGCAGCAGGTCCGGGCTGATGGTGAGCAGGTCGCAGCCGGCCAGTTCGACGATCTGGCTCGTGTTGCGGAAGCTCGCGCCCATCACCTCGGTCTTGTGGCCGAACTTCTTGTAGTACGCGTAGATCTTGCGCACCGACTGCACGCCCGGGTCGTTCGCGCCGCCGTCCTTCGCGTCGTCCCAGTCGGCGCCCTTGGCCTTCTTGTACCAGTCGTAGATACGGCCGACGAACGGCGAGATGAGCTGCGCGCCCGCTTCGGCGCACGCGGCGGCCTGCGCGAGCGAGAACAGCAGCGTCATGTTGCAGTGGATGCCGTCCTTTTGCAGCACTTCGGCGGCGCGGATGCCTTCCCAGGTCGAGGCGAGCTTGATCAGCACGCGCTCGCGGCCGATGCCGGCCTGCTTGTACAGCTCGATGATGTGGTGCGCCTTGTCGATCGACTTTTTCGTGTCGAACGAGAGGCGGGCATCCACTTCGGTCGAGACGCGGCCGGGGATGATCTTGAGGATTTCGGTGCCGAACGCGATCAGCAGATGGTCGATGATCGACTCGAGCGATTCGCTCGCGTGATCGCGCACGGTTTTTTCGAGCAGCGGGCGGTACTCGGCTTTCTGAACCGCCTTGAGGATCAGCGACGGGTTGGTCGTCGCGTCCTGCGGCTTGTACTGCACGAATTGCTGGAAGTCGCCCGTATCGGCGACGACGGTGGTGTACTGCTTGAGCTGGTCGAGTGCGGTAGTCATGTCAGGCCTTGTGGGCGCGTGCGCGCCTGCATCGGTGAGAGTTGAACGGCCGGTGCGCTTCAGGCTTGAGCCTGGGGCGCGCCGGGCGGAACGCGAAATGGCGCTGCGCCGCTGCGGCCTGGCTCGCGCGGATGACGCAAGCAGCCGGGCGTGGCGCATTTTGCCGCGCGCTTGCGCGCGGCCTACTTCATCATTTTATGGCGGAAACGCTTGGCGTTGCGTTTCACGCGGGCATGGCGCACGCCAAACGCGCCGCACGCGCCGTGCCAGCGGCGCTGGCGGGTGCTGGCAGGCGCATGTGGCGGCGGCCCGGACACATCAGGCGCGCCGCGCGTTCAGCACGAACTGCGTGATCACACCCGCCACGAGCCCCCAGAACGCCGCGCCGATGGAGAGCAGCGTGAGCCCGGAAGCCGTCACCATAAAGGTGATGAGCGCGGCTTCACGCTCCTTCGGGTTCTGCATCGCGTTGGTGAGGCCGCTCATGATCGAGCCGAACAGCGCGAGCGCGGCAATCGACACCACGAGCGCCTGCGGGAACGCCGCGAACAGCGCCGCGATGGTCGCGCCGAAGGTGCCGGCGATCAGGTAGAAGATGCCGCACCACACGGCCGCCATATAGCGCTTCGTGCGGTCTTCGTGGGCGTGCGGGCCGGTGCAGATCGCCGCCGTGATCGCGGCGAGATTCACGCCGTGCGAGCCGAACGGCGCGAGCACGAGCGAGGCGAGTCCCGTGGTGGCGATGAGCGGCGAGGAGGGCGCGGCGGTGTGGTCGTAGCCGTCGGCGCGCAGCACGGCAATGCCTGGCACGTTCTGCGAGGCCATCGCCACGACGAAGAGCGGAATGCCGATGCTCACCACCGCCGTGAGCGAGAACGCCGGCATCGTGAACACGGGCTTGGCCACCGCCACGCGGAAGTGGCTGAAGTCGAGCAGCCCGAGCACGGCGGCAGCGGCGATGCCGATCACGAGCGTCGCGACGATCGCATAGCGCGGCACGAGGCGCTTCACGATCAGATAGCCGAAGAACATCGTGAGCACGAGCGGCGTCTGCACCTGCGCGGCGTGGAAGATCTCGATGCCGATCTCGAACAGGATGCCCGCAAGCAGCGCCGCGGCGATGCCCGCGGGAATGCGCTTCATGAGCGTGTCGAACCAGCCGGTGAGGCCCACGGCCGTGAGCAGCACGGCGCAGACGATGTACGCGCCGATCGCCTCGGCATAGGGCACGTGCGGCAGCGAGCTGATGAGGAGCGCGGCGCCCGGCGTGGACCACGCGACCACGATCGGCGCGCGGAACCACAGCGAGAGACCGATGGTGGTCAGCGCCATGCCGATCGAAAGCGCCCAGATCCACGAAGAAATCTGTGCGTCGGAGAGGTGCGCGGCCTGGCCGGCCTGAAACATCAGCACGAGCGAGCTGGTGTAGCCGGTCATCATCGCGACGAAGCCGGCCACGATCGTGGCGACCGAGGTATCGGCGAAGGGCCGCAGCGGTCCCGGCCTGAACGTCGCGGGCAGGTCGGGGGAAGAAGGGGCGGTCATGCTGGTGGTCTCCAGATTTTGTGTGGCTATGACGACATCGGGCGGCGCGGCCTGAAGACACCTTCAGGCACGCGCCGCCTCGAATAAGCGGAAAAGGGCGGGAGTGCTGGCGCCTATTTGCTCAGCACGCGCATGGCCGTTTCGAGCCCGGCGACGGTGAGCGGGTACATGCGGTGGCCGAGAATCTCGCGGATGATCGACACCGACTGGCGGTACTCCCATAGTCGCTCGGGCTCGGGGTTGAGCCAGGCGAAATGCGGGAACTGGTCGGCGAGACGGCGCAGCCACACGGCGCCCGCTTCGGGGTTGTTGTACTCGACCGAGCCGCCCGGCTGCAGCACTTCATAGGGGCTCATCGTGGCGTCGCCCACGAAAATGAGCTTGTAGTCGGGCGTGAACTTGTGCAGCAGGTCCCACGTGGGCGTGCGCTCCGCGTGGCGGCGGCGATTGTTCTTCCACAGGTGGTCGTAGACGCAGTTGTGGAAGTAGTAGAACTCGAGATGCTTGAATTCGGCCTTGGCCGCCGAAAACAGCTCTTCCGTGCGTTTGATGTGATCGTCCATCGAGCCGCCCACGTCGAGCAGCATCAGCACTTTCACTTTGTTGTGGCGCTCCGGCACCATCTTGAGGTCGAGCCAGCCTGCGTTCGCGGCGGTGCTGCGGATCGTGTCGCCCAGGTCCAGTTCTTCAGCTGCGCCTTCGCGCGCGAAGCGGCGCAGGCGGCGCAACGCGACCTTGATATTGCGCGTGCCGATTTCGACCTGATCGTCGTAATCGCGGTACGCGCGCGCGTCCCACACTTTCACGGCGCTGCGCTGGCCGCCTTCGCCGCCAATGCGGATGCCCTCGGGGTTATAGCCGCCGTGGCCGAAGGGCGAGGTGCCGCCCGTGCCGATCCACTTGCTGCCGCCCTCGTGGCGCTCCTTCTGTTCTTCGAAGAGTTCCTTCAGGCGCTCCATGAGCTTGTCGAGCCCGCCCATCGCTTCGATCTGCGCGCGCTGTTCAGGCGTGAAGTCGCGTTCCAGACGCTTCTTGAGCCAGTCTTCGGGAATCTCGAAGGCGAGTTCGGACTTCTTCTCGATGCCGCGAAAATACGCGCCGAACGCCTGATCGAAGCGGTCGAAGTACTGCTCGTCTTTCACGAGCGTCATGCGCGCGAGGTAGTAGAAGTCGTCCAGCGAGGGGGCGATCACACGCTCCTTGAGCGCTTCGACGAGCGTCAGGTACTCCTTCACGGAAACCGGCAGCTTCGCGTCGCGCAGCGTGTAGAAGAAGTCGATCAGCATGCGGTGTCTCCGGCTTTCGCGCGCAGGGTCCTTATCAACGGTTCAACGGTTGTGACGGTTCATGTAGATGAGGCGCTCGAACAGCGTCATGTCCTGCTCGTTCTTGAGCAGTGCGCCCGCGAGCGGCGGCATGGACTTCGAGCCGTCTGCCGCGCGCAGCGCCGAGGGCGGAATCTCTTCGGCGAGCAGCAGCTTCAACCAGTCGAGCAGTTCGGACGTAGACGGCTTTTTCTTCAGGCCCGCGACGTTGCGCAGTTCGAAGAAGCTTTCCATGGCCGCGTTGAGCAGTTCCTTGCGGATGCCCGGATAGTGCACTTCGACGATTTGCTGCATCGTCGCCGGATCGGGAAAGCTGATGTAGTGGAAGAAGCAGCGGCGCAGGAAAGCGTCGGGCAGCTCCTTCTCGTTGTTCGACGTGATGATGACGAGCGGACGCTGCTTCGCCTTGATGAGCTGGCGCGTCTCGTAGACGTAGAACTCCATGCGGTCGAGTTCGCGCAAGAGGTCGTTCGGGAACTCGATATCGGCCTTGTCGATTTCGTCGATGAGCAGCACGCTTTGCTCTTCCGACTCGAACGCCTGCCACAGCACGCCTTTCACGATGTAGTTGGCGATGTCCTTCACGCGCTCGTCACCGAGCTGCGAGTCGCGCAGGCGCGAAACCGCGTCGTACTCGTAGAGCCCTTGCTGCGCCTTCGTGGTGGACTTGATGTGCCACTGCATGAGCGGCATACCCAGCGCCGCGGCCACTTCTTCGGCCAGCATGGTCTTGCCCGTGCCGGGCTCGCCCTTGATGAGCAGGGGACGCTTCAGCGTCATCGCGGCATTGACCGCGAGCTTGAGGTCGTCGGTGGCGACGTATTGCGATGAGCCTTCGAAACGCGTGGCGCGCATGGTGAATCCGCTCGCTGGGAAAAAAATCCCAGTATAAGTCAGATGGGGTGTTGCGTCGGCGCGCCACCGCGTATCGTTGGGTCCGCGCTTTGGGGCACGGTCGCAAGCGCTGCCAGCCCGCTTCCAGCCGCTTCGCGATGGTGTGCGGCGAGTCCGTTGCGCGTGCCAGGGTTCCTCCGGGTTGTCTGCGGGCGAGCCAGCGCGCCAGGCCGCTGCGGGCCCTTCGCGGGGCCGCCATGAGGCCGTGCCAGGCGCTCCGAGGCCCGCCAGGCGTGGCGCGGCCGGTGGACGGCCGGCGCGGCGTCGCGGTATACTCGGACCGATTTTTTTCGGCCTGCACGGCGACCCCAAAAGTAAAACAGCAGTAATGCGGCGCAGGCCGTGGCCTGCGGTTCGGGCGTTCGAATCCCCTCAAGCCAGGTTGGATGCTATGAAAAAAATTGTCGGCAAGCACGTCATCACGGGCGTAATAACCATGCTGGCGTGCTTCGCGGTCACGGCTCACGCGGACATCGTGGGCAACGCGAAGGCGGGTCAGGACAAGGTGGCGATGTGTATCGGCTGTCATGGTATTCCCGACTACCGCACCGCTTACCCCGAGGTCTACCACGTGCCCATTCTGGGCGGCCAGAACGCGCAGTACATCATGAACGCGTTGCTCGCCTACAAGAAGGGTGACCGGCATTTCGAGACGATGCACGCGATCGCGACCTCGCTCACCGAGCAGGACATCGCCGACATCGCGGCCTACTATGCGTCGCAAACGGCCGCGTCGAAAGACAATCCGAATAAATAACCGGCAGGTGGAGAACCCATGAACAAGCCCAACACGGCTGTGCCTTCGTTTGCCGGTGCAACCATCAAGCTCGCAGGCGCCGGACTTGCGCTGGCCGCCGCGCTCGCGCTCAATCCCGCGCACGCGGCCGACGCGTCCAACGGCAAGGTCCTCGCCGACAGCCACAACTGCGCGGCCTGTCACGGACCGGGCCTGAACAAGCCTGTGAGCCCCGAATATCCCAAGCTCGCCGGCCAGCACGCCGACTACATCTACTGGGCGCTGCGCCAGTACCAGATGGGCACGAGCAATCCGCACCTCGGCCGCAACAATCCGATCATGCAGGCGCAGGTGCAGAGCCTCTCGCAGAGCGATATGAAGGATCTCGCCGCGTATATCGAGTCGCTCAGCGGCGACCTCATCAACAAGAAGTAAGCGTGAGCACGGCGCGCGTCATGCGTGCCGCATCATGTGAAACACCCCGCGTGGGCCTCGTTTTCGGCGAGGCGTTCGCGGGGTGTTTTTTTTGCGGGTTCGCTGGCTAAGGTCGCGTTTTCAGTCACGAGAAGCGCGGCGCTCTATGCGCATGAGATACGCGTCGGTGTCGGGCGGCGTGTTTGTACGCTGCGCTTCCCAGATCGTTTCGCCGAGGCACTCCATGATCGCGTGCTGCGCGTCGTGCGTGGAGCCCATGCGTGCGGCAAGCCGGTCGTGCGCGGCGCGGATGCCGGGCGGCTGGTCGATGGAAAGCTGCTCGCTGATCGCGAGGTGCATCGACAGATGCAGGAACGGGTTGCTCTGGCCGCGCTCGGGCGAGTAATCCTGCGCGGCGGCCGCATCGGCGTCGGCGAGTTCGGCGTGATATTCGGGGTGCTCGACGATCCAGTCGGCGGCAATCGCCTCAAGCGGCGTGAGGATCTCGCCCGCGCGCTGCTTGCGCCAGGTCTCGGTAAAAAAGCGGCGGACTTCGTCGCGGCTGGGATTGAACATCTTGAGTCGGTCGTATCGGTGAGGCGCTGCATCGTGCAACGCCTGGGTCGGTCATTTTACGCCCGGGAGCGCGTGCTCGCTCAGAGCTCCGGCGGCGGCGTCTTCGGCTTGAACTCGCACAGCGGCTCGATCACGCAATGCCAGCATTCGGGCCGGCGCGCCTTGCACACATAGCGGCCATGCAGGATGAGCCAGTGATGCGCGTCCTGGAGGAACTCCGGCGGTGTGAATTTTTCGAGCGCGGTTTCGACGGCGCGCACGTCCTTGCCGGGCGCGAGGCCCGTTCGGTTCGCAACCCGAAAGATATGCGTGTCCACGGCAATGGTCGGTTGGCCGAAGGCCGTGTTGAGCACGACGTTCGCCGTCTTGCGGCCCACACCCGGCAGGGCTTCGAGCGCCTCGCGCGTGGGCGGCACCTCGCTCGCGTATTGCTCGATGAGAATGCGGCAGGTCGCGATGACGTTCTTGGCCTTGGTGCGATAAAGCCCGATCGTCTTGATGTAATCGGCCACGCCTTCCTCGCCCAGCGCGAACACCGTTTCCGGCGTGCTGGCGACCGGAAACATCCGGCGCATGGCCTTGTTGACCGAAACGTCCGTGGCCTGCGCGGAGAGCATCACGGCGATCAGGAGTTCGAACGGCGTGCTGAACTCAAGCTCGGTAGTGGGATGCGGATTGAGGCTTTGCAGCGTTTCGTAAATGGCGCGGCGCTTGGTGGCGTTCATGCTCGTTGTGCGTGGGGCCGTTGGCGGTGCTCAGCGCTATTGCGCGGGTTTGTCGTCGTCGTTGGGCGGCGAGTCCGATGCATTCGACTCGATACCGATGCGCTTGCGGCGCGCTTCGGCGGCATCGATCTGCGCCTGCACGTCGGCACTCACATGCTCGACGTTGCGCGGTCCCACACCCTGTTCGGCCAGTTCCGCCTTCTTGCGTCGCGCGCGGTCGAGCGCCGCCTGGATGATCGCTTTCTTCTTTGCTTCGGCGTCGTCAGCGGGAGGACTAGCGCTTTGCGTAGCGGTGTCTTGCGCTGCCTGGGCCTGCGGTGCGCTCGTGGCGGCGCGGCGTGCGGCGGCGCGCGCCTCGGCCGCGTTGCGCTCGGCGGTCTGGCGCGCAGCGCGCCGGTCATGGCGCACACGGGCTTCGTCCGCCTGCTGCTGCGTCCATGCGTCCCAGCCAGTCGCTTCGCCCGTAACGGGAATCATTGCGATGCAGTCGACCGGGCAGGGCGCGACGCACAGGTCGCAGCCCGTGCATTGATCCTTGACGATGGTGTGCATCTGCTTGGGCGCGCCGACGATCGCGTCGACGGGACATGCCTGCATGCACAACGTGCAGCCGATGCACAGTTGCTCGTCGATGAACGCCACCGGACGCGGACGCTCCACGCCGTTGTCCGGATTGATCGGGATGACGGGTTTGCCGAGCAGTTTCGCGAGGCGCTCGACGCCTTCCAGTCCGCCGGGCGGGCACTGGTTGTAATTGGCGGTGCCGGCGGCGACGGCTTCGGCATAGGGCCGGCAGCCGTCGTAGCCGCACTTCGTGCATTGGGTCTGGGGCAGCAGATCTTCAATGCGATCTGCGAGTGTTTTGGGATCGTTCACGTTGGATACATCGGGGCGGGCCAGGCGCTCGCGCGACCCCAGGCGCACAGGGTCTCGCGCAAGGTCTCGCACCTGGCCAGACAGGGCGCATACGCACAGCGCCAAAGCTTGCATTATCGCCGATTTCCCGCATTGCCATCGGCGGGCCATGTGCCATAATCAAAGCGCTTAATGCGAAACGCTTTGCGGTTCAGGGGAATCAGTAGACGTAAAGCGTGGGCGCAATGCACAGGCATTTCGCGTTGTGTCTCGCACGCAGCAGACAGGGGGAAGAACGATGTCGGCTCGCAACGACATCAAACAAACAAGAAGGAACGCAAGACCGTAGGTCGGAGGGTGTCTGTCCATTAACCTGGCGCGCCCCGCACAACGTTGTCGATACCAGGGCTAGGAGAGGCCCGGCGTGATACTGCCCGACAACGCTTACCGGACAACGCGGCTTAACGAGATCCTGCCACCATGAATCAGCCAAAAATCAAAAGAGATCCTGAAGGCACGCGCCGCCGCATTCTGCTCGCCGCGGCGGAAGAATTTGCCAATGGCGGCCTGTTCGGCGCTCGCGTCGACCAGATCGCGCGGCGCGCGGAAACCAATGAGCGCATGCTCTATTACTACTTCGGCAGCAAGGAGCAACTGTTCACGGCAGTCCTTGAGCACGCATTCGGCGCGCTCAATGAAGCCGAACGCGCGCTCGACCTGGCGGGGCTCGCACCCGTCGAGGCGATCACGCGGCTCGCGCATTTCGTGTGGGACTACTATCGCGACAATCCCGAACTGCTGCGGCTCGTGAACAACGAGAATCTGCACGAGGCGCGATATATGCAGAAGTCCACACGAATTCGCGAGATGATCTCGCCGATCGTGGCGACGCTCGGCTCGATTCTCACGCGCGGCGAATCCGCGGGTCTGTTCCGCCCGAGCATCGATCCGTTGCGCCTTTATGTGACGCTGTCGGGCATGGGCTACTACATCGTCTCGAACCGTTACACGCTCAACGCCACACTCGGTCGCGACTTCAGCACGACGTCCGAGCGCGCGGAAATCATTCAGCTCAACACGGAGATGTTGCTCGCGTACCTCATGCGCAAGTAGTGCGCGGCGAATTCGCGAGATCGTTTCACGCTCCACAAACGCCACGCGCCGTCCAGGGACGGCGCGCGGGTTGTGCTGCGAGTGCGCTCTAGTGAAGCGCGAGCCCTTGTCAGGCGACAGCGCCTTCCGCTGAGCGGCCGCGGGCAGAAGGCTGCTTGCCCTTTTGGCCTGCGGCCTGCTGGTGCTGGCGGATGAAATCGCGCAGTTGCGGATAGATGATCGTGCGCCAGCGGCGGCCCGAGAAGATGCCGTAGTGGCCGCACTTCTCGGCGGTCAGATGATGCTTGTTCGCCTCGGGAATGCCCGTGCACAGATCGTGCGCGGCGCGCGTCTGGCCCGCGCCCGAAATGTCGTCGAGCTCGCCTTCGATCGTGAAGAGCGCCGTGTCGCGAATATCCTGCGGGCGCACGCGAACGCCCGCCACATCCCACGTGCCTTCAGCGAGGCTGAAATCCTGGAACACGGTGCGGATGGTCTCGAGGTAATACTCGGCGGCCATGTCGAGCACCGCGTTGTACTCGTCGTAGAACTGGCGATGTGCTTCGGCGTCCTCTTCGTCGCCGCGCAAGAGGCTCTTGTAGAAGTCCCAGTGCGCCGTGGTGTGGCGGCCCGGATTCATCGCGACGAAACCCGCGTGCTGCAGGAAGCCCGGATACACCTCGCGCCCTTCGCCCGGATAGTTCGCCGGCACGGTGTGGATCACGTTGTTCGCAAACCAGTCGAGCGAATGTTCCGTGGCGAGCGAGTTGACGGCGGTGGGGCTGCGGCGCGCGTCGATCGGGCCGCCCATCATCGTCATCGTGAGCGGGGTGTCTTCGCCGCGGCTCGCCAAGAGCGAGATGGCTGCGAGCACAGGCACCGTAGGCTGACAAACGGACAGCACGTGCAGATTCTTCGCGCCGATGTGGCGGATGAATTCCTGGATATACGCCACGTAGTCGTCGAGATGGAACGCACCGGCTTCGAGCGGCACCATGCGCGCGTCGATCCAGTCGGTGATGTACACCTTGTGGTCCTGCAGCAGCGTGCGCACGGTGTCGCGCAACAGCGTGGAGTGATGGCCCGAGAGCGGCGCGCACACGAGCACGGCGGGCTCGTCCTTGAGCGCGGCCACGGCGCCGCTGTCGTCGGCGTAGCGCTTGAAGCGCAGCAGGCGGCAAAACGGCTTCTCGATGATGGTCTGCTCGACGATCGGAATATTGAAGCCGTCCTTCACGATCTGGCGAAGGTTGAACTCGGGCTTCTCGTAGTCCTTGCCAAGGCGATAGAGCAGTTCGTAGCCTGCGGCGAAGCGCGTGGCGCCAGGCACGAGTGAAAACGGGCTCGTCGGATTCGAGAACGATTTCGAGGCGGCCTGGGCCCAGGCGGTCAGCGGGCTGAGCAACGCGCGCTGGAATTCACGGATTTGATAGAGCATGGGCGCTCCGGCTTCTTCAAGGAGCGGTTCGCACCCGGGTCGCGCGCGGATGAGGCGCGGAGCAGATGCGGGCCGGCAAGGTTGGTCGGTCAGTCAGGTTGTTTATCGGCCGCCGCCCGGGGGGCTTTAGCGCGGGCAGGCCCGAATGCGTCTTGCAGCTCGTGACTGCAAGCGCGCTGCAAGGCGGCACACGCGTTTCGCCCCGTTGCCAGGCGGCGCGGACGGTACTGTTCTGTCCGGCTGTTGTGCAACGCAGCATCCCTAGTGTACCCCAGCCCGCGAAAACGTCCAGGCGCTTTCGAACATTCACGATGCAGATACAACAGCTGGCTCGGCCGACGCGCCGTCGACCGCAGGGTGCCCCGTTTCCTTCGCCATCTCCTGTTCGTGCCGCATGAGGTTCAGACCCGTATGCACGAGCGCCACATGCGAGAACGCCTGCGGGAAGTTGCCGACCAGACGCCCCGCAATGGGGTCATATTCCTCGGCGAGCAATCCCACGTCGTTGGCGAGCGAAAGCAGGCGCTCGTACATGGCGCGTGCGTCGTCCATGCGGCCTTGCAGGGCCAGGTTGTCGACCATCCAGAAGCTGCACGCGAGGAAGGTGCCTTCGCCCGGAGGCAGTCCGTCGTTGAATTCCGTGGTGCGATAGCGCATCACAAAACCTTCACACATGAGATCGCGCTCGATCGCCGCGACCGTGCCGGCAATGCGCGGATCCGCCGCAGGCAGGAAGCCGACCAGCGGCATGAGCAGCAGGCTTGCGTCGAGATCGGTACCGCCGTAGATCTGCGTGAAGGAGTTCAGCTCCTTGTTGAAGCTGCGCTCGCAAATGGTCGCGTGGATCGTCGAGCGCAGTTCGCGCCAGTGATCGAGCGGACCGGGCAGGTCGAATTTTTCCGCCGATTTGATCGCGCGGTCGAACGCGACCCACGCCATCACCTTCGAGAACGTGAAATGCTGGCGGCCGCCGCGCGTTTCCCAGATGCCTTCGTCAGGCTTGGTCCAGATCGTCTCCAGGTGTTCGAGCATCGCGCACTGGATCGACCATGCAGTGTCGTCGGCCTGCAGGCCGCCCACGCGCGCGAGGTGCAGCGCGTTCATCACTTCGCCGTACACGTCGAGCTGCAACTGGCCTACCGCGTTGTTGCCCACGCGCACCGGCTTCGCGCCTTCGTAGCCGGGCAGCCAGTCGAGTTCGAATTCGGGCAGGCGGCGCTCGCCGGCGAGCCCGTACATGATTTGCAACTGGGAGGGCGAGCCTGCCATCACACGGCCGAGCCACGCGCGCCAGGCCCGCGCCTCGTCGTAGTAGCCGCCGCGCATCATCGCGAGCAGCGTGATGGTCGCGTCGCGCAGCCAGCAGTAGCGGTAGTCCCAGTTGCGCGTGCCGCCCAGCTGTTCGGGCAGCGACGTGGTGGGCGCGGCGACAATGCCGCCGGTGGGCTCGTACGCGAGCGCCTTGAGCGTGATGAGCGAGCGGCGGATGGGTTCGGCCCAGCGGCCTTCCACGGTGCTGCGCGAGGCCCATTCGGTCCAGAAGTTTTCGGTGCGCGCAAGCGCCGTGAACGGGTCGCGCGGCGGCGGCAGGCGCAAGTGCGAGGCCGCATACGAAAGCGAAAACGGCACGCGCTCGCCTTCTTTCACGTCGAACTGCGCGACGGTGTGCATGTTCTCGCCCTGGAGGTCCACCGGCGTGCGCAGCACGACCGTGTCCGGACCCACCGTGGCCTTGATGCCGCTCTCGTAGGTGAGGCGGCTCACCCACGGCACCGAAAAGCCGTAGTCGAAGCGCAGCACGAGCTGGCTTTCCATGCGCACGGTGCCGCGCCGCCCCACGACGATGCGCACGAGTTCGGACCAGCCGTTGCCGGGCGGCATGAAGTCGATGAGCGTCACCGCGCCTTCGGGCGTTTCGAAGTCGGTTTCGAGGATCAGCGTGTCGCCGCGATAGCGGCGCGTGGTCTTGATCTCCACTTTCGCGCCATCTTCGGGCTGCGCGGGCGCGATGAGCCAGCGGCCGTTTTCCTCGGTGCCGAGGAGGGCGGCGAAGCACGCGCCAGAGTCGAAGCGCGGCCAGCAGAGCCAGTCGATGGATCCGTCACGGGAAACGAGCGCGGCCGTGTGGCCGTCGCCGATCAATGCGTAGTCTTCAATGGGTGCGGGCATAGTAAGCAGATTGACAGCGTTGCTCGAAAACGAAAGCCGCTCGCCGCAAGCAGCGCGCGGCGTGCACGCACAAGAGTAGTGGCAGCGGGGCCGCCTGCGCAATGCGTTTTGCGCAGCAGCACGCGCAAATACCCATCTCGCCTGTGTCAACAAACGCCGGCGAGCGTGGTCAGGCGCCTCACAGATGCCCACCCACGCCGAACAGCCCGATAACCCCGATGATGATCAGATACAGCGCGACGATGTAATTGAGCAGGCGCGGCACGGCGAGAATCAGAATGCCTGCGATGAGCGCGACGAGCGGCCCGATGGCGACGTGAATGTTCATGACGGCTCCCTGGTTGCGGCGGGTTTCGAACCTTTGCGTTGATCCCTTTATTGCTTCGATCTTTTGCGATTCTTCCGGCTTGGACTCGTCACTGCGCGCTTGCGGGGCGGGTGCTCGCGACCTCTCTTATACTGGGCCGGTGTCCCATGTATCAGACGAAAGCGAGACGAATACGGTCGGCGTCTCGACGAGGGCCGACCCGCTCGCCTCAATCGACAAGAAAAAGGAGGTCGACATGTTCCTTCGCCGTGCCGCCGCAATCGCCGTGCCTGCGCCCTCCCGCTCGTTTGCCAGTTCAAGTACCCATTCGCGCCGCACTGCGCGCGGACCCGCGCATCTGCTCACACAGCTCATCAAAGGTGTTGTCATCATGGCTTCCGTCGCCGCGACGCATGTGTTCGCGCAATCCGCTTCCACGACCGCGCCCGCGGGCGGTGTCTACAACCTTATCGTCGGCACCTATACGGCGGGCAAGAGCGAGGGCCTGTACGTCTACCACTTCGATACGCAGACGGGCGACATGCAGCAGGTCAGCGTGGCGAAAACGGTGAATCCGTCGTTTCTCGTGGTGAGCAAGGACAACCGCTTCGTCTACGCCGTGAACGAGTTGCCCGGCGACAACGGTCCCGCGAGTCTGCGCGGCGACGTGAGCGCGTTCGGCTTCGATGCCGCAAGCGGTCAGCTCACGTTCCTCAACAAGGTATCGGCGCAGGGCAACGATCCGTGCTACCTGAGCCTCTCGCCGGACGGCCGCTATCTCTTCGTGGCGAACTATTCGGTCGCCGCCGACCCGGGCGGCAGCTTCGCAGTCCTGCCCGTGCAGCAGGACGGCAAGCTCGGCGAGTCCGTGCTGACCGTGCATCACGAAGGCGGTGGGCCCGTGAAGGGGCGTCAGGACAATGCGCACGTGCACTCGACGGTGTTTTCGCCGGATGGTCACTACCTCTTCACCCAGGATCTCGGCACCGACAAGCTGTGGACTTATCTCTACACGCCGGACGGCAGTCGTGGCCTCGTGAGCCCGACCGAGTGGCGCTACACGGATGTGAAGTCAGGCAGCGGCCCGCGTCACCTGATCTTCGGCAATGACGGCCGTCATGCGTATCTCACGAGCGAGTTGGCTGCCACCGTGACGGTGTTTGCGTATCACGATGGCCACATGAAGCTGGAGCAGGTGGAGAAGCTGGCGGAGCCGGGCTTCAAGGGCACGCAGGGCGCCGCGGCGTTGCATCTTTCGCCGGACGGCAAGTTCCTCTACGTCTCGAATCGCGGCGACGCCAACGACATTTCGATCTTCGCCGTCGATGGCGACAGCGGCAAGTTGAAGCGCGTGGGGCGGCAGTCGAGCCTCGGCAAGTCGCCGCGCGAGTTCGCGATCGATCCGACCGGCCAGTGGCTCATCGTCGGCAACCAGAATAGCGATACCGCCTACGTGTTCCGCCGCGATCAGCAGACCGGCTTGCTCGAGCCGAACCCGAAGCGCATCGATATCGGCTCGCCGGTCGATTTCAAGTTCGTCGCGCGGTGACGTCGGTAATGACGTGCTCAGTTGCACGTTGAGTTGAGGAAAGAAGGCGCGAAGCGCGCCTTCTTCTTTACTCGCCCTGGCCGCCGCCGGGCACGAGCACCTCGCGGCTGCCGTTAATGCCCATCGGCGAAACGAGGCCCGCGGTTTCCATCTGCTCGACGAGGCGTGCGGCGCGGTTGTAGCCGATGCGCAGTTGCCGTTGCACCGACGAGATCGACGCGCGCCGTGTGCGCACAACGAACGCCACGGCTTCGTCGTAGAGCGGATCGGCTTCGGCCTCGGGTGAATCGCCGAAGAGGTCCTGCGGCGCGCCTTCGCTTGCCGGGCCGTCGAGAATGCCTTCGACGTACTCGGGCTCGCCGAACTGCTTCAGGTACTCCACCACGGCGTGCACTTCCTCGTCCGCGACGAATGCGCCGTGCACGCGCTGCGGGTAGCCCGTGCCCGGCGGCAGGAACAGCATGTCGCCCTGGCCGAGCAGCGACTCGGCGCCCATCTGGTCGAGGATCGTGCGCGAGTCGATCTTCGACGACACCTGGAACGCCACGCGCGTCGGGATATTCGCCTTGATGAGGCCCGTGATGACGTCCACCGAAGGACGCTGCGTCGCGAGGATCAGGTGGATGCCGGCGGCGCGCGCCTTCTGTGCGAGACGCGCGATCAGCTCTTCGATCTTCTTGCCCGCGACCATCATGAGGTCGGCAAGCTCGTCGATCACGACCACGATCATCGGCAGCGGCGAGAGCGGCTCGGGCGCTTCGGGCGTGAGCGAGAACGGGTTGCCGATCTTCTTTTCCTGCGCTTCGGCGTCGCGGATCTTCTGGTTGAAGCCTGCGAGATTGCGCACGCCCACGGCCGACATCAGCCGATAGCGTTTCTCCATCTCGCCCACACACCAGTTGAGCGCGTTCGCGGCGAGCTTCATGTCGGTGACGACCGGCGCCAGCAGATGCGGAATGCCTTCGTACACCGAAAGCTCAAGCATCTTCGGGTCGATCATGATGAGCCGCACGTCCTCAGGCGTCGCCTTGTAGAGGAGCGAGAGGATCATCGCGTTGATCGCCACCGACTTGCCCGAGCCGGTCGTGCCGGCCACGAGCATGTGCGGCGCCTTGGCGAGGTCCGTAACGATCGGATGGCCGACGATGTCCTTGCCCATCGCGATCGTGAGCTTCGACTGCGAGCGATGGTAGGGCGCCGAGTCGAGGATCTCGGAGAGGCGGATCATCTGGCGGCGCGCATTGGGCAATTCGAGACCCATGCAGGTCTTGCCGGGAATCGTCTCGACCACGCGGATCGAGGTCAGGCCGAGGCCGCGCGAGAGATCCTTCATGAGGCCGACAATCTGGCTGCCGCGCACGCCAAGCGCGGGTTCCACTTCGAAGCGCGTGATGACCGGGCCCGCCGAGGCGCCGACCACGGTCACGGGGACCTTGAACTCCTGAAGACGCTGCTCGATGAGCTGGCTCGTTTCGGCAAGCTTCTGCTCGGAGACAGGTTCGATCTCCGACGATGCGCGCTCCAGCAATTCGAGCCCCGGCAGTTCGACCGCCGATGCGCTGAGCGGCTCGAACGCGAAGGACGTGGGCGCGTGGCCGCGCACGGGTGCGCGCTGGACGACGGGCTCGGGTGCTTCGACCGGTTCGGGTTCTGGCTCGGACTCGAAGTTGGGGCTCGCGGCGCCGGGTTCGGCCGCGATGGCCGGGTAGGGCGCCGCGATCGGGGTGGGGGCCGGCGTTGCAACCGGTGTCGCAACCGGCGCTGCGGCCTGCGAGAGATTCGGCGTGTGCGTGGCCTCGACGGGTGCGGGACGGCTTTCCGGCTGCGGTTCGGCGACCCATGGCGGCGTTGCTGCGGGTGCCGGCGTTTGCGGCGCAGCGGCGACGGTTGTTGCATCGGTTGTTGCATCAATTGCCGGTGCCCGAAATGCCGGCGCGCCAATCGCAGGAATCGCAGGCACGGTCTCAGGCGCTGCGTTCTCAACCCCTTGCGTTTCGTCGAAAGACGCGGGGTGCTCGTCGACGATGTGCACAACAGGGGCAAAAGACTCGCTCGCCGTTTGCTCTGCCACCGGCGAAGGCGCTGCGTCGAATGGCGTCGTGGGAGCTGCATGCGCAACCGTGGGCGCGGCATGGATTGGCGTCGCGTGCGCGGATGTATCGAACGTGCTGCCGTAGGTGCCGTACGCGGATGCGTCGCGCGTCGCCGTCGACGCCGTATCGACGACCTCGGCGCGGGTGCTTATGTCGAACGGTTGCTCGCTAGTGGGCGCTACGTGATGCACAGCCGTCGCGGCATTGTCGGGCTGCGCCTCACGAGCGAAGCGGGGGAAGTGGACGATGTTCGACTCGGACGTTGTTTCAGGCTCGTCGAGCACTTCGTGCAGATCGTGTGATCCGGCGGGAGCGGGTTGCTCGGCCTGCGCGCTTGCTGCAACCGGTGTATGCGTGGCTGCGTGCGATGGCGCCGGTGCCGATGCCGCAACGGGGGAAGACGGGACGGCAGGCGCGTGCACCTGGTCCTGCACCGTCGACGGGGCGAACGTGTAAAACGGCTCGGCGGCGTGCGCTTCGGCGGGGGCGGCGGCCGACGGTTCGTCGTCGAGCAGGATCCACGGCATGCCGTGGTCGAGCGTTGGCCAGGGCGAAGGCGTTACGGTTTCCTCAGCCGCAGATTGCACAGGCTCGGCGTGAGTCGCCTGGCTCGATGCGCCCTGCGTGGCCTCGTCGGCGTGCGTATGAATCGGTTGCCAGGGAGTCGGCGCCGCCGTGTAGCCGGTGCTGACCGAATTCGTCGCCGCCGTTGCCGGGTTCTGAGCCGCGGCAGGGGAGGGGGCAGCGTGCGCAGCGTACGTCTCGCCTGTCGTCGTGTCGTACGGTTGCAGTGAGGCGCGCGCTTGCTCGAACGATTGCGCGCCCAGGTTTGGCAAAACGTAGTCACTGTCCTGATGCATGACCGGCGCGAACGTCGTTTCCAGCGATTCGCCCGAAGGCGTGACCGGCGCGGCCGCCGTCGCGATGTCCCGCGATGCGCTCGGGAATTGCGCGTACGTTTCTTCCTCGCCTGCGAGTGTGCCCGCTTCGTCCAGGGTGCGGCGTGCGAGGCTCGCGCCGGCGAGTGTCGTCCAGCGTGCGGCGTTCTCTTCGATCGAGCGCAACGTTTCGAGCACGCTCATCGACAGCGGTGCTTCCGTTTGCGGGGCGCTAGTGGGGGCGGGACGCGAGTAGGCGGGCGTTGCGGGCGGCGCGTCGGCCAGTTGCGAGGCGAACGGCGCGGTGCGCGGTGCGGCCATGGGCGGGCGAGGATTCACACGCGCGGGCTGTCCCTGCCAGACGTACGGGCGCGGCGGCTTCGCGACGCGGGGCGGCGCAGCGGCCGCGGCGCGCGCTGCCGTGCTGCCTGCGGCCGGTGGCGGCGCAGCGCGGCGCGGCGCGACTGGCTGCGCGAACGGCGACGTCAGTGGATCGAGCGGCGCCGGCGCCGAGCCAAACGCGGCGCTGCGCGCAGCGG
>NZ_JAYMSC010000063.1:0-21614 GCF_038900775.1 Paraburkholderia sp. JHI869
CGCCGGCGTCGACGTTCGGAGGGTGTCACTTCTTCGATAGTGTTCACGTGTCCGCTTATTCGTTAAGTGGACACGATACTCCCAAGAGCTTTACCGATCCTCAAGATGGGTTGCCCGGCCGCTTACTATAGTGGAGCGCCTGATGCGGGCAATTTCGCGCTGGCCAGCCTGACGCGCGCAGCCTCAATGCTTGTGATTGCGCCACGTGTCGCAGAAAGCCCTGCTGCGTTCGAGAGACTAGTTACGCAAGTTCAAAGACTGACACACGTTGATGTTTCAGTTTCCGATACCTGGATGCTTCTCGGCGAGGTCATCGCAGTGCACGTCGAGCGCGCGCTAGTGCGTGGCGGCATCTACGAAGCGACACTTGCACGCCCCATTCTTCGCGGCGGCGGCCCAGCCGACTACTTCGAAGTGCTCGTCGATGAGAAATTCACGATTTATCGGCCCAAATAGGATCATTTCGGCAGTTTCAAGGCCGCGGTCGATGTTGAGAGATTAACTCGCGCAGGATTTCCTTCAGAGCGTTGATTTTGCAGGCACTGAACGGGGCAAGAATCGTCCCCTCATGCTCTTCGGCTAGCTCGATCAATCCCGAGACGAGTCGTCGACCGTCCCGCGTTATTGTGACCAATGTACAGCGCCGATCGTCGGCGCTCGTCGAGCGTTCGACGTGCCCTTGTGCTTCTAATCGCAACAGGAGGCGGGTGACAGTCGGTTGTTTGCTGACTGTCGCTTGAGCCAGCGACGAAATGGTCAATGGATTTTGACTCGCAAGCGTCGACAAGACGCGCCACTCGAGAACGGATAGCCCATGCTGCTCGACGACCGCATGGAATTCAGACGACACAAGATGCCATGCTTGCCCTAGGAGTGCCGGGAGGTAGCGCTCGACGAACGCCCTCGTTTCGTCGATTCCGCGCGCAGCCTCATTTTCTGCGGCGAACTGCGAGGTTTCCAGCCCTTTCTCTGAATCATGAATGACACAACCGGCCCGCTTTTGCATGATCAGAATCCTCCGGAAGGCAATGAACCGAAATCAGACACTGAGGCCTTCAGTACGAGGCGCTTAAGCAGCATATTCGCGGAAGCGACCGCCCACGAGATGACCGGAAGTCCGCAAGGTCGATTTGCCTCAAGAATGCCGATCTCGCTATTAGGAGATAGAGCATTCATTAATATAACTAAATAAATTGATGAGCCGTCTCCGATACAACAAATATTCAAATCCGTCTCCAATACTCAGACGCGGAATCTCGGTTGAGAGCCCGGCGAAGTAAAAATGGAATATCGATAGATCTATGCGAGTCCAGCGACGTTACTACCAAAACTTGAGTCACATTCATACGAGGCACGCCGTCGACTCCGGTGCAAGCCAACGAGAGCGTCAAAGACTTTTCGCCAATGCGCTGCACCTGGATGGTCAAATTAACGTCGTCGCCCATTCGACTGATGGAATGATAATCCGCTTCAAGGTGGACCGTCGGCAGCCCGAAACGCTGCTTTCCGATAAATCCTGCGAAACCATCAGGTAGCAAGCGATCGACCCAACATTCGACCAGGTTGTTAAACATAACGAAGTACTGCGGATAAAACACAATTCCGGCCGGATCGCATTCCGAAAATGCGTATTCGATGCCTCTGGGTAAATTTTTTATGATCTGTCATGCTTTCTTTTCACCGAAAATCGAGTGCTTCTCCATGCACGCGCGGAGCGCATTTCCGTACTCATCCGACAATGCCGCGTTGCGCAACTCACGTAACGTAACAGGTTTCAACGAACCTCCATAACGATCAACAACCTCCATGAGCATTTCATAATTCTTCAAACCGCGAGTGTGCGTATCGCCGTATCCTTTCACGAGCCGCTGACACTCTGCAGCCTCCATCGCCAAGGCGGGCTCAGAGGTGGCGAGCGCGCGAATCCGGGCGAGCCATGTCTCAATCCGCACCGTCTCAAGCGCGTAGCGCAATGTGCCCCGTCGCCAGCGTCGCAATCTCGCCAACAAATACAGTAGCAAGAATCCGCCGAGTGAACTTGTTCGAATGACGCGACCTTCCCGTGCAAATCGGGCGATGAATTGACGGGCTGACCGAGAACTTAACAGCCATCGGCCCAGTGAGGTGGGCAATGTTTCGCCAATCTCCTCGACGCGAGGGTGCATGAATTCGTTGATTTGCAAGAGCTGATCGGGCTTTGCACGCACCTCGCTTCGCACTCGTTCGAAACGGCTACCACGTGTCTTCAGGTCAGCAACGCGGATCGTGTCTTCATACGACATCCACAGCGCAAGATAGCGCGCGGTTTCGCCAAGCAAGCCTGCGTCGTTGCCTCCCGGTGCGGACCGCAACGCCTCAAGTCGATCCAAGTAGAGGGCCGCATATGCCACGTCTTGATAGTCAATCAAGCGACGAATGCCTTCTATGACAAGATCCGTTGCTTCGTGCGGAAACTGACGCGCACGCTCGACCAATGCCGCAACGGCATGATTACCCGGCGACGCGATTCTTGTGACAGGCTTTTCTTCTGCTACAACAAATGAAATTTCCGGCCGGTCACGCATTGCGTGCTTATAACCGCCATCAAATGCGTCGAGACTCAGCTTGATGCCCACGCCGCCGCGTTCGATGGTCGCCTCGAATTGCTCGCGTGAGAAAGGCAGCGCCTCCGCCGCGCAAAGTGCACCGAACAAGACGGCGCTGATCACACTGCCCGCGCGCTCGGCGACCTCCGCCATGTTGAATTGAACGAACCTCTTCGCGGCATGCCGCGCCTCACGCATCAGGATTTCACTATCGACGATGCCATCACCCATCGAAGACTTCTCCGAGATCGAATAGACCCGGTGACTGGACGCGATCAGTGTTGTCCGAGCCGAGGTTACAAGGCCTCGCTGAACAGCGCGGCCCGCCTCCATGAGTTCCGATGCCAAAACGACGTCGACGTCACCTGGCATGGGCATCAAAGCAAGAACCGGCTTTCGAGGCACAGCACTGTCCGCCCCTGGAAATAGTTCAACGTAGTAGATTGTTGCACCTGTTCGTTGAGCAACGCCAGGTACGGATGTGCTTTGAGCGAAATACCCGTTAACCTCGCCCAAGCTGACAATCCAATCGGCGAGCACGCCTCCGCCCTCACCGCCCATGGCGAGAATGGCGATCTTGATCGGCTCAGCAGTCATTCCTCATTTCCTTATCAAGCTAATGTTAACCGATACCCGGATATGTAGATGCACCGCGCCGTTCAATACGGAACGATGCCAGATCCACTTCGCGGTCAGAACGCATAGCGAGAGCGACGCCGCTCGTCAAGACGTTGCAACCAGCCAATCATCACGTTGCGACCGCGTTGCAAAACACGATCCCAGCGGGTCGGATTGCTGACGATTTCCGCGCGATAAAAGGAAGGGCAAAGCACGGCCGCGTGCGAAACCTCTCCGCACAGCCCGCAGCCGACACAACTGTCCATCACGGTAGCGACGGGATCACGGCGCAGCGGATCCGGATTTGGGCGTATCGAGAGGGACGGGCATCCTGACAGACGGATGCACGAATGATCCCCCGTGCAAGTATCAGAATCGACGCCGAAGCGCTCTCGAACGACCCGTTCGCCGTCCGCGATCGCCTTACGCACCTTCGGCTTCTCGCGACGTTGCTTGTTGAGCATGCACTCACTTTGTGCGATCAACACCTTCGGTCCTTTTTCCGTGGTGGTGAGTGCTTCCCGCAAGGTCGCGGTCATCGTCTTAAGGTCGTAAGTTCGCTTAATAGTCCGCACCCACTTCACGCCAACACCCTTGACCGCCTTTTCAATCTCATGTCCGGTGCTGCGGGTTGGATTAGCTGCGCTAGACGAAAGAACGTCTTGGCCGCCGGTCGCCGAGGTGTAACTGTTGTCGACAACGATGGTGAGATTGTCGCTGCGATTGAATACCGAATTCGCCACGCCGCTCGTCAGGCCGTTGTGCCAGAAGCCCCCGTCTCCCATGACTGAGATCGCACGTTTCCCGGTCGGCGCGTTGAGCGCCGCAGCGCTGGCAGCACCGAGGCCGTATCCCATTGTGGTATTACCAAGATTGAACGGCGGCAGGATCGAGAAGAGGTGACAACCAATGTCCGCGCTGATGTGATGCGGTCCAAGTTCCCGCTCTACCAGTTTCATCGCAGTAAAAATCGGCCGTTCAGGGCAACCCGTACAAAAACCAGGCGGGCGCGCATGAACCACTTGCTCGAGGTCATTCTGCCCTTGATCGCGTGTTCCTGGATGATTCACCCCCAATTGTGTTTGGGATTCCGATGTCACTTCGAGCGGCACTGGCACAGGCGGAATCGTTCGACGCGCCGCTCCCTGCTTGGGCTTAGGTACGACAATGGCATACCTCTCCAGAAAGGAGCGCACGCCTGCAAGGACCGTCGCAGTGTTATATTCGCCGGCCATTGGAAGAAGGTCTTTGCCGTGGAGGGCGGTCCCGATATTCAGTTGCCGTAAAATATTTGCTACGTTTTGCTCGACAAAATTAGGCTGCCCTTCCTCTAGAAGGAGAATGGCTCGCTTGCCCTTGCAGAACCGCTCGAATTCTGCATCGACAAGCGGATATGCGACGTTCATCACGTAAAGGGGGATCTTTGAATCTCCGAAAACGTTTGCGAGACCCAACCTCTCAAGCGCTCGAATCAACGTGTTGTAGCTTCCGCCCTGCAACGCGATTCCAACATCGGCGATGCCTTCTGCAAAGAACTCGTTAAGCTGGCGGCCTTGAATAAATTTGATAGCGGCCGGCCAACGGTTCTGTACCTTTTCCTTTTCATGCAGGAAACTCGCTGGCGGAAGAACAATACGACTCAAGTCTCGCCTAGGATTTTCAAGTGCGTCCTTAACGGTAAATTCCGGACGGCGATTTTTCGACGTCACGAATTGCCCATGTACATGGCACGCGCGAATGCGCATCTGCAGCATAACCGGTGTGCTGCTCGCCTCTGACAATTCAAATCCGTCCTTCACCGCTTGCACAATATTTGAAAGGCTAGGACGCGGATCAAGCAGCCACATTTGGGACTTCATCGCGAAAGCATGGCTGCGCTCTTGCATGATCGACGAACCCTCACCATAGTCTTCGCCAACAATGATGAGTGCACCTCCGAGAACGCCTCCGGACGCCAGATTCGCAAGTGCATCTGAAGCAACATTCGTCCCAACCGTCGCTTTAAATGTCACAGCGCCACGAAGCGGGTAATTCACGGAAGCAGCCAACGTTGCTGCTGCTGTGGCCTCACTCGCGCTACTTTCGAAGCGAACGCCGTACTCCTTGAGAATGTCCAGTGCATCGGAAAGCACATCCATTAGATGCGAGATTGGCGCTCCCTGATAGCCCGCAACATAGGCAACGCCGGACTCCAGCAACGCCTTCGTTACAGCAAGGATCCCCTCACCACTAAATAGTTCGCCCGCCCCTAAACGGAGCTTCTCCACCTCCTCTACAAACGATCGCTCAGCCATTGTCTTCCTCAATTGGTCTATGCAGCACAAGTGCTTGATGTGCGCCTACTTTCGGCTGACACGATGATCTCGTCAATACATGATTATTCATGCACTTTTTCTTTCCGCAGAATGTGGATATCCTTTGCGGAAACGGGATATCCCAGACAATTTTGGACCGGGTTCTCCAGCGTATGGGAAATGAGGTTCAAAGTACTGTCGCTAGAGAATGAAAGGGACTTCCCCTCTCGCGGGTGTCGATGAACGTTCGCAACTTCATCTTGGCACATTGATGCCGACTCGCGGCTTCCGCCGCAGCCTCGGGATGGGGAAGTCCCTTTCATTCTCTAACGCATCACAGATCTGACAGAGAGTCGATCGGCTTATCCCGTGCCGTATTTTCATGTCGCACTGCGAACTGCATCGTCAATTAGAACAACTCTCCCGGCCGGGCGAGCAGAAACGTCTCGTCGAAACTGCTGGCCGCTAAACGCCACAACAACAGCGACATGCCGCTTGCTCGCCGTGGCACTATCTTGCCTCGTCACAGGCCAAGGAAATCTATGCCCGCCTCCGGCACTCACAATCAATTCGTCAACGCACGATCGTGTGGACCTCAAACCCGAATTTCCGCTGACCGTAATCGACGAGCAGTATCGACAGCCTGCGAGGATTTAGGCCGCGATCTGCCGTGCCGTACCAAGAAGGTCGCCGCAGCCATCGTGATTGGCCCCGAGAGGACGTCGGGCAAGGTCCGGTTCAGATAGGTTCGCCGGCGCGACTCTGACGAAGCGCTGGACGTGGTGCAGCACTTTCTCTAGAAGACAGCGGGTAGTTGACGCCGTTGGCACAGGTGTTTTAACGTTTGAGCGAAGTTGAAACGAGAGACACTGGCCGGCAAGCGCCCTTTTCAGCACCATAGTACGAGGGCGGCTCGCAGCTTGCGCTGCTCGTCTGCGCGTTCACGAAAACTCGGTTGACCCTATTTGGATGTCGAAATGGCGGAGGCGGCAGTCTCGTCGAAAGGTGATATGAGCGTTTTCGCCGGGATGTGCCAAGCGACGCCTCCACATAACTGGGTCAACAGCGCTACGACTAGCAAAGGCGGTTACTAAGTTTTCCGAAAGTATTGTCACCGTGATGAGACAATACGAGGATGAAATGCAAACGTACATCGGACGGCCGAAAACTCGATCACGCGACGTTGCAGGCGATGCGTCAGCAGGCCGTGAAGGCCATACGCGAAGGGCAAGATGTGGCAAGTGTTGCTGCGGCCTACGGGGTGAACGAACGCAGCGTCTATCGCTGGCTGTCCGACTTCGTCAACGGTGGGCAGAACGCGTTGCTGGCAAAGGCGATTCCGGGTCGGCCGCCTAAAGTCAGCCCCGAGGAAATGCGTTGGTTGGCCCAAGCCGTGCGGGACAATACGCCACTGCAATACAAGTTCGAGTTTGGGCTGTGGACGCTCTCGCTGATTGCAGCGCTCATCGAACGCAAGTTTGGCAAGAAGCTGTCGCTCTCCGGCGTGAGCCGCATCATGAAGTTGTTGGGCTTCACGGCACAGAAGCCGCTGTACCAGGCGTGGCAGCAAGACGCGGCGCTCGTTCGCCAATGGGAGTTCGAGACTTACCCCGCCATCCGGGCCGAAGTTCGAGCGGCTGGAGCGACGATCTACTTTGCCGACGAGTCGGGTCTTCGCTCGGATTACCACACTGGCACGACATGGGCGCCACAGGGCCAAACGCCGGTGGTGGAAACCACGGGCAGACGGTTTTCGCTGAACATGATTTCGGCGGTCAGTCCGCAAGGCGAGTTCCGATTCATGGTGCACGATGGCGCGGTCACTGCGACAGTGTTTCGGGAGTTTCTTGGCCGCCTAATGATCGGCGCGGACAAACCCGTGTTTCTGGTCCTCGACGGCCATCCGGTGCACAAGGCAAGGTTGGTTCAGGATTTCGTAAAGGCCCAGAATGGACGGCTCAAGCTCTTCTATCTTCCGCCGTATTCGCCACATCTGAATCCTGACGAGCAGGTCTGGGCGCATGTAAAGCGCAGCGTCTCGAAACGACTGGCGCAGGACAAGAACGAGATGAAACGACTTGCGCTTGGCGCGCTGCGTCGCATCCAGAAACTGCCTGAACTGGTGAAATCCTTCTTTCGCCAGTCCGAGTGCCAATATGCCGCTATGTGACATTTCTTTCGGAAAGCTTAGTAATTCGGTTGCCCTTCAGGCACAGAAATGTCCGCCCGGAAAAAGAGGGAGACTGCATTGCTTTTCACCGTCGACGGGCCTCATCAGCGCTTTCCGTTCAAGGTGTCTTGCGGACGGACCCCGAAGCGCCGGCGATAGCGCGACGCGAAGTGACCGTAGTGCGAAAAGCCCCACCGAATTGCGACATCCACGAGGCGCATCGTCGCAGGATTCCCAGACTTAAGCTCCGCATGAACGGCCTTCAGGCGCAACTCGCGCAAATACGACATCGGCGTTTGGTCGTGAGTTTGACGAAAGGCGTAGTAGAGCGCTCGCGAGCTTACACCAACGGCACGCGCTATCTCCTCTACCGACACTATCTCTGCGAGACGGTCGCGCATGTAGTCTTCGGCTCGCCTTACGTATGCGGGACGCACTGTGCGGCGTGTGGAGCCCCCTGCGAGATGTTCGGAACAGCTGTTGTCCTGCGCAAACAGAAGCGTATCAATCAACAAGCGCTCGCAACGCTCAGCATATGTTGCCGTGTGCAGCAAGTGCGGAAAAGCGACGCTTCCTTCGAGGATGTAGGAAAGTGCGCCGCACCACGCACGTCCGGCCGCGCTGTTCAGGTCGAGCAACGGATGGAAACGGAGCCCTTTTTCCGGAAGCAGTTCAATATGTTCGACGCAAGCACGCTCGAGTGCACTCTGTTCAATCCGGACAATAATCTGCCTCAGTTCCGACGAAAACTGAAGATGTGTCACCTCCCGCGGCGACAGCACAGCCGCCACATCCGGCGCACCTGTGACTTGGTAGCCACCGCAAGTGTAGCGACCAGCTCCGTGGATTGGCATCTGGATCAGCGTAAAGTCGTTCAACTCACCTGGATCGACCTGAACCTCAACGCCATACTGAAGATAAAAAATCTGAAGATTACCAACCTTGAGCGACTGGAATGTTGAATCCATCACGCGCGGTGCCCCTGAGATCGTCATCTTATGAGGCTTTAGGGCGCGTCCGACCATCTCGATTACGCACTCCGGTTCGACGCGCCCCTTAAATTCAGTATGGAAATGGCTGAACGTTGGCGGCGTAGTGTCGAAAAACTGCGGGCAGTTGCTCATAGTATACTCACCTCGGTGTGGCACGATGTAGTATAAGGACGCCAATCGGATTTTCCGAATCAACCAATATCTGGTGGCAGAATAAGAATTTTTATCGGGGCACTGTCGGCCTGAGCTCAGACATAGCTCAGGCTGTTGACTAGAAATGGAATGACTTCCAATGGACACTGTACGCATCGACCTGAATCTGCTGCGCGTTTTTCATGCAATCCTGGAAGAACGCAACCTGACCGTTGCCGCGAGTCGGCTTGGACTATCACAGCCAGCGGTTAGTTACGCGCTTGGGCGGCTGCGCGCCCTTCTCGAGGATCCGCTGTTTGTCCGTGCCGGGAATGAAATGCAACCGACATCCGCCGCTCAGGAATTGCGCGAGCCCCTGCGTCAGGCGATTGCAGCAGCCGAGCAAACCCTTCAGCTCATGGTCCCCTTCGAACCGTCGACCAGCACGCGGGTCTTCCGCATTTCGATGTCAGATATCGGCGAGCTTGCTTTCCTCCCACCCCTGTGCGCAGCGCTTCAAAAGGAAGCGCCGCACGTCCGGTTGTGCATCCAGTCAGTGCCACCTAGCCAGATTGAAGAATCGCTTCGCATTGGCCGACTGGACCTTGCAATCGGCAATCTTCCCGCTTTGCTTGACCGCACGCCTCATTGCAGGCTTTTCCATGACGACCACGTGTGCATGACGCGCCGCCGCGAAGGGCTACCGGAAGATGTATTGACGCTCGAACAGTATCTTGCTCTACCTCATATCCTCGTCGGTTCCCTCGAAAGCGGGCATTATCAAATCGAGGCACAGTTCCGCGAGAAGCACATCCATCGACTGATAGCGCTGCGCGTCCCACACTTCACCGTTGTCCCCCGTATTCTCGCCAGAACCGACTGGATGGTCACCCTACCACGCGGCGCAATACATCTGCTTAACCCTGATGAAGGATTTGCGGTATATGATCTTCCAGCCGATATGCCAGTGCTTACGGTTACTGTGCACTGGCATGCCGACTTCAAGGACCACGCCGCAAACCAATGGCTCCGCAATCTCATAGTTCGCACTCTGAGTGGTCCGCTTCACGAATCATTATAATTTATCTATTACGGAATTGATTTTCTCGGTGCTTCACCAGGATATCTTTTGGCTTTGGAACGCCGTGAATATCCATTTCCCCTGCTCGCCGAATACCTCTGCGATGATTTTGACAAGAGCGAAATCAGATTGCCGTACTTCGACGACCGTTCACAAAAATTTCTTCGCCGAACTATCTAATTATCATTTTTTCTTCGGAATCGCCGCGTCTTCAACGGCTGTTTTGATGCGGTCTCACGCATCGCAGAATATTAGATATTGTGCCTCAAGCGTACGGCACAACCCTCTCCCGGACGGCTATCTATCTCTAAATCTGCATTGATCAAACGGGCACGCTCGGCCATACCAAGCAACCCATACGACCCGTGATCATCCTTCTTTTTTCGCTCGAAGCCTCGCCCGTTGTCGCTAACAGTCAGCTCGGTATACGTTTCGTGATAAGTCAGTAAAATCCATACAGAGGAAGCATCCGCATGACGTACCGCATTCGTAAGCGCTTCCTGTGCGACTCGAAATATCACAGTGGCTTGCTCATCCGTTAGGCATATTTCACGCCCGACCACATGCAGATTGCAGGAAGACGTGGTACCGCGGCGAATGTCCTCAGCGAGCCACTCTAACGCCGCGGTAAGCCCGAAGCTTAGTGCGGCCGGACGAATACGATTGACCATACTGCGCATCGCCAGCATTGCCCGCTCCACCAGTTCCCGCGCTTCAATAGCCTGCTTCATTGCCTCCGGCAAGCCTGAAAGCTGCCCTACATTCAATGAAACGCTAATTTTCAATGCCGTAAGCAGTTGACCGAGCTCATCGTGCATTTCCATAGCCATGCGCTTGCGCTCGTCCTCACGAATGCGCTCAAACTGCGCCGAAAGTATGCGAAATCGCTCTCGTGTCCTTTGTAGTTCAGCTTCTGCTCGTTCCCGTTGCGCAACCTCAGAGGCAAGCCGATTGCGCTGACGTTTTCGTTGAAGAGACGATTCTAAAAAAACTGTGCGTTGCGCTGACCGATGCTCTATTACGTCATTCATAAGCTGGGTTCGACTAGTGTCACGCGAATGTTATGGCAATGGCCGATTCGCAGGAAATCAAAATGGTGCAACCGCTTTTCGTCATCGAACATCATCGGGGTGAGTGCCGTTGCCTGTGAGACCTGTGAGCGCTCTCTTCTCCCACGGATTTCACGACTCGACGCTGCCTCTTGTGATGCCCACAATGCATCAGTTCGCATAAGATGTGTAAGGCCGCTATCGTTAGCGAAACTTAGAGTTTTCGCGACGGGAATTCCATCGTCTGATGTGTAGTTTGATCCTCCAAAGTTCAACATCGCCGGCGCTTTCCGCCGCTAGACATACGTCCCACCAGCGCGACTCACGGGGTGGAGAATCGATTACATCGGCAACCCGCAATTCAGCCTTCGGAGACTCGTCTTGTCTAGGTCTATAGGCAACATTCCACTCGGGGAATCTGTCTTAGACATGACTACAACACGTGCGAATGCCGTACCGTCCTAAACAGGCTTGCGGCTAATTTGAAAATGCGACGCAGCCTGGCAGATGTGCCGATATTCAATGGCAACGTGATCGGTTTTATTCTCCATATCAGCAAAAACCAGTATTGGTCCCTGCGTTGGCACGGACGCTTCCGCTCGAATTCTTCGGTTTAGCTTAAGCGGTTGGCCACCATCCAGCCGGATGTCCCACCAAGCCCGGGCCCGGGATGGGTCGAGGCGCCAATCTGATACAAATTTCGATACGGCGTCTCGTGTCCGCGACGCCCTTTGACACCCGCGAGCGGCCGCAACCAAAAAAACTGATCCGGAGAGCACGTACCCGAATATGGATCGCCACCGACCAGATTGCAATTGAGCGCCTCAAGATCCATCGGTGAGTATGAACGACGCCCCACAATCTTTGCGGTCAGACCGGGCATAACAGCTTCTAGTCGGCGCTGAACGCGATCGGCGACTCTCTCGCGCACGGACTCGGTCCAACTCCCGTCTGCCGGCACCTCGATTTCACCGAGCGAGTCTCCTCGCAGCCGTGAGGGCATATCCTGCATCTGTATCCAGAGAATTGCTGCTCCGGCCGGTGCACGACTCGGATCGACCACAGTCGGCTGGCCGATCGCGATGGTCGGTTGCGCGGGAATCATGCCGTTGTTTGCCTGTGTCACTGACAGGCAAACGGCTTCCATACTCTCGGTAAGATGCACAAGCGGTACACGCCCAAGTTCCGCGTCGCACCAGTCAGGCGCCGACGACAGGGCAAAATGGATCTGCATATCGCCGCGCCCAAAATGGTACGCTTCAGCACGCTCGCGCCACAGGCCAGGAGCGGAAGGCACCAAACGTCCATAAAGTTGCTTCGGTGTGACGTTGCACACAACTGCTTGGCGGGCTTGCCACCTTTGTCCTCCAGCGATTACGGCGACTGCACGGTCTCGATCCAGAATTACCCGTTCAACGTCTGTATTAGTCACAAAAGTGCTGCCGTTGCGCTCAATGGTCGTGCGAAATGCTTTGACGATATTCGCGCTCCCGCCCTTGACAACGGGCATCCCGCCCGCAATCACTGCTGCAAAGGTTAGCTTGCCAATCAGCGCGGAGCACGCATCGTCAGGACCAAGTCCTGTATGCAATGCCCAGGGCGCAACGGCCGCGCGGGCGAGATCCGAGCCAAACGTCCGATTTCCCCATCGTCGAAAGCTCTCGAGCGCACCACCAACAAAGGCAGCAAGGCCATCGGTTCCGCGGCGTCGCCACTCACGCCACAGCAGTTTGGCCATGCTCCATCCGTACGGGTTCTCCCCCAATAATCCAAAGGTTAGTCCCCGATCTTCACCGAACAGACGCCCCACCATTGCGCCGAAAGCCGCTCCATCTCCCATACAAGCGGCATCAAGCCTGCCTACCGTGTCGCCCACATCTTTCCGAAACGCCATCGCCCGTCCATCCGGCGTCACGATCCCGGTTGCGTAATCGCATTCCGCGAATGCCAGCCCTGCCGACTCAAGGTCATCCTTGAGTACAGAATATGCCGGACTTCCGACGAACAATGGGTACCATGACGACAACACATCATGGATATAGCCGGGAAATAGCTCCTGACTTCGTATGCAACCTCCCAATTCAGGGCCGCGCTCGATCACGGTGACCTGCTTGCCGCGCTTTGATAAGATTGCCGCGCATACCAGCGAATTTATACCGCTACCTACGATGACGACGTCGCTCTCTTCCCGCATTTGCTTGTTCACTGATTCTCGCCCCCCGAATGTGCACATAGAGGGGTATCTGTTTCGTCCATGAAACGCAGACGATCATATTCGACCAGCTCCAACTGATTGCCAAAAGGATCCAGGAAGTAATTCACTCGCAGCCCTGCGCACGGCCCACTGTCGATGGCGATTGGGCCAGCCATCACTTGAATTCCGCGCCCCCTCAAGAATGTCAGTGCGTCGTCGAGGTTCTTGACCTTTAGTGCAATATGACTCGCGCCCATGTCACAGTTACGTGGCAGCGTTTGAACTGTATCAACCGGCCGCTCGTACCGGAACAACTCGAGCATGAGGTTCTTACCAAGGGCCATCATCACGAAGTTCAATCGCGCTCCGGCTATGTTCAGATGCGCCTGCGTCCAGTCACAACCGTCCTGCATCTCAGGCAGCTCTTCAGCATCGAAAGGGCCCATCCGGTAGAGCTCCGTCGCACCCGACACATCGCGATAGAATCGAACCGCTTCATCAATGTCGGGAACCGTCAGTGCAACGTGATCCACGTGCATTACGCCCGGTGAGCTATTAGATGTCACTACGAGTCTCTCGTTTCGTGATGTAAACGCGACAACAATCGCGTTGCCCAGTCGAAGACCTTCATCCGCTGACCGTAAACTCGGCGCGGCTCCGCGGCAACGCAGATTCGGAGCGGCTGGTACGCGCCGATCCGCCCTCGTCAAACGTAGCATCGTGTGCGCGCACCTCCCGTGGGCCTCGTTCAAGCGTCGTGCGGGCCCCACCACGTTTGTTCACCCGTATCGTGGAGGCCTACGATTTTTTTGGCTATCCAGATCAGGAAGCAGACATCCCTGTAGTGAAAAATGGCGGATGTGCGGCTGTCGACGGACAGTCGTCCGACGCTAGCCTAGCGACGAGCGGCACGGCAGATCAACATGCCGCCAGCTCGCCGCTCTGCGAAAATTGTACACACGCCGACGCTTCTATTCATCCTGCAGGAATCTCGCCGGGCTAGATTCAGCGTGCTGGGCAGCTATGAAGATCGGCGCTCCTGCGCGACGGAGACTGATTCGCTTCCCTCCTATGCGGCATACAATCGCGGTGACATCGCAAGTCTGTTCTCTTCCTGGGGGAGGACGCTCCAATTGCCGTCGTCATGCAAGAAGAAGTACATTGCGGCCCGATCTCGCCGGCTAGGCACCTCAATACGGACAAATCGCTTTTGCCTTGCACCTGTCCTGGCGCCCTCAGCCACCCGTAAGTGAACCGGGCACTCGACGCCGAGCCATTTTTCAATCAGCGCCCGCAATCCATCAATGACTGCATCGGTACCGCCCATCCCCACCTCAACCACCACATCAACCGCATTCATTGCAAACTCCGCTGCGAGCCAAAGATCCAAGTCCGGATGGCATCGTCACTTTCAAGCTCGCCCGCTTATCGATGCCCTGACTTAAAAATAGAAGCATGACGATAAAGACGTTAGCCCAAGGCAGCAGTGGCTGTCCCTTGACTGCAACCAACTGTGGCGCGATGCACAATCCGCTGTGAACTGCGATGCGCCCGCCCCGTATGCAAGGCTACGACTAACGCAGCCGGAAACCCTCGACGGAAGCGTAAGTTTTAAAATGTTCGCTAACCATTGTGCCGTGAGATGATTCTCGCAGCGGCGAGGCGTCGATGACGCTTCGAGGCAATGGGGCAACGCGCGAACGAACGGCAAGGCACTACGCCAAACATCCCAAGCCTAAGACGCCTTCAATGGGTATCGCGACCGGAACGCGTGGCGGCTGCTCACTCATAGGAGCTCAGTATTGCGATACGTGATTTTAGAGACCGGTTAATCGCGCCCCGAGATCATTGTTGCAGTCCACTTAACATAGTTTCATAGGTCAAGGGATTTCCCTACACGGTCTGCCTCGTTAGACTTGCCCCATCGCTGACGAACACGACGTTCGTAGCACCGGAATAACAAGTTCTCGGAGGTTTCAATGAAAGCGCTGCTTTCCGCAATGATTCTTGCTGCCACTGTAGGCGCTCCCGCCGCATCGTTTGCTCAATCCAACCAACAGCCTGCCACACGCGCTGAAGTTCGAGCCGAACTCGTCCGGCTTGAAAAGGGAGGATGCAATCCGGCGTCCGATCGTCAGAACTATCCAAGCAACATCCAGGTAGCCGAAGCGTGCGGTCGTTCGCAGCGCGAGCATGCCGTTGCGCAAGCGGAACTGGGCGGTTATGGCGGCGCCCAGACTGACGGGACCTCACAAGCCTCGAGCCGTTCAACAGTCGACGAAAAGCGCGCGCCTTTCGCAAACTAAGCGTAGCCAGCGAGGTGGCGCACGCCCAATGGCGGATATTTCTATCTGTCACTAGGCGGACCAAACCAGCGCCGGCCATGATTCCGCTAGCCGGCGTTTCGTCGTACAAACAGGAAACCACCCGGCACGCGAAATGCGATCGTCGCGCGACCAACGACCAAGCTGTGCGGTGTTCATCCAACTGTCTTGAAGACCGACACGGCATCTTTCAGGTTCCGAGCCTGCTCATCAAGCGACATAGAGGCCGCCGCCGCTTGCTCCACTAGCGCCGCGTTCTGCTGGGTCATTTCGTCCATCTGAGAGACAGCCTGGTGAACCTGTTCAATACCGCGACTCTGTTCCTCCGACGAAGCGGCAATTTCGCCCATGATGTCCGAGACCCGCTTGATGGCCTGCTTCACTTCACCCATCGTCGTCCCGACCTCCCCCGCCTGCTTTGCCCCACCCTGAATCATCGCAACCGATGAGGCGATCAGTTCCTTGATCTCCTTCGCGGCTGCGGCGGAGCGCTGGGCTAGGGCACGAACTTCGCTCGCCACCACGGCAAACCCACGCCCCTGCTCCCCGGCGCGCGCAGCCTCCACGGCTGCGTTAAGCGCAAGAATATTCGTCTGAAAGGCGATGCCCTCGATCAGGTTGGTAATCTCCGAAATCTTGGTTGAACTACCGCTGATATCGCCTATCGTGCGCACCATTTCCTGTACCGACTCGTTACCCGCATCGGCTATCCCCGTGGCGTGGGCGGCAAGCACATTGGCCTCCCGGGCGTTATCGGCGTTTTGCTTAACCGTCTCCGTCAACTGCGTCATGCTCGCCGCCGTTTCCTCCAGGGACGCCGCCTGCTCCTCAGTGCGGGCCGACAATTCGCTGTTCCCTTGTGCGATCTCTCGACTCGCGACGGTCACAGTTTCCGCGTGATGGCGAACGCTCTCGACTACCTTCCGCAATCCGCTTTGCATCTCGCTCATGGCGACTATCAGGCTGCCAGGTGGAGCACCTTCAACCGGCAGTGAGCGTGAAAGGTCACCTTGCGCAACAACAAAGGCCGCGTCACGCGCGACCACAGGCTCCGCACCCAGATCGCGCCGGAGGCTGCGTGCCAGCGCAATGCCGATCCACGCAATCAGGAGCGTGATAAGCCCAAGCGCTACCAGCGACGTTATCTTGGACTGACCGTAGTCCGCCTCACTACGCACTCTCAGTTCTGCGTTCTTCCCCGTCTGGAATTCAATGAAGCGGGTGATCGCGTCTTGCAGCGCCTGCATCGACGGCCCCGTCCTGCTGACATACCACTGCCCCGCCTCCTCACGCTGACCTTTCTGTGCCAGGGCGACGAACTGGTCAACGTCAGCGACCACCCGCTGGTCGTGCGTCTCAAAGATGGCATCCACAAGAGCCGTGGTATCGCCCGAATTACGGCTCATTTTGACAAGCTTCTCGCGGTCGTTCATAAATCTTTGCTTGGCTTCAGAGATTCGCTTGGAAAGATCGTCAACCGCACTCTTGTCGCTAACCAGCAACGTGGTTTTTATAGAATCCACGCCGTTCGAAACCTGGCGCGACATATCTTGTGCGAGATACATTTTCACGTTGCCGTCGTCTACGATCTCGGAAATGCGGGCATTCAACTTCCCGAGTTGCCATAGCGATAGAAATCCACCTATCACGAATAGCAGCAACAAGGTCCCGAATGCGAGCGCCAGGCGCGTCGATATTTTAAATCCAACTTTTTTCATCACGCTCTTCCAGTCTGTGTATTTTCCGAAGCATCGTCGATGCTTCCTGCAATATGCCGTCGATCTACTTGTGCTCGACCACCGCGCGTCCATCCAGCGTGAAACACCCCTCCGTCACCGACGTAAAGCGCAAGTGCGAACGTCAATTCATGACGTTTAACGGGCATCCAACCTGTTTATTGCAGCCCATCCCTGCAACTCCCATCCGATATCTGCATCTATCTGCGCTAAGTTCAGGCAGCGGCAAACCGCCACCGGGAAGAATCCGCGTCAGGCGTGGCGAAACAGCGCGAGCGCGTTGAATCTTCTGTTTTGGCGAGCGGCGCACGAAGACCTTTTTGCAAAGCACGAAACCTGATAGCTTCAGGCTTGGAAGCACGAATCGCATATATTCTGACCGATATTATGAACAGGCAATTTTTCAGAGATGGCGTTTCAAGATACTATTAGTATAATCGTGCAATTCGTAAAATCCGAGTTTTAATAGTTTTGATTTTTATATATTGTCCCACGAGAAACAATTTATCCGCCCCGGCTATCGAGCGACAACTCGACATCGATTTATAAATTGATATCGGAAACGTGAATGTTTATATTTATTTACTATCTACGCTTCGCTTTCTCAAAACGGAAACTCATAGTCAGTGCCACTGGGAGAATGATTGTCCATCCAGTCATAGTATTTTCCCGCCCCCGTCCATGATAGCGTGACATTTGAGACCCGAAGCCCTCGTGGTGAGATCAGCAAGGGGGGATTGCTGATCTCTCTGTCGGTCGACAGCACGGTTCTTTCCTTTGCCGTCTGCGTCACGGCCCCTCCTGCTTCGACGGTTACGGAATTCAAATTATCATGCGTCACGGCGATAACCTTTACATGTGGAGCCGCCTTGCAGGCCTAGACAGGAAATCGCTCATGGCCAGACGTTTGTGCTTGGATCGACATTGCGCGCATCGCCTTTGGCATCTTGAGGAGTCAGTTCACGGACTTCCGTGCCCGGTCGACGTCATTTCCTTTGCATGGGAGCGAGACTTCGTAGCGTCCTTGAAGGGGACCGCTTCCGACAACTAACGCTAGCCTGATTCGCCTTCCGGCCACGCACCTATCTCTAATTCGCGAGTTGCCTTCTTCGCAGATCCGCTGATCATCCGCTCCGAGGCAAAAACCAGGACGAAGATTTTTGTCGAGGCTGGCCCACCGCCATCTCCCGCAATTTGCCTAGGCGCTCTGCCCTATGGGCCGGCAGAGCGCCTGAAGGAAGGCTACGATCCGCGCACTCCTCCTACTCCATGAAAATCATGTGTGGATGATCTTCTGACCTGAGACATCCGGACGTCGCGAAGGATCGCCATCTTTAAGATTGACTTCAGCGACCTGGTTACCATTTGATGTTGTCCACGACATATGCCGACTCCATACTTGCGGATCGTGGCCCGGAATAACGCGGTCTGTTTTCTGCTTTACGAGTTCGCGCATCTCGCGGTATGCGCGAATTTGGTTAAACGCGTTGCCCTGATGGTACCCAGGCGGCCACATGCGTTCAATGTTCGAGTACCAGTAGACAATGTCGCCTGCGACTGCGAAAGGTCCATTGCGGGTGCCGACCTCGAACCATTGTGAACCAAACGTATGGCTGTCCTTGGCGAGGCGCGCCGTCACCCCGGGGAGGACTTCCTCATCACCGCGGATGAATTTAATACGACCTTCGGATACGCCTTGTGCCGCCCGCATAAGATCCATTGGATCGAAGGAGGAAAATACCCATGCTTTCTCTTCTTCCGTTTCATGCTGATGAGCTGCACAGACCGCTTCGGACCAACCTAGATACTCATCGAGCTGAACATAAAGCTTTGCATTAGGGAATGCTTCAAAGTTCCCCATATGGTCAAAGTGCATATGCGTTACGAGGATCGTATCGACATCCTCAGGCTTGAAACCGATGCGCCCCAGGACATCGCTCGGCTCTTCCCAGCTGGAAAATGGATAGCGCGTAAGCCAATGGTCATTCCGGAACCCACAATCCACAAGCGCAATGTGCTGCTTACCGCCGACCTCGCCGCCAACTAGAAGAGTGTAGATCATCGGAATTCGGATCGTCCCAGCGTTGCTGAAGATGCCGGCGCCGCCAAAGAAGTCCTGTGGCATGTCCGCTTGACAATACGCAAGCGCCCAGATCGAGTAATCCGTGTCGCGGACAGGCTTCACTCCAATAATAGATGAGCTACTCATTTTAAGTCTCCTAACATACCTGAATGGATTTAATAATTTTGAGCTCCAACGGCGTCGAACGGCGAGAATATGTCTCGGAGCATATTCTTATGTATATATTTAATTTCTCTCTCGATCAAAATTTCGATCGACGCCCGCCCTCCTCACAACGAAATACGTACACGTACTTTGTTGTGGAATCCTAGGTTCGCTGTCGCCGTCCTGTCAAGCCCTGTGAGCGCTCGAGGTCGTAGGACAAACCCTCCACTTACTCATAGGTCAGTAAGTTAGGGAACAAATTCGGAGAATGCCGATCTATCGTGTCGTGTCACTCGATGGAGCAGCCGACCGTGAAACGAGACGGGAGAAGTCTGGCGCACAACATCCTCGAAGAGATGCGCATGCTCGCGCTCGAGCGGATGAATGAAGGCGAACATCCTGATGCGGTTTCGGCGTCGTTTGGGATGCATCGTTCGTGGGCATACAAACTGCGAGCGAAGGCCCGGGGGCGAGGACGAGGTGTGCGCGCATTGCGCTCGACCCAGGCGACAGGCCGCCCGCGCAAGCTCACTACCGCCCAAGAGCAGCAGGTGCTGCGCTGGATCAATGGCAAGAACCCAATGCAGTACGGCTTTGACTTCGGGCTTTGGACTCGCAATCTGGTACGCGAACTGGTACAGCGTAAATTCGGTATCACGCTGAGCCTGGCCTCGATCGTCACAATGCTGGCGCGTCTGAACCTGACGCCGCAAAAGCCTCTGCAGCGCGCTTACCAGCGCGATCCAGAGGCAATCGAGCGCTGGCAAGACGACACGTATCCATCTATCGCCAGACGGGCTCGTGAGCAGAAGGCGGACCTCTTCTTCTGGGACGAATCGGGCTTTCGGGCCGACTCGGTACATGGCACGACCTGGGCGCCACGCGGCGAGACACCCATCGTAGAGCGCCGCGGTCAACGGCAGAGTATGAGCGCGGCGTCCGCCGTCAACTCGAAGGGCGCCTTCTGGTTTGCGACGTACGAAGGGGGACTCAGCGGCGAACTGTTCGTCGCGCTGCTCAAGAAATTGATGTTCAATCGGAAGAGGCCGGTTCATCTGATTCTCGACGGACTGCCTGCACACAAAAAGCTGTCGTGAAGGACTACGTTGCCAGCACCAACGGCAAACTGACCCTGCACTTTCTGCCCGGCTATGCGCCGGACCTCAACCCGGATGAGTTGGTGTGGAGCCACGTGAAGCGCACAGGCGTCGCGCGAAATCCCTTACGCAAAGGCGAAAAGCTCGGCCCGAAGGTTCACGAGCAACTCGCACAGGTTCAGCAAAACCCGGAGCTCGTGCGCTCGTTTTTCAGGCATCCATCTGTCGCCTATATTTCTGACCTGGGTCGCCACGAGCGGTCCGATCCCCGGTATCGTGGCAAGGCGCTGGCAGCTTTCGTTGCGTTTGAATATGTTGGCAATCTCAGACGCAAGCTCGTCGATCCAACGCTGTAACGCTGCCAACTGTTCAAGGTACATCGAACCAAGCCGGCGAAGCAGAATGGTGATGCGAGCGTCGGCATCGCTAATTAGAGCGACGATACCTTGCCTTAACTGGGCGATGCCTATCGGGAAGATGAACCCCTCTTCGGCGAACATGCTCCGTATCTGGTTTGACTTCGCTGTTCGCTCATGAACGAGCCGCTCACGCATACGATGAACCGATTGCAATGATTGCTGCTCGGCGCTCTTGATCGGTACCGGATGAATGCCGGGCCGTGACACCGCAGCGCAGATGGCCGAAGCGTCGTTCGCATCGTTCTTGCCGCCAACTACAAAGGGCTTCACATATTGCGTCGGCAGCAGGCGTACGGTGTGCCCCTGTGAGGTAAGTTGACGAGCCCAGAAGTGTGAGCCGTGACACGCTTCGATACCAATCAGACTCGGTTCCAGCTTCGAGAAGAACTTCAACACATCTGCTCGGCGCAGCTTCCGTTGTAGAACAGCTCTGCCGCCGCGATCGACGCCATAAACCTGGAACACGTTCTTCGCAATATCAAGACCAATGGTTAGCGCAGGCATCTCGAATCTCCCGAAAGTGGCAACGGAAGTGTGCGCCCCGAAGGGGGCGAGAGTCCATGCCATCAGCCTTGCGGTGCAGGTCCAGGGGGCCTGCGGGCCTTGATGGAATCTGCTGGGAACGTCCCCATCTCCCACGCCGGGCTGTGAGCCGCATGGACGTCATCGGGTTTGGGTTCCCACGGAACGATCTCG
>NZ_JAYMSC010000064.1:0-19075 GCF_038900775.1 Paraburkholderia sp. JHI869
CATATGCCGGTTGCGCCGTCCCTTGCGCCAGCGCGCACACGCTCGTTCCCGCGAGGGCGGCAAACAGCGTCACGGCAAGGCAATGTATCCACAACTTCATATTGTTGGCTCCGTGCACGGCGCCGCGCGAGGCGACAGTGTCGGCAACACTACGGCGGGGCGGGTACGTTCTGACCATCGATCCTATACCGGGTTCGCAAACGCCGGACCGCAGCGGTTCATTACACATGGGGACGCGGCAGGCGCGCTTCAACCATGGCGTGCCGAGCGATTAGTTATTGAAGTGCAACAACCATAAGTTCCATGGGGTGATTTTCCACGTATTGTTGTCGAGGCGGCAACGCTGACTTGTTCCTAATCGGGATGGTTTTTCGATAGCCCGTGTTTACACTGGCTGCGACGCGTCCGACACGTCGTCCGGATTCCGCCGGCTGGCCAGCATGTGTTGCAAAGCTTGCCGGGCATCGTCTCGAAGGAGCATTGCCATGAAGACGTCAGTTACGCTTGCTGCCCTGCTGGTCAGCGCCGCCACCGCCCTTGCCGCCGCGCCCGCATTCGCCGGCGACGATACGGCCGCGCCGCGTGTTCAATCGCTTACCGTCGCGGCGGTCGCCACGAACAACGCCCCGAAGACGCGCGCCGAAGTGAAGGCCGAACTGGCCAGCGCCCGTGCTCACGGCGAACTGAGTCTGGACCCGAATTCGCCGGCTTATCCGCAGCAATACGCGATGGGCGGCTATACCGCGCCGCGCGAGCAGGTCACGGCGGGTTTCTTCCACCTTCGCAGCGCCGCCAACTGACGTTTCGGCTCACGTCCTCTGTGCCCTTCCGCGCTTTCCAGGCGAGAGTCTGGCGTAGCCTCCTCGCCGGGCGGCGTACAATTTTTGTCACGCGGCGGCGCGATATTTGCGCCGCCGGCCCCATGGCAGAGAGGAGCGCGGCGCGGCGGGCTTGCCTGCCGGCGCTGCGAAGGCGGGACGCAGGGACATGGACCAGATCGAATGCGTGGTGATCGGCGCGGGCGTGGTCGGCCTCGCCGTAGCGCGTGCGCTTGCCGCGCGCGGGCGCGAGGTGATCGTGCTCGAGGCCGCCGAGGCCATCGGCACCAGCACCAGTTCGCGCAATAGTGAGGTGATCCACGCCGGGCTCTATTACCCGCGCGGCTCGCTCAAGGCAACGTTGTGCGTGCGCGGGCGCGAAATGCTCTACGAGTACTGCGCGTCGCGCAATGTCACGCACGCGCGCTGCGGCAAGCTGCTCGTCGCCACGGCGGCGAACCAGATTCCGCAACTCGAGGCGATTCGCGCGCGCGGTAAAGAAAACGGCGTGTTCGACCTCACGCGTATCAGCGGGAGCGAGGCGCTCGCGCTCGAACCGGCGCTCGAATGCGTCGCGGCCGTGTACTCGCCGCAAACCGGCATCGTCGACAGCCATCAGCTCATGCTCGCGCTGCAAGGCGACGCCGAGCGCGACGGCGCCGTGATCGCGCTGAAGTCGCCGGTCGAGTCGATCGACGCGCTCGGCGGCGGCTTCACCGTGAGAACGGGCGGAGACGCGCCGATCGACATTCGCGCCGCCTGCGTGGTCAACAGCGCGGGCCTTTACGCCACGAAGCTCGCGAAACGCATTCGTGGGCTCGACGCGCGCCACGTACCGCCGTTCTATCTCGCGCGCGGCAATTACTTCAGCGTTTCGGGGCGCGTGCCGTTCTCGCGCCTCATCTATCCGATGCCCAACGACGCGGGCCTCGGCGTGCATCTCACGCTGGACCTGGGCGGCCAGGCGCGCTTTGGCCCCGACGTCGAATGGATCGATGCGGTCGATTACGACGTCGATCCCCGCCGCGCCGATTCCTTCTACGCGCAGATCCGCACCTATTGGCCCGCGCTCCCCGACGGCGCGCTGCAGCCGGCCTACGCGGGCATTCGCCCGAAGCTCTCGGGGCCGGGCGAACCTCCCGCCGATTTCATGATCCAGGGCGCGGCTTCGCACGGCGTGCGCGGGCTCGTGAACCTGTTCGGCATCGAGTCGCCGGGGCTCACGGCTTCGCTTGCGATCGCGCAGCGCGTGTGCGAAATGGCTTCGTTCGATTGATCCGGGCTCGCTTGCCTTAACCGTCGGGCGGCAACATGCCGCTCACTTATCTCCAGCATTGCAGCGTCACCGGGGCTTGCTTCGTTGTTAAGCTTCTTCGCGACGCCGCCACCAGAGCGGCTCAGAGGCATGCGCGGCGCGCGCCACACACCAGCGCCGCACGAAAACCCCAGCGAACGAATCGCCACAATACTGGAGTGAGTCATATGAAATCGTCCCGTCGCAGCTTTCTGATTACGAGCATCGGCGTCGCTTCGACGCTCGCGCTTTCGCGCCAGGCCTTCGCCGACGCGCCCAAGGCTGCCGAATCCGATCCCACCTCGCAGGCGCTCGGCTACAAGCTCGACGCGACCAAGGTCGACAAGGCGAAGTTCGCGAAGTACGCCGCCGGCCAGGACTGCAGCAACTGCACGTTCTACCAGGGCAAGGCCACCGACGCGTTCGCGCCGTGCCCGATGTTCGGCGGCAAGCAGGTCGCGGGCAAGGGCTGGTGCAGCGCCTATAACAAGAAGGCGTGATGGAGCGGCGCGGGCGGTTGCCCACGCGCGTAGACCCCCGCGCGCCTGAGCAACCGCCCGTGTCCGTAGCAGGCCGAGCGCGCTAGAGCCGCGCCTGCAGCAAAGGCGGCCGACGGTTGAACCACGGGCGCGCCGCCTCCAGCTGAGCCGCGAGGCGCAGCAACAACGCGTCGTTGCCCTCGCGTGCGGCGAACTGAATGCCTATCGGCAGCCCACGAGCGTTCCACGCGAGCGGCACCGACATCGACGGCTGGCCCGTCAGGTTGAAAAGCTCCGTGCAGCCTGCCCATGCGAACGCCTTGTTCGCGGATTCGGTCAGCAGCTTTCTCATCAGCACTTCCACCGGCATGGCCGTAACTGCGCGCATCTGGATGCGCTCGCTCTGGCTCGGCTTCAGTTCGCCGATTTTCACCGGCGGCGCGGCGAGCGTCGGGCACAACAGCACGTCGTAGCGCTTCATCAGGTCGGCGAGCTGGGCCGTGATGCGCTGCTGCACGTCGAGCGCCGCGGGCAGTTCGCGCTCGCCGAGCTTCTGGCCGATATGCGCCATGGCCCACGTCGCGATCTCGAACTCCTTGCGGTGCGGCTTCGTGCCCGTGATGTCGTCGGCATGCAGCACGTACTGCTCGGCCACCACCGACCACAGCATGAGGAACGCTTCGCGCGCCTCGCTGTAATTCACCGGCAGCGAATACGGCTCCACGCGATGGCCCAGCGAGGTGAGCAGTTCGGCGGCGTCGTCGAGCGCGCCGCGCACTTCGGGCGAGAGCGTGTCCGCGAACATCGGCTCGGTCAGCAGCGCGATGGCGAGCGGCTTCGAGCCGTCGAGCGGTGTGCGCGCCGCGTCGAGGAAGGTGCCGGGCGCACCGGCGGGCAACGCGGGGTCGCCGGCGATCAGGTCGAGCATGAGCGCGCTGTCACGCACGCTGCGTGAAACCGCGAGATCGACGCCAAGCGCGCCGGGCGGCGGCGGTACATCGGAGACCGGCTGAAACGCGCGCGACGGCTTGAAGCCGAAGAGCCCGCAGCACGACGCCGGAATGCGGATCGACCCGCCGCCGTCGGAGGCATGCGCGAGCGGCACGATGCCCGCCGCGACCGAGGCGGCCGCGCCGCCGCTCGATCCGCCGGGGGTGTGATCGAGATTCCAGGGGTTGCGACAAGGGCCGAACAACTCGGGCTCGGTGTAGGGCATCTGCCCGAGTTCGGAGGCGCTCGTCTTGCCGAAGATGTTCAGGCCCGCGGCGCGAAAACGCGCGACTACGGGGGCGTCGGCGGTGGGAATGTAGTGGCGGTAATGGCGGCTGCCGAGCGTCATGCGCAGCCCGGCCACCGCCGCGCCGAGATCCTTCACGAGAAACGGCACGCCTGCGAGCGGGCCTTCGCTCAGTGCGCTGACGCCGTTGCCAGACGACTCGATGCGCAGCGCCCGCTCGCGCGCCGCCTCGTAGTCCTTGAGGACGATGGCGTTGATCGCGGGATTGGTGGCTTCCGCGCGGGCGATGGCGGTGTCGAGCAGCTCGCGCGCGCTCACTTCGCGGCGGCGCACGAGTTCGGCGAGGCCGATGGCGTCGTATTCCAGATAGTCGGACTGCAAGGCGCGCACTCCTCGTCGTCGGGTTGGGGCCGGGTTGGGCTTATGCGGGTGGCGTACGCAAGGAGTGTAAGCGGGCGGCGCGCTCGCTGGGCGTGTGGTTGCGCGCGCATCGATGCATCAAGGCGTGCGCCGGACGGGCGGCGGCAAGGCATCAACACCGCCGCCCGCGAGACGACGGTATTACAGATGCTCGGCGAGGAAGCTCAGCGTGCGGCCATGCGCGAGCGCCGAAGCATGCTGGTTGTACGACGCGCGCACCGAGCAGTTGAAGCCGTGATCGGCGTTCGGGTACAGGTGGAACTCGGCGTTCGGGCGGCCCGCGAAACGCTCCTTCACCTGGCCCACCGCCGAAAGCGGAATGCCGTGATCGAGTTCGGCGTAGTGGAAGAGCATCGGTTTGGTGACCTTGTCGGCGAGATCGAGCTGGTTCTGGATGCCGCCGCCGTAGTAGGACACCGCTGCATCCACCGAGCCGCTCGCGGCCGCGAGGTAGGCCAGACGACCGCCGAAGCAGTAGCCGATCGCCGCGACCTTGCCCGTGCACTCGGGCAGCGCGCGCAGCGCGGCCGCCGTCGCGGCGATGTCCTCGACCACGAGGTTGACGTCCGTCTTCTGCATCAGCGCGATGCCGCGGTCGCGGTCCGCGCCCACGTATTCGAGTTCGACGCGCGGGGCGGCGCGCCAGAACACATCGGGGGCGATCGCCACGTAGCCGTCGAGCGCGTATTGCTCGACGACGTCGCGGATGTGCCCGTTCACGCCGAAGATCTCCTGCAGGATGACGATGCCCGGGCCCTTGCCGCCCTTGGGCAGCGCGACATACGCGCCGAAGCTGTCATTGCCGGCGGGAATGTCGATCCATTTGGTCGAAACGCTCATGTTGTTTCTCCGTCTTCATCAATGAGTCATGCGATGCGTCGCAGCCGAGCGTGACGCATCGCGAAATCGGGGAGCCAGTTTGCCATAGGCCCTTGACCCTCTGCAGCGCGGGTCATTCTCGCAAGCGGATCGTAATGATCTCGATTATTCATTTTTCGGCCAGACGGCCCTTGGCTAGAGTCGGTAGCGGTTTGCATCGTCACCGCTCATTCAGCCATACAAGGATCGCGTCATGAGTTCTGCTCCCGCGTTGCGCACGTCACCCGCCATTTCCACCCCGTTCAGCCGCCGATTTGGTTTGCGCCTGCCGCTCGTGCAGGGGCCGATGGCGGGCGGCCCGACCACGCCCGCGCTCGTCGCGGCGGTGTCGAACGCGGGCGGACTCGGCTTTCTCGCCGGGGCGGCGCTTGCGCCTGAGAAGATCTCGAGCGAAGTCGCCGCGATTCGCGCGCTCACGGATAAGCCCTTCGGCGTGAATCTCTTCGTGCTCGACCCCGCGAATCCCGACGAAGCCACTGTGCGGCGCGCGCTCGAAGTCATCGATCCGGTGGCCGCGCAGCACGGCCTCCGGCCGGGCGAAGCGCTCGCACGTTATGCGCCCGACTTTCGCGCGCAACTCGACATGCTGATCGAGCTGCGTGTGCCGGTGGTGAGCTTCACGTTCGGCCTCTTGCCCGCGGCCGATGTCGCTCGTTTGCACGCGGCGGGCAGCTACGTGATGGGCACGGCGACGCATGTCGCCGAAGGCCTCGCGTGGCGTGATGCGGGCGCGGATGCGATCGTCGCGCAAGGCGCTGAAGCAGGCGGGCACCGCGGCACGTTCATCGGCGAGGCTCCGCATGCGCTTATCGGCACGATGGCGCTGGTGCCGCAACTCGTGGATGCAGTCGCTACGGCCGGCCTGCCGGTGCTGGCGGCAGGCGGCATCATGGACGGACGCGGCATCGCCGCGGCGCTCGCGCTGGGCGCGCAAGGCGTCCAGATGGGCACCGCGTTCCTCGGCTGCGCGGAAAGCGCGATTCCCGCCGACTGGAAAGCGCGGCTGCGTGCATCGACGGATACCGCGACCTCGGTCACGCGCGCCATCACCGGGCGCCACGCGCGCGGCATTCGCAATTCGCTCATGCAGCAACTCGAGGCGCGGCCCGAGTCGGTCGCGCCTTATCCCGTGCAAAACGCGCTCACGCAGCCGTTGCGGCAGCGCGCGGCGCGCGAGAACGACGGCGACTATCTTTCGCTATGGTCGGGGCAGGGCGCACCGCTCTCGCGCACTCGCGAAGCCGGTCTCGGCGCGGCGCAAATCGTCGCTGCGCTCGATGCCGAATGGCGCATCGTGTCAGGCAAACTCAGTCGCGGATCGTGAGGCGCGTGGTCGCATGTGACGACTGTGTGCAACGCATCGGCGTCCGAAATTAATCGAATGCTTACTTGAACTGGCACGCGCGAAAAAGCGCGTGCTCGACGACAGCGCAACTCGCAAACGTTATCGCGAATGCGAGGGGTTTTCATATAGTCGAAACACGTCCTGGTGTATTCCCGGAACGCGTGCGCTAACACACCAATAACTCCCGTCAAATAATCTCAAAAAGGATACTCGCAAGCCCTCTCAGGGAATATCCCAGTAATTGGATCCAAAGTCGGGATGCCTTATTACATAAGGCTTGCGGTCGATTGATCAGGGTTTCGAACTGTTCTTGCAGTGCGCATATTGGTACTCGCACCAATATCTGAAAAAAATCCCCCAAATTAATTTGATCACCTACACTTGCGCGCAAGTATGGATGGGCGGCCCGCCATGAACGGACCATTCGCCATACTGGCCAGGTGCATCAAGGATGCATCCTGCGTGGTCGTCCGCACGGGGAGCGACACGTTCGGGGCGCGGGAGCACTGGGCGATTACGTAGCTTTTGGGTTCGAAACTGGAGACTTACATGACTATCAAGCTTCACAAGCTGTTGCCGATCAGCGCTGCGGCCATTATGTTCGCGTCGTTCGCAACGGCAGCGAGCGCAGACGTTACGGTCAAGATTGGCCACGTCGCGCCGCTTACGGGTGGGATTGCGCACCTCGGTAAAGACAACGAAAACGGTGCACGTCTCGCAGTCGAAGAGATCAACGCTAAGGGCCTCACGATCGGCGGCCAGAAGGTCACGCTTGCGCTCGACGCGCAAGACGACGCAGCTGACCCGCGTACGGCCACCCAGGTCGCGCAGAAGCTCGTCGACGACAAGGTCGTTGCCGTCGTCGGCCACCTGAACTCGGGCACGTCGATCCCGGCATCGAAGATCTACAGCGATGCAGGCATCGTGCAGATCTCGCCGTCGGCCACGAACCCGGCCTACACGCAACAAGGCTTCAAGACGACCTACCGTGTCGTGGCGACCGACGCCCAGCAGGGCCCGGCGCTCGCGAACTACGCGGCGAAGAACCTGAAGGTCAAGACCGTTGCGGTGGTCGACGACTCGACGGCTTACGGCCAGGGTCTCGCGAACGAATTCGAGAAGACCGCCAAGGCGCTCGGCATGAACGTGGTGTCGCATGACGCGACCAACGACAAGGCCGTCGACTTCCGCGCAATTCTGACGAAGATCAAGGGCGAAAACCCCGACGCGATCATGTACGGCGGCATGGACGCCACCGGCGGCCCGTTCGCCAAGCAAGCCAAGCAGCTTGGCCTGCGCGCGAAGGTGCTCGCGGGTGACGGCGTTTGTACCGACAAGCTGGCCGACCTGGCCGGCGACGCGACCGACAACATCGTGTGTTCGGAAGCCGGCATGGCGCTCGAAAAGATGCCGGGCGGCAAGGAATTCGAAGCCAAGTTCGAGAAGCGCTTCGGCCAGCCGATCCAGATCTACGCACCGTTCACGTATGACGCTGTGTACATCATCGTCGACGCCATGAAGCGTGCTAACTCGACGGATCCGGCAAAGATCCTCGCCGAAATGCCGACCACGGACTACAAGGGCGTGATTGGCGAGACGACCTTCGATTCGAAGGGCGACCTCAAGCACGGCGTGATCTCGCTGTACAACTACAAGTCGGGCAAGAAGTCGTTGCTCGACGTCGTGAAGATGTAAATCGCGTTTAGCGCTCTGCGCATTCGCAATTAGAGAAGCCCGCAGGTTTTCGGACCTGCGGGCTTTTTTTGTTGTGTGATGCGATATTCGATGCGCCGTTAGATCCCCAGCCGCCGCAACACCTTCGGCCCCGCAAACGCCACGAGCGCCGCGCACAACGCCACGACGGCGAGCCCGACCGTGAGATTGGTCACCTGCGTAATGCCGCCGATCACCACCGGCCCGAACAACAAGCCGAAATAAGCGATGCCCGCGACGTGCGCGAGCCCTTCGGCCGCGTGGATGCCTTTCACGCGCGCGGCGGCCGCGAACAGCACCGGCATCATGTTGGCGAGGCCGAGGCCCATCAGCGTGAAGCCCGTGAGCGCGGTGAATGAGAACGGCAGCAGCAGCGCGCCGATCATGCCCGCGCATGCGAGCGAGGCGCTTGCCATCACGAGTTGCGGCGCGCCGAAGCGCGCGCGCACGGCGTCGCCAGCGAAGCGCGCAGCGGCCATGCCGCCCGAGAACGCCGCGTAGGCCGCGCTCGCCAGTGCGGGCGTGGAGAGGACCACGTCGCGCATGTAGACGGTGGCCCAGTCGTACATCGCGCCTTCGGCGATCAGCGCGATGAGCGCAATCGCGCCGAGCGCCCAGAGCGCCGGCGTGCGCCAGCGGTTGCCCGTTTTCGCGTGCTCGCCGTGCGTGGCGTGCGGCACATGCGGCAGCACGGCCGGGCACGAGACAAAGAGCACGAGCGCCGCAAGCGCCGAAGCCAGAAAGAGATGGAGCGCAGGCGCCATGCCGCGCGCGAGCAGCGCACCGCCAATCGCCGCGCCCGCCATGCCGCCCAGGCTGAACATGCCGTGCAGCCCCGACATGATCGGCTTGGCGACGGCCTCCTCCACGGCGCTCGCTTCGGCGTTCATGGCGACGTCGAGCGTGGCCATGCCCACGCCGAAAAAGGCGAGCACGACAATCAGCATCCAGTAATAAGGCACGACCAGAATCAGCGCGCCGCACACGGACATCGTGAGGCCACCGGTGAGGCACGCACGGCGCGAGCCCGCGCGCGCGATCCAGCCGCCGATGGTCGTCATCGCGGCGATCGACCCGCCTGCCACCGCGAAGAGCGCGTACGAGAGTAACGCCGGACTCAAATGAAACTTGTCGCGCACCGTGGGCACGTGCACGCCCCACGACGCGTACATCATGCCGGCGACGAAAAAGAGCGCCATGGTCGCGATGCGCGCGCGATGGCGCGTGGCGGCGGGCAGCGTCCGATGGTGGGCGGCTGGGCTCGCAACGGCGAGGGCGGGATCGGTCGGTCGGTCGGACACGGGAATTCCGGGTAGGAGGAAGAGAAGGGACCAGGAAGGCGCCTGAAAGCAAACGATGATTCTAACGAAGGTGCGACTGGCCTGTCGGAGCGTGTTTGCCGAGCCGGCTGCTCTAATATCGTGAAGATCCATCGTTCGAGGACGCGCCCTTGAAGATTCCCGCTCACGCCCCGCTGCATCTGCTGCACCAGACGCCCACCGGCACGCTCGCCACGCACGCGCGCGAGCCGCGCGGCTTCCCGTATCCCACGCTGCTGCCGTTTGCGCCCGACGCGCGGCATCGACCGGTGATCCTCGTGAGCCGGCTGGCCGAGCACACGCGCAATCTGCTCGATGACCCGCGCGCGGGCTTTCTCGTCGCGCACGCGCCCGCCGCCGACGTGCTGAACGCGCCGCGCGCCACGCTGCTCGGCCGCTTCGAACCGGTCGAGGCCGGCGCCCTCGAAGCGAACGAGGCGCTGGCGCGGCGCTACGTGCGCTATCACCCGGATGCCGAGCGTTATCTGGCGCTCGGCGACTTCACCTTCTGGGTCATGCAGGTCGAGCGGCTGCGCTATATCGGCGGCTTTGGCGCGATGGGCTGGATGGACGGCGCCGATCTCGACACGCTGGAGCCGCTGGCGCCGACCGAGGAAACCACGCTGATCCGCTTTTTCGAAACGCACCCCGCGCGGCGCGCCGGACTGGATCTGGCGGGCGTGGACCGCTACGGCGCCGATCTCGTGATCGACGGCGCGCGCACGCGCTTCGTTTTCGATGCGCCGCAGCTTGATTTGCAATCCTTGCATGCGGTGCTAGCGGACTGCATTGAGCGCCATACTCCGTGACGGGTTTATTCCGCCCATGCGGGCGTTATCCGCCCGTCTATATAGCGTTTCGCCACGTGCTGCTTCGCAGCAACCGCTTTCTGTCCCCGTTGATTGACGCAAAGTTGTCATGCGATGAAATGTTTGACCTATTTCAAAGCATTTAATTTTCATCTCCTGCTAATTATGAGATGCGGATTTATCTGGCAAATGGGAGATTTAGTAAAAATACCGATTTGCACGAAATGACAATGAGTTAGACCCTTGCTGGAAGGCACTGGATTCGAAATCTGGTTTTAATTATTTTTATTCCTTACATGCAGCCCGGCATTCAAATCTGTGTTAATCTCGCCACCGATTTCCGAGGCACGCATCTATCAATCGGCATACTGGCACGAGATCAGTAGCCTTTAAAGATCAAACCACAAGGGCACCTATGTCTTCCTACAAGGAACTTCTCGCTCAGCGAGAAAAGCTGGAAAAGCAGATTGAAGAGGCGAAGGCTCGCGAATATGCCGAAGTCCTCGACGAGATCAAGCAGAAAATGGCCGACTACGGCATTACCCTGGCTGAACTCGGTGGCGGCCGCGCCAGCGCCAAAGCCGCGAAGGCAGCCAGCCGTTCGCGTGCGAGCGTCGCGCCGAAATACCGCGATCCCGACAGCGGCAGCACGTGGTCGGGCCGCGGCAAGCCGCCGCGCTGGATTGCCGGTCAAGACCGCGATCGGTTTCTGATCTCGAAGTAAATCAACTTGTCAGCGGCGCGCTTGAATCTCGTTTGAACGCGCTGAGCATGAGTCGAAGCAGGAGCGGGGTCGGGCAAGCGATCGCCTGATTCTCGAAAACAAGAAGCCGCGCAGTCCGGGGACGCGCGGCTTTTTGATTTTCTGCACGGCGCCAGCTAGAACTGGCCGTATCCGCGGCGTGAATGAGAATGCTTCCTGGTATTGTAGGCATCTGATTTAAAAGAGATTTTTAGGGATATCCATAAAATCGACGCACACGGTCGCTACAATCGCGGTTATTCCCTAATTTGCTCTCTCGCCGCGCATGACTTCCTCCGCCGCTCCACCGTTATCAGCGCAGTTACCAGATAAACACGAGGTCGCGCGCCGCACGACGTGGGTGAGTGTTGGCGTCAATAGCGTGCTGGTGGTGCTGCAAATCGTCATCGGCGTGTTTGCGCATTCGCAGGCGTTGATCGCCGACGGCGTGCATTCACTGGCCGATATCGTTTCCGACTTTGTCGTATTGCTGGCCAACCGGCATAGTGGCGCAAAGCCGGACGCCGATCATAACTACGGTCACAGCCGTTATGAGACGGTCGCGTCGTTATTCCTCGGCGCATTATTAATTGCGGTGGGTGTTGGCATGCTGGTGCGCGCCGGCACGCGCATCATGAATCTCGGCGATATTCCGGCGCTGCATGTGAGCGCGCTGGTCGTCGCTCTGCTCGTGCTGGTTTCCAAGGAAGGGCTCTTTCGCTACATGCTGCGCGAGGCGCAGCGCGTGCGCTCGGCCATGCTGATCGCCAATGCGTGGCATGCGCGCTCGGATGCGGCTTCGTCGCTGGTTGTGGCGATCGGCATTGTGGGCAGCCTTGCGGGCGTGCGGTTGCTCGATCCGATCGCGGCAGCCATCGTCGGCTTCATGGTCGCGCGCATGGGCTGGGTGTTCGGCTGGGACGCTTTGCAGGACCTCTCCGACCGCGCACTCGACGAAGCCGCCGCCGCGGACCTGCGCGCGCTGCTAACGGAAACGCCCGGCGTGCTCGACGTGCACGAGATGCGCACGCGCAAGACCGGCGACCTCGCGCTCGTGGATGCGCACATCCTCGTCGATCCGCTGATTTCGGTTTCGGAAGGGCACTACATCGCGGAGACGGCGCGCGCGCGCCTGCTCACCGATTCACGCGTGCTCGACGCGCTGATTCACGTCGATCCCGAAGACGACATGCATGTGCGCTCCGTGGCCAACCTGCCGCCGCGCGACGACGTGGCGGAGCGCCTGCGCAACGCGCTGGCGGAGCATGACGTACACGTAGAAGCGATCACGCTGCACTACTTGAGCACCGGGCTGGAGATTCAGGCGGTGCTGGCCGCGGCCGACGACGCGCGCCGCGTTGCCGCAGTGGACCTGGAAGCGCTGCGCGTGAGCCTCGGCGCGAGCAAGCTCGACGTGATGCAGTCGCTCGATGCGCATGGCGCGCTGGCCAGGCACGACAAGCCGCGCGAGACACATTGAGTCGCGGTGAGCGGCACGAAGACTGGGAACGGCGCGAAAGCGATTGCGTCGCGCCTTCGTCGCTTCAAAGCGGCAATTGCGTATCGAACTTGATTTCCCGCAGCACGACGCTCGTGCGCACCTGCGCTACGGCGGGAATGCGGAAGATGCGCTCGTGCAGGAAAGCGTCGTACGCCTTGATGTCGGGCGCAACGATCTTGAGGATGTAGTCCGATTCGCCCGTAGTGCTGTAACACTCGGTGACTTCGGGGCAGGTGGCGATCTCGCGCTCGAACGCTTCGACGCCGCCTTCGGTGTGCCGCGTGAGATGGATATGCGCGAGCGCGCAGACGTGCAGGCCAAGCTTTTCGCGATCGAGCAGCGCCGTGTAGCGCTGGATCACGCCCGACTGTTCCATGTCCTTGATACGGCGCCAGCATGGCGTGCTGGATAGCCCCACCTGGTCGGAGATTTCCTGCACCGAGCGGCGCGCATCCAGCTGCAGCAGGCGCAGGATCTTCTGAGAGAACGTATCGAGTGTCAACTGCGCCTCCATTGCGTCGCTGTATTCCTGAATAGTAGAGGCCAGGAGAACAGAACGCAATGCGAAGCGCAGATGATGAGGGAGATTACCTAATTTGCCGGAGTGCTCGCGGCGTTTTGCCCTGAGTCGTCCCCATCAGCGGCCAGCGCGGCCTGCTGTGCGCGCAGGTCGGCCAGCATGTTGCAGAAGAGGGCGCCTTGCTCGATCGCGTCGTCGAGCGCGACATGCGTGTGCGGATGGTCGTCGAACCAGTGCTTCGGAAAGCGCGGCTTGATGCACTTGCGGTACGGCAGGCCCGTCATCGCGAAGGCGAGCGTCTTGATGTCGAGCGCCGACCACGAGAACGGGCAACGTCCGGCGAAGCGCATCATGTACCAGAACATGAAGGTGAAATCGAAGCCCGCCGGCATCGCCACGAACACGGGCTTGCCAGGCAGCGCCTCCACCCATTCCACGTAAGCGACGAGCGCCGCCGCCGGGTCTTGCAGATCCTTGCGGCAGGCGGCCCACGCCTCGGGCTGCGTCTCCCACCAGGCGGCCTGCACCGGGTGGGGCGCTGCGCCTTCGAGCGTCGAGAGATTGGCCGAGAACGTGGCGATCAAACGCTTGTCGGCGGTGTACGCCGCCGACGCGAAGCTCAGCATCGAATGCGGGCCGGGAATCGGACCATCGGCCTCGACGTCGGTGCTGACGTAAATCTCCTCAATAGCGACTTGATTCATCGTACTTTTCACTCTCATCCAGGTACGCCATCTGCGACGTAGGGGTTGGAGCGGCGCTCCTCGCCGAACGTCGAAACCGGGCCATGACCCGGTACGAACGTGACGTCGTCGCCCAGCGGCCAGAGCTTTTCGCGGATCGAACGGATCAGGTCCGCATGATTGCCGCGCGGGAAGTCGGTGCGCCCGATCGAACCCGCGAACAGCACGTCGCCAACCGTGGCGACCCGGTGCTTGCGGCTGAAGAAGACCACGTGACCCGGCGTGTGCCCGGGGCAGTGATAGACCTCGAGTTCTTCGTCGCCAAAGCGCACCGTGTCGCCGTCTTGAAGCCAGCGCGTGGGCTCGAACGCCTCGGCGTGACCGAAGCCGAAGCGCACGCTCTGCTGCGGCAGTTGGTCGATCCAGAAGCGCTCGTCTTCCTGCGGGCCTTCGATCGGCACGCCGAACTTCGTGGCGAGCGCCTTCGCGCCGGCGCAGTGGTCGAGGTGGCCGTGCGTGAGCAGCACCTTTTCCAGCTGCACGCCCTGGCGCTCTATTTCGGCCTCGATGCGATCGAGGTCGCCGCCCGGGTCGACGACGGCGGCGCGGTTCGTCGTTTCGTCGACGAGCAGCGAGCAGTTTTGCTGGAACGGCGTGACGGGAATCAGCGTGACTTTCATGCGGGGTTCGTGGGGTTCGGGTATCGCGGGGCGGGCGCTGCAACGCATCGATTGCGACGGTGCGCGCCGGTGGCCCCAGCCAAAGGATCGATTGTACCGGGGTGCAGGAAGCGCCGCCGACGTCGCTCGCGGCGGCCTGAATCCCTTGTCTGACAAGGGATGCGGCGGCGCAAGACGAACGGCTTTGTTACATCAATAGTGAAAAATCATGGCATTTTGTGGGGCACAGACGTGACAGGAATAACTTTTGGGTATAATGCGACCCATCACGCACGGAATTCGTGCTTTCAAAGGGCGGTGTGACCCTCGTAAAAAAGAGGTCGCATACATCGCCGTCAAGCAGTGCTGTCGTTGAAGGCTAGCTGAAAGAGGCTGCCTTACAAGATGGCAAATCAGGTGTCGATCCGTTCGATGCCGCACGTCTTGCCCAGCCAGGTGCCACGCGCCTGCAACGGCCTACATGCCGTGACGCTGGGTGGGGCCTACGCCGCCGTTCCTGTGCGCCGAGAGTTTCCGGCGTGCCTGAACGAGTTTCATCGTTCGATGGCGGCATGTGGGGTCTGGTCAGGCTGCCGGGGACAGGTTGCGCCAGACGTGAAAGATAACTAGCGGTTAGCGGCTCATTGAGGCTGCATCCGGGCATTGGCACGCGTTCGCCTTTTTCATTCCAGGCGAGCGATGGCGTAGCTCTGCCCGCGACCGCCGAAGCTTTTCCGACAACGCGCACACATGGCGCGGGACAGGCTTCGAAAACGTGATGGCAATGTTATGAACCTTAGACTGACTCGACGACGACTCGGGAGTCTTGCAGCCGTGTCCATTCTGGCCGGTTGCGCCATGCCGCCTGCTCAGCAGGACCAGGCATCGAACGACGCCCTTCGTACGAAGGACGCGGCATTCACCGCGCCGCAGGGCTACGGCTCCGCGCTCGCCGCGCTGCCCGCATCGGGCACCGCCAAGGACAACTCGCTCGCGAACGCGGAAGCGATCGACGAGAACGGCCCGGACATCCACTCGTTCCACCAGATCGGCCGCGCCTCGTGGTATGGCCGCGCGTTCCACGGCCGCCGCACCGCAAGCGGCGAGCGCTTCAACATGAAGGCGCTCACGGCTGCGCACCGCACGCTGCCGCTCGGCTCGTATGTGCGCGTGAGCGTGCCCGGCACGTCGAAGTGGGTGGTGGTGAAGATCAACGACCGTGGCCCGTACGCACGTGGCCGTGTACTCGACCTCTCGTATGCCGCGGCCAAGCTGCTTGGCGTGCAGCACGCGGGTACGGCGAAGGTGGACATCGAAGGTCTCTCGCGCCAGGAAGCGAAGGAAGCACAAGCGGAGATGGTTGCCGCGAACTCGAACATCGATCACTAAGCGGATTCGGTTCGGCGTGGCGCTGGGTGCGCCGCGACGCGCCTGAGACTGAATCGCTTGGCACTGTTGGATGGATACGCGAAGGGCCGCCTGATTGACTCAGGCGGCCCTTCGGTTTTTCTGGCTTTGGTTCCTGGCTGGCGGCTCAGTCTTCCGCTTCCTCCTCGCCTTCCCCCTTCAATTCCAGCGCCCGCGCGTAGAGCGCATTGCGCGACGCGCCCGTAAGCGCCGCCGCGATCTTCGCCGCGCCCTTCACCGGCACTTCCTGAAGCAGCACGCGCAAGAGCGCGTCGTGGTCGGCTTCGCCTTCTGGCTGCTCGCTCGCGCCTTCCACCACTAATACGAACTCGCCGCGCTGACGGTTGGCATCTGCTGCGAGCCACGTTGGCGCTTCGGCCAGGGTGCCGCTCCACAGCGACTCGTGTAGCTTCGTCAATTCGCGGGCGATGAGGATGCGGCGCGCGGGACCGAACGCATCGGCGATCGATTGAACCGTTTCGACGATGCGATGCGGGGCTTCGTAAAACACCATCGCGTGCGTATGCGCGGCGAGCGCGTGCAATGCGGTTGCGCGCTGCTTGGGCTTGGGCGGCAGAAAACCGAGGAACGTGAACGTCGACACCCAGTCGCCGGCAGCGGAAAGCGCCGTGGCGAGCGCGCTTGCGCCGGGCAGCGGCACGACGTTCAGGCCGGCGGCGCGCACGGCGTCCACGAGCTTGGCGCCAGGGTCGGAAATGCCGGGCGTGCCCGCGTCGGAAACACAGGCCACGCGCTCGCCCGCGCGCAGAAACTCGATCACGCGCTGCGCCGCCTCGCGCTCGTTGTGCTCGTGCACGGCGACGAGCGGCTTCGAAATGCCGTAGCGCGCGAGGAGCTGGCCGGTGTTGCGCGTGTCTTCGGCGGCGATGCGATCGACGAGACCGAGCACGTGCAGCGCGCGCAAGGTGATGTCGGCGACATTGCCGATGGGCGTTGCCACGACGTACAGCGTGGCGGCCGGATACTGCTGGGCCTGTGCGAGTTCGAAGGGGGACGAGAGGGACGTCATGACACGGAACGCGCGAATGCAAGAAAAGAGGCCGACATTGTGCCACGCGGACGCAAGCGCATCCGAGGGAAGCGCCGCGAGCGAACGCGCACGCGCAGACAACTTTTGCGCGCGAGCGCAGTCGAATGCCAAACGCCGCGCGACAGGCGCGCGTTTCGAATCGCACGCGTTGGCGTTTTTGCGGCGCGAGCGCCTGGAGCTGGTCGCGCGCAACGTGAATTGCCGCGGCGGCGAACTCGATCTCGTGATGCGCGAGCGGGACGGCACGCTGGTTTTCGTGGAAGTGCGCGCACGCGCGAGGCCGGAATTCGGAGGCGCGGCGGCGAGCGTGGGGTGGCGCAAACAGCAGCGCGTTTTGCGCGCGGCGCGCCACTTTCTAGCGACTTGGCGCGGCGCCGATGCGAATGGCGAAGCGCGAACGCTGCCCGCGTGCCGCTTCGACGTGATCGCGTTCGAGAGCGGCCGGCTCGTGTGGCTGCGCGACGCGTTTCACGCGGAAGCGCACGAGAGCTAAAACTTGGGCCTTTAAAAAGAAGGGTGAAAATGAACGCCCCTGAGTGCGCTAAACTTGCGGCACGCCGCAACATGCGGAAATTTTGCGATACCCGCAGTACAGATTAGAGAGTCGATGTCCGTCGAACGCATTCAACAGCACTTCCGCGATAGCGCAGTCATTGCGCACGCGGCCATGGAAACCCTGGCGGTCCCGATTGCCGCCGCGGTCGATACGATGTTCGCCGCGCTCGCGAACAGCAACAAGATCCTCGCATGCGGCAATGGCGGATCTGCCGCCAACGCCCAGCAACTCGCCGCCGAACTGATCGGCCGGTTCGAGCGCGAACGTCCGGGCCTGCCCGCGCTTGCGCTGACCACCGACGCCTCGGTGCTCACCGCCGTTGCCAACGACTACGCGTACGAACAGGTGTTTGCGAAGCAGGTGCGCGCGCTCGGCCAGCCCGGCGACGTGCTGCTCGCCATCACGACCTCGGGCAATTCGGTGAACGTGCTGGCCGCCATTCAGGAAGCGCACGAACGCGAAATGGTCGTGATCGCGCTGACCGGCAAGGGCGGCGGCGATGTGAACAGCGTGCTCGCCGATACCGACATCCAGCTGTGTGTGCCGAGCGAGCGGACGGCGCGTATTCAGGAAGTGCATCTGTTAACTATCCACTGCCTGTGCGATGGCATCGACGCGATGCTGCTGGGTGAAGACTGACACCGTAAGACGAAGAGAGGGGAACTTGATGAGCAGATACGGCATGACGCGCGCGCTGGCACGGACCACGCTGACGATCGGCTTCGCAGCCTCGCTCTGCGCAAGCCTGCAGGGCTGCTTTTTGGCGCTCGCGGGCGCGGCGGGCGGCACGGCGCTGGTGGCAACCGACCGCCGCACGGTGGGATCGCAAACCGAGGACCGCGAGATTCAGGTGAAGGCGCTGTCCGATCTCAGCAAGCAACTGCCCGATACGGCGCACGTGAACGTGGCGGTGTTCAACCAGCGCGTGCTGATCACGGGTGAAGTGCCCGACGACGCCTCGAAGCAGAAGGCCGAGAGCATCGTGCGAGCCGTGACGAACGTCGCATCGATCGTCAACGAGCTGGCGGTGCAGCCAGCTAGCTCGTTCTCCTCGCGCGCGAACGACTCGTACCTCGAAGGACGCGTGAAGGGGGAACTGATTGCCTATAAGGACATCTCCGCGAACAACTTCAAGGTGGTGAGCGAGCGCGGCACGATCTATCTGATGGGGCTTGTAACGCCGGATGAAGGCAGTATCGCAGCCAACGCGACCGCCGGCGTGATGGGCGTGTCGCAGGTGGTGAAGTGCTATCAGTACATCGATCCGCAACAGGCGGCGGTGGCGACGGCGGCTGCGGCCAGTGCGCCGGCGGCGGCTCCTGCTGCCGATGCGCCGACGGTTGGGGCGGTGCCGGATGCGGGTGTGACTTCGCAGCCTATTGAGCACCAGGCACCTGCACCGGTGTCGAATTCTTCGGCTACGAAGCCGGGGAATACGGGGGCTTTGTGATGGTGCGGTTTGTTGGTGGTTTGGTTGCGGCGGTGGTGGTTGCTGGGGCTGGTTTGGGGTTCGCTTCGCCGGCTTTTGCTGCTGTTGCGGATGGGATGAAGGTGGCTCAGGCTAATGCTTGCATGGGGTGCCATGCGGTGGATCGCAAGCTGGTTGGGCCTTCGTTTAAGGATGTCGCTGCGAAGTACAAGGG
>NZ_JAYMSC010000065.1:0-12881 GCF_038900775.1 Paraburkholderia sp. JHI869
ATCTCCCGATCAAAATGGCGTCCGCCGAACAACTTCTCCGCACTCTTCAGCTTGCTCATCGCGGCTCGTCGGTTCGTTTTGTTCCGACAACTCTAACCCATTCGCCGCCCCTATTTGCACCAGAGCCGGTTGGTACGGGACGGTGGCGCTTCGGCGTCTTGTTACCAGCCGGAAGGGTCAATTCAGGTGGCGTAACCCGTCGGAGAATCCGTACATCCTGCGCGATGAGGCACGCAGTACTATCGAGTCGCGCTATCCCGATGTCGCCTTTGCTATGAGCAACGCTTGAACGGAGAGCCGGATGCGCTGAGAGGTGCAAATCCGGTTCGGGGAGGAGAGGCCGGGAGATAGCTCGACTACGCCCGGTCTCTTACTCCACTCGCGACGTGGCGGGGCTGGCTTAACGTGGCGTTCGTGATCGACGTATTCGCCCGCCGAATTGTTGGCTGGCGCGTCAGTTCGTCGATGACCACGGACTTCGTTCTGGACGCACTGGAGCAGGCCCTGTACGAGCGACAGCCGGTGCAGCAGGACGGGCTGATCCATCACAGCGACCGCGGCGTGCAATACGTATCAATCCGCTATACGGATCGGCTGGTCGAGGCTGGCATCGAGCCGTCAGTGGGCAGCGTGGGCGACTCCTACGATAACGCACTGGCTGAAACGATCAACGGCTTGTACAAGGCAGAGGTGATCCATCGCCTCGGAGCGTGGCGCAATCCGCAGGCCGTTGAAATGGCGACGCTCGAACGGGTTGACTGGTTCAACAATCGTCGGCTCTTCGGCCCCATCGGCAACATTCCACCTGCCGAGGCAGAGGCCGCTTACTATTCAAAACTCGCAGGGTCCGCCATCGCGGCGTGACTCAAGCAAAACAGCCTCTGGGAAACCCGGGGCGGTTCAGTTTTACGCAGCTGTCAACAACTGCACCAACGGCTCGACCCAGGACGCCTCGGCAATCACGCTCCAGTGCGCCAGCAACCCGTACAACCGCAACGCTTTGGCGCGCTCCTGTACATGCGCGATCGAACGGGCCGAGAGGTTATCAATGAACGGGCGCCAGTTCGGCGAGCTGCGCGCTCGAGATGGTCCAACCCAGCGTTCGCGCGGTGTCGGTCTGCGCAGAAACGCCCGGTAGTCGGTTGCATCGCGAGTGGTCAGGGAAGACAGCGCCTTGCCGCGAGCGACGATGGCCCACAGGATCAGGCGTTCGGCTTCCTTTCGGTAGGCGCGCTGCGTGGCCGGGGATTCATGCAATGCAAGCCACGCCTGGACGGCGTCGTAATCGTTATCGACGCCCAGGATGCAACTCGACGCTGGCGCGCGGAAGGCACCGGCCGATCCGTCAAACTCGTGCGGTAGCCGCAGTTGTTCCCAGGGCGTCACAACGGACTGCCGGTCCGCGACGATCAGCGCGCGCGCCCGCTCGGTGAGCGCCGAGTGCGCGGCAAAGAAGGCCTCGATCCTTCTGGCGCTGGCCGGGCCGAGACACGGGATGACGGTCCACCACTGTCGGCGACGCGGAATCCGTACCGTGAGATCGGCCAAGGTCCGGATATCGGCCGCGTACAGGACACGCACAGCACGATCCGGCAGCCAGTGCGCATGTCATCGCCGATCTGGGGGGCCGGCAAAGGCAGCGTGCGCAGCACTTCGACAGCCTGTGCGGTGGCGCGGGCATGATGCCTGTGCTTGTGGGCCGGGCATTCGAACAGGATGGCCAGATCTGCCCGCTGCCGGCGCCGTGCATAAAGTCCAGTTGCCGGCGGATCTGGCCGATGACGGTCTGGCGTTGATACCCTTTCCGCTCTGCAGCAGCATCAACGCTCACCCTCTTCGCCCCCCCTCACAAGAATCAGCCGCGATCGTCGGATCAGTAGCTCACGGCGGGTTGACGCGTACCCGTTAGCGTCATCAGGAACGCTACGATGGCGTTGACATCGGAGTCCGACAATTGCTTGCCGACCTGATACGTCGCCATGTCGCGCACAGCTTCATGCAGATCAGCACGGCTGCCGTCGTGAAAATATGGCGCGGTCAGCTCCACATTACGCAGCGTCGGCACCTTGAACGCATGGAGATCAAGCGGGTCATTCGTAACGTTCGCCCGTCCGTTGTCGGCAGTGGAGGTGTAGCCGCGCGCAGCAAAGTAGTCGGCCGCAAGGCCCATTCGCTCGAACGACTGCCCGCCCAGATTCTGGCCAACGTGGCAGGTCGCGCAATGGTTTGCCTTGAATAGCCGGTAGCCGCGCAGTTCCTCGCTATTCAGCGCATGCCTGTCGCCGCGCAGGTAAGCATCGAAGCGACCCGGCGTTAGCAGTGTCATCTCATATTCGGCGATTGCATCTGTGATGTTTGCGCTCGACCAACCGCTCGCGTACACCGCCAAGAACCGTTGCGACAGCGACGAGTCTTGTTTTAGCTTATCGATGATCTCGCTCCACGACGTAGACGCCATTTCGACCGGGTTCAGCGGTGGGCCGACCGCCTGTTCCTGCAGTGTCGCCGCGCGACCGTCCCAGAACTGCCTGTCGTTGAGCGCAGCATTAAATACCGTCGGCGCGTTGACAGTGCCCAATTGTCCGCCCACGCCGGACGAAACTTTCTTTCCGTCTACGCCCCCCGTCGACAGCGCGTGACAACTCGCACACGATACCGTGTTGTCCAACGATAGTCGGGTATCGTTGAAGAACTGCTTTCCGAGGGCAACCTTATTCGCGTCGGTCGGCAAGTAATTTGGCAACGGCTGCACCGGCTCGTTAGCGAACTCGGGTGCAACACCGGGTGTCGCATATGCGGTGTGACGCTGTGACGCGATCCAGTCGAGAAGTACGCGTCGATCGTCGGCGCTAAGGCCGGTCGTCCAGTGTACGACGCGGAACAGTTTTGGCGGCATGGCGCGTTCGCTCACAACGGTTTCCAGCTTCGCAAGATCAGCCTCGGGAGCTGGCATGCCGCTCTGGAGTGCCGCGTAAAGGCTGTCGATGCGAAAATGGGTAAGCCCGGTTTGCCTGTCGTGTTCGGCTAGCTCACGAATGCCCGGTAGCTTGGCATAGTTAGGCAGGACCACTTTCCTTGAATGGCAGTAGTAGCACGCGTTTCGATCTAACACTACACGGATGCCGAGCGCTTGTGAGGATACGGCCCGGCTTGCGACCGTCCTTTCTGCATAGTCCTTGTCATGTACATACGCGATACCGCTGATACCGAGATAGCCAACCAGTACGACGACGATCGACGCAATCAGAAGATTCTTCACTTGCTCCCCTGCTTCGACTTTGACCAGAGTTCGTTAACGACGTTAACGTCTATTTCGAACAAGTGATATCGGCTGTCGAGCGACAATGCACAGACCATACAGAAGATTCAGTTGATCATTCGACGGTGCATCGCTGACCACTCGGACTGTTCTCGTGCCAATGGCCTCGCCCGCCTACGCTGCGACCTGCTGCGCGACGGCACCCTCTACCAGCCAAAATCCGCCTCTATCGCCTGATGAAACGCTTACCCCAAAAACCTCAACGCGACAACGTTCTCGCCTCATATGCGACAAACAGATGTTAACGGCGGCCCATACCTCATACAAGTAAATGGTGGTTAATTTTGCATAAGATAAATTTATGAGTTCTGGTGCAATTAGGTAAGCGGGTTGAGAAAGTTCATATAGGTAGGAAGGCTGGCTCTGGTGCAAATAGGGCCGGCGAATGGGTTAGAGTTGTCGGAACAAAACGAACCGACGAGCCGCGATGAGCAAGCTGAAGAGTGCGGAGAAGGAATCCGGTGCAATTCATCTGGTTCAACGGACTAGTGTCTTGAGTTAAAAATTCATTGAATGATGCCGATCGCGTACTAAAGTGTTCTGTGTGGCACTTGATGCGAGGGCGCTGTCACGTTGACGAAGTGGCCGGGTAAGATGTGTTGATGAAGAAGGCCAATTCGCTTTATCACGGCCACCGGTTTCCGGCGGCGGTCATGAGCCACGCGGTTCGGTGGTATTTCCGGTTCCACCTGAGCCTGCGCGACATAGAGGAGTTGCTGTTCGAGCGCGGTGTGGTCGTGAGCTACGAGACCATCCGTCGCTGGTGCGACAAATTCCGTTTCCCCGGTCCTTGTAGCAGGCTTTTATGTGGCGTTCAGCTTGGACGGATCCTGTGACGATCCCGGCTCGGGCGCCGCAAGACTACATTTGAGCCAACGCCACATATCGCATCAAAATGTGATCGAACTCATTTGATGCGGGAGAACTGCATGCACGGTTTGGGCGGCGGACGGAGGCTAGCGCGTCAGCGCGCCTCCTCCGACCCGACACCGCAGAAGCTGTCGAACAAAGTCGGGGGTGCAACTCCCCCGACGGCGGAGACGGTGGAGGGAAGGCGGCAGGCCAAGGGCAATGCAGTCGCAGCGCACATGTCCCGCAGATCGGGGCGGGAATATGACATGGGAACGGCACTCGACGGCATACGACAGGCGGCCAAAGGCCGACCGGGTGCGAAGTTCACCACCCTGATGCAGCACATCTACGGGGTCGACCGCCTGCGGGCAGCCTACTTTGCGCTTGAGCGCAAGGCGGCTGCCGGGGTGGACGGCCAGACGTGGCAGTCGTACGGACTGGACCTGGAAGCGCGGCTTCTGGATCTGGCCGACCGGCTGGCCCGAGGGGCTTACCGGCCCCAGCCTGTCAGACGCGTGTACATCGACAAGGCCGACGGCAGCAAGCGCCCGCGGGGCGTGCCTGCGCTGGGGGACAAGCTCGTTCAGCTTGCAACGGTCGAGGTACTCAACGCGATCTACGAACAGGATTTCGTCGGGTTCAGTAGCTCACTTTCCTGCGTTCGATACAGGCGTCGAGCACGTTGTGGGCGCTCTTGCCAGGACGGAAGCCGTAACCTTCGACTGGTAGTGGTGCATTCGGATGCGCCGGTTTGTTACCTTCGAGTTTCTGACGAGCACGAGCCAATGCGTAAGCTGAAAGACATTGACGGATTGTTCAACGGGCGCCACTTCGATCGCGAAGTTATTGCCTTTTGCGTGCGCTGGGGACCCCGAACAGGCAAGGAACTCGTCGACGCGGTGGCTGCCGGCGGCCGCTGGCCTTGGCACCGTTTGTCCGGAAGCCCACATCTCCTACATCCGTCGGCACGATTGGAAGAAATGCGTCACACCACACCGAGATGGCCAGGCTCCGTTGGCAGAGTCGTACTTGCATGCAGCGCGAGCGACCTTCGGCCGTACGCCTACCTCCTGCACAGGCTCACCGGATGGCCACCGCGCGAACCTGCTGCGATCTGATTGAGCGTTTACCGCCCCACATCGCAAAGCTCAAACCATCGCAGGGCATTGAGTTCGACTGCGGCCGCGCTTGAAACCCTTAGCGATCGATGCACATGCGGTGGCGTTGGCCCAATTATTGCGTTTGCTTTTCACGGACCATTACGAGTGGATAGAATGACGACTGAACACGAAATCAAATCTCACGGCGCTGCAGTCACAGCCAGCGTTTTTGCGCGCGCGCCCAACACGGTTGCGGAGCCTGCGCCTGCTCCGAACCCCCGACCCTTGTCTGGAACGGAATCACGCGGGGACTGCGTACACGCACGAGGAATGGCGCGGCTCTGTGCAGCAAAGAACGCCCGAACGGCGTGGGCCTTGCTAATTCGCAAGCAGGTCTATCAGACTAGCCACGTTCCCGTGCGAGCTGACGCAACGGTCTAACAGGCTCAGGTTCTAACGTAGGTACAACACCACCTTCCAGAGGTTGCTTGAGCAGATTTTGATTCGATGACAGAACGGTCGGACCGTGGTGGGCCAAACCCGCTTTGCACCAAGGGCAATCAAGCCCGTGGCTCTGATGGGGTACCCACTCGCGGATATTCATCGTGGGCCAGCAGCGATTGCTGCCAAATGAGCCCGGATACATGGCTGCAACCTCGACCCAATGCCAGAGAGTCAGCCTGCTTGACAACTGGGAGTCGTCCATCACATCAGAGGGCTCTGTCAGGTTGATGGAGAGGGGGCGGTAGAATGACGTAATGAAGAAGACAAAGCCGCTTTATCACGACCACCGCTTCCCTGCCGTCGTCATCAGCTGCGCGGTTCGCTGGTATTTCCGGTTCAGCCTGAGCCTGCGCGACGTCGAGGCGTTGCTGCTTGAGCGTGGTGTTGTGGTCACGTATGAGACGATCCGTTGCTGGTGCGGCAAGTTCGGCGCCAGATTCGCCCAGTGCGCCAAAGCGGCGCGGCGCAAGCCGGGCAGTACGTGGTACCTCGACGAGATGTTCGTGACGCTGCGCGGCGAGCCGTATCTGTTGTGGCGAGCGGTCGACGAGCATGGCGCTGAACTGGACGTGCCTGTGCAAAAGCAGCGCGACAAGGCAGCGGCAAAGCGCTTCTTCCTCAGGTGCTGCGTTCAAACCCGGTGCCGCGCAAGATCGTGACCGACCAGCTGCGCAGCTATCCGGCGGCGAAGTCGGACATTCCTGAGCTTGCTCAGGTGAAGCACATTTTCGTCAAGGCAGCCGCACGCGTGAACAACCGTGCCGAGAACAGCCACCAGCCGACCCGCAGGCGGGAGCGCCAGATGTGCGGTTTTCGCGATGCGCGTCGCACGCAGGCGTTTCTTTCGTGCTTCGGCCCGATCCGGCAGCACTTCGCGTTGCCCAGACACCAGATGAACGCGGCATGTCATCGTACCGCGCTCCAGAAACGTTTCGCGACGTGGCATGGTTGGACTGTCACTGCGGCCGGAGACAGGGTTATCTAATAAGGATAACTACTCGTACGCCACAAAGACAGACTACATCGGCCAACCTGACAGAGCCATGAAACGAACTTCCAACTCGCGACACTAGCGTCCCCGCACTAATGCGACACAACCGATTCAAACGGGCAGGAGTAGCTTCAAACTTGCAGCCATCATCACAATGCCCAGTAAAAAATGGATCTGGCGAGGCGATAGCCAACGGCTGCCTAGATGTGCCCCAAACCAGCCTCCCACGATCACCACCAACGCCAACCGACCGGTCCCATCGGGAAGGTGATCTGTGGCGCTCCAGTTACCTGCCAGCGCCGCCAGGGAATTGCAGAGGATGAACAGCGCGGAAACGGATGCGGCAGTGCGCGTGGAGGACCACCGACAAAGCAGCAGAAGTGGTGTTAGCAGAACGCCGCCGCCCACTCCGGTCAGCCCCGAGGCAAACCCGATAACCGCTCCGCAAACCAGCGCGACCGGCCAGGAAGGTGGTCGCACAGCGTGATCATTTGATGGCTTTCGCGCCAGCGACAAGGTTCCAGCGATTAACAACAGGATGCCAAGCAGATACTCAAACCATGTTTTCTGGAGCGTTATATAGCCGCCCAAGAGCGCCATGGGAATGGCCGGAAGTGCAAATGGCCAGAACAACTGCCAGTTAAAATGCCTGTCGCGAATGAAGCGCCAGTTGGCGACCAGGGAAACCAGGATATTCAGGACAAGCGCAGTGGGCTTGATGCTGTCGGGCTCATATCCCAACAATGCCATTATGGCAATGTATCCAGAAGCCCCAGCCTGACCTGTGCTCGCGTAAAGCAGCGCAACAGCCAGAAACGCGCCGTAGATCAGCAGTGTTTGTGTACCGGTCATCGCGGATGTCAACCAGAAGGCTGAAGCGACAGTATCGCATCCTGTGAACAGGACGAAACCACCCGTATCGAGCATTGATCGGTCAACGTTGATCAGCATCAACAACATCGCGAGCGGCTTGCACGTTCGTTAATTTGCGTCACATCTCCGCGAGCACAATCTAAATTCCATCGCGCACAATCAGCCCCTCCCTCTCCAGGTTCACCAGAGTACGATACAAGGTTTCATGCGCGATCCCGAGCGTGGCCGCCCATTGCATGCGTGTGCCAGGCGGCTTGAACCGCCCCTCGTCGTCTCGCTCGAGGCGCAGGCAATGCAGGACGCTCGCGGGGCGAACGTAGCGTCAGACGCTCCTCGCGGGCACGGCTGCGCATACGTTGCCGCGACAGTTGCCGGATCCAGTCGACCGCGAACAGCGAATCACTCTCCAGACATGCAAGCAGCGTCCTCGCTGGTGGAAAGGCGAGCAATTCATTCGCGCTCCCGCAAAACGCGTCGCAGTAGTAGCGAGAGCTGAAGAGACAGGTTCTGTCGCCGCAGTAAGAGCGAGAGGTCGGCCAAGACCGATATGGTATGGATTCCTTATCCAGCCAGCGAATAGAACTGCTGTGCGGGAGTTTGACCAACGCCGCCATCGTTCAATTGCCCCTTGACGTTCATGTGCATGACTTCGATGCCACCTAGGAGAATGCGGGCGCAACTAAATTTCTCGAATCCGAGCATCGGGCGGGTCCGGCGCTTGATCGCGCGGTGGTCCTGCTCGACGATGTTATTCAGATACTTCGACTGACGGGTCCTGATCGGCGTCTCGCGCCCGGCGTTGATAGCCTCAAGCGCGGCGAAATTCGCCCCACTCTTGCCGATCGTCACCACCTCGGGATCGCCGTTGCGCTCGATCGACTTTTCAAAGTAGCGCTTCGCGGCAGCCTTGTCACGGTGGGCGCGCAGCAGGAAATCAATCGTGTCTCCCGTTTTGTCCACGGCCCGGTACAAGTACTTCCACTGTATCGAAACAGTCGTGGATTGAACTACTGCTCGATCCGAAAGCGTGCGGCCTGCAGGCGCCGCCACTGCTCGCGGGTGGTGACGGCGCGATGGGACTATGGGCGGCACTCGATGAGGTGTTCCCGTAGACGCGACATCAGCGTCGTTGGTTTCATAAGGTCGGAAATATCCTGAACGCGATGCCCAAGTCGCAGCACGACAAGGTCAAGGCGTCGCTCGCAGAGATCCGGGATGCCGCGACGCGCGCCGATGCGATTGTGGCGTTCAATCAGTTCGTCGACGTGTACGCGGCAGGTACCCGAAGGCTGTCGAGAAGCTCACGAAAGATCGAGACGAACTGCTTGCGTTCTATGACGTCCCTGCGGAGCGCTGGTAGCATGTGCGGACCACGAATCCGATCGAATCGACGTTTGCGACGGTACGCCATCGCGTGAGCCGCACGCGCAACTGTCTGTCGCGCTCGACTCGACCTTCCTCGCGATGGCGTTCAAGCTGAAGCGGCCGAGAAGTCATGGAGAAAGATCCGCGGCGTAGAGAAGATCGAGCCGCTTCTGAAGGGCATTCCCTTCAAGGACGGAATCCCGGCGATTGAAAGCACACCGGCTCCTCAAGCGCTTGCGGCCTGATCATGCCGTTCCGTCCGCACACACCAGACTTGACGATTGCTCGCGGATAGTGCAGTCGCTTCTGAACCTTCGCAATTCCTGGGGCAAGGGCCGTTCGTGGCGTCGGTACTTTCTTCATCATCGGGTCAGTACCGGTTCGTCAGACGCGCATTCTAGCGTCCCCGCGACACAACCGTTTTGGGCCGACGCGGAGGACACTTGACCGACTCCGAGCGGCGGTTCGACTCCTTTCGAGCGTCCGCTTCCCAGGCAGCACCGCGACCCACGATCGGATGCGATAGTGGTTTCAGTCAGAGGTTCATGCGAGACCAAGGCGCGGCGCCCCGAGCGATACATCCAGTATGCTCGGCCAATCTTCCATTGGTACGCAGGAGCTCAGACGCTAAACCCCGAAACTCGCATTAACTGGCGCGACACCTCACTGCCCGGACCCTCCGCATTGAATTGCGCTCGGAGCCGCGCGTCTGCCCTGCGGGTCACGCCGCGGTTCATGGCCACAATTAACGCGAAAGGGGCTACGAGAAACATCGGTAAAGTAGACATCGTGTTGCTCCTGGCTGGTCAGGCCCGATATGTGTCTGGCGACGGTCGCGCACGATCGCGTCGCACAGTCTTCAGAGATCGCTGTCTCGAGACGGCTGATCATCGCCGGGAGATGATCGTGGAGAGTGACGCCGCGCATGTCGAGCCGCTTATGGGCGACGCCGAGCAGGAACTGCGCGAGATGTCCCGGCATTACGACTTCGGGCGCGGCTCGACTGGAACGTGACCAGCATGGCGCATCCTCCGTCGTTTCAGCCTCCGGAAGGCTCGCTTTGATTCTATATCACAACGTGATATATATAGGCACGGTGGCTCGCGCGCCGGAAACCGGCGTAAACCTGGCTTGACGCCCCCCCCGCCCAGGGTACAGCGTGCTTTATCTGCGCATACAATTTATACATAAATTAAATGATTGCATTTAATTCGTATTACTATTCTTAGAGAACAAACGGTGCCGGGTTCGGAGTTCCGGACATATGAAGCCTGTAGCGCGTCGGCCAGCGCGAATATCAATGAGCTGTTGGCCACGAAGCAAGCTATGTATTTCAAGCTGCGCCAGCGTCGCGGCGCGCACGGACGGGTGGGGCGCTCCCGCCCGATACGTACGGAAAAGTCGACGTCGTATGCCATGAGATGAACATCGGTCATCTCAGCAGCTGCGCATGCGGGGTGACCTTGTAGTAGTGAGCCACGACGAAATCACCTCGTAAGGGTACGTTCGACGAAGGATCCGTTCGCGACCGCGCATAGTTGACTGCCGCAAAGCCCGGCTGCTCTGCCGGCCGAGGCGGGCTGCACGTTGATGAATCGTGACCCATGGGTTACAATGACACGCATGACAAAGCTGATCCTTACCCCCGAATTCGACGCCTGGCTTTCCCGCGTACGAGATCGTCAGGCTGCGACGGCGATTACCGCTCGGCTCAAGCGTGCAGTGTTAGGGCTACGCTGATCAAGCCGTGTAAACACAACGGGTTGCGACCAAGACATGTGTAAGCTTTTGAGATCGCGAATAACAGCCGTAAAAACGAGCATTCCAGCTCATGTTGGGCCCCTTGAGGTGCTCCGCACGGGCTCTTCGCCCGTCTTTGGCTCTCTCGGACGCACCTGTGCCCTCGAGCGAGCTCGCCACATGTAAAGATTGGCCAGCGCGAGCGCAACAAAGGCGCGATTGGCGTTTTTCGCCAGCCCGCGATAACGAACCTTCGTGAAGCCCCACAGCCGCTTCACGACCGCAAACACATGCTCGACCCGGGCACGGATCTTCGACTTGTTGCGGTTCTTGCGCCGCGCCACTTCGTCGACGACGTCCTTGCGACGCGTGCGCTTGTTGGTGAACTCACGTGCCTTTGGAGCCTTGCTGTGAATCAGTGCTTTCTGGCTTGCGTATACGCTGTCACCGTAGACGCGTTGCTCCTCACCGTGCAGCAACTGTGGCAGCGGATGCTTGTCGTGTACGTTGGCGGCGGTTACGACCGCGCTATGAGCCAGCCCGCTCTGACTGTCCACACCGATATGCAGCTTCATGCCGAAATACCATTGCTGGCCTTTGCGCGTCTGGTGCATTTCGGGGTCACGGGCCTTCTCCTTGTTCTTCGTCGACGAGGGTGCACCGATCAGCGTGGCGTCGACAATCGTGCCGCTCTTGAGCTTTGCTCCGCGCGCCTGCAGCACCACGCCCACTTGCGCGAAGATCCGCTCGCCCAGCTTGTGCTCTTCCAGCAGATGCCGGAATTTGAGCAGCGTGGTGGCATCCGGAACCGTTTCACTGCCAAGGTCAATGCCAACGAAACGGCGCGGGCTGAGGCTGTCGTACAGCGCCTCTTCGCATGCAAGGTCGGCGAGATTGAACCAGTGCTGCACAAAATGAATTCGCAACATGCGCTCCAGCGCAATCGGCGGGCGACCATTGCCGCGTTTCGGATAAAACGGCTCCACCACCGCGCACAGCTGCGCCCACGGCACGATCGTGTTCATTTCATCGAGAAACGCTTCGCGTCGCGTAGGTTTGCGCTGCGTCCCGAATCCCGCGCATTGATCGACAGCCATCGCCAGTGTCAGTTGCTTCATCGTTATTTGCTTTCCCCGTTGCATGCTCACGCTATAACGCGTGACAGTCGTGAACGGTGGACTTGATCAGCATTGCCTTAGGCAACCTCGGATACTGGCGTGCAGTCGGCGACGGCATTTCGGAGATGAAGATCGACGTCGGTAAGGGGTATCGCGTCTATTTCACGCAGCGTGGCGACGTCCTGGTGATCATTTTGTGCGGTGGGGACAAGTCCACGCAGTCCGCAGACATCAAGCGGGCGAAGGCCATCGCGAAAGAGTTGGAGGATTGAAATGAAAGTAAGCGAGCTGATGGAGTTCGACGCCTCGAAGTACCTGAAGGGCGAAACCGACTATCGGCTGTACCTTGCGCAAGCGTTCGAGGGTGGCGACCCGGTCGAGATTCAGGCGGCGCTCGGGGACGTTGCCAAGGCGCGAGGCATGACGGCGCTCGCGCGTGAGTCGGGCATTGCACGTGAGGCGCTGTACCGGGCGCTCTCAAACAAGGGGAATGCTGAGTTCGCGACGATCATGAAGGTGATCGGGGCGATGGGCCTGCACCTTACGCTGACGAAGCCCGGGGAAGACTTGAAGGCGAAGCTCAAGGCAAAGGCCGCCGCGAAGCCTGCCGCGGCGAAGAGGGCTGCGACGGTCGCGAAACGTGGCGTCGGTACGGCGACGAAGGCTCGTGCCAATGCTACCGCCCGAAAGACCGCCAAAGGGCGCACCAAGGCCAGCAGCGCCCACGCGCACGCCTGAAGCACAATCCCACTCGCAGCCCACGATTAGCCGACTCAGGCGTCGTGGGCTTTGTCGCTTATGCAACATCGAATAATGGAAAAGAACGATCGGACTCCGTCTCGCAAAGAGATGCTGAGGCGCGGCCTTCTGCCGGGTGCCTTGATTGGCATCGCAGGTACGCCCGTAGGTTCTGGTGCAAATAGGTAAGCAGGTTGAGAAAGTTCATATAGGTAGGAAGGCTTATCGATCAAACAGGACCGCATTCCATACGGCGGGCGCAGCGGCCTCCTTGAGGCCGA
>NZ_JAYMSC010000066.1:0-12131 GCF_038900775.1 Paraburkholderia sp. JHI869
GTCATCGGCAGCGTCAGGCTGAAGATCATGACGCCGATGAGACCGAGCAGCATGCCTTGGGTTTCGCGTGCTTTCATGCGGGACTTTGCGCTCGACGGATCAGCGTGCCGGCGCGCCGAGCGTGCGCGGACCGGACGGGGTTTCGAACTGCGCGACGAGCGCGGGCGAGAGGGCTTCTTCCACGGCGATCAGGTGCGCCGCGCCAAGCCACTGAAGCTGCTCGCGCGCCGCTTGCGCCTGTGGGTGAAAGCCGGTGAGAGACGTGAGCGCGATGCCGGTATCGGCCAGCACCTGCGACGGGTGATGCGCGGTGTCCCACTGGATCAGCGAGGGCAGAATGCCGTCGCCCGCGCCTTGCCAGGCCGGGAAGGCGCCGTCCTGCGGCACCGTGAGCTGCCAGGAGAAGTCGCCGCGCGTCATCGGCACGAGTTCGGGAATGCGCTGCGGATACTGCTCGCGCCAGCGCGCGAGGTTTTTCGGCGGATCGACGCGGGCGACCCAGTGCGACAGGTACGGACCTTGTTCGATGCGCGCCTGCACGGCGGGATCGTCGAGCGCGAAGAGGCGTGCGCGGGCGTTCGCGACACTTTTCGCCGCCGGGTCGACGGCGATGACCTCCAGATACGCGCCGCCCCACAGCCCGAGCAGACGGTTGTGGGTACGCATGAGCGGGTGAGCGCCGCCGCCCGCGGGCGCGACGCCGAGCGCGTCGCTCACGTACTGCACGCCTTCTTCCAGCGTGCGCGCGGCAACGACAAGGTGATCGAGGCGAAGCGGCGAGGCGTTCATGTGGGAGCGAGAGGAGCCAGAAGTTTCCAGGGGCCGGAAGGAGGCGGGCAGGAGCGTGCGCCTGAACAGTGTGCAGACGCCTCTACCGAATCCTTACCGGTACGCATGCGATCAAATGTACCGGTATGGCTGCGGACAGTAACGGTACAATCGGCCCGATAGTGCTCTGTACAGTTCGAGTTCAGGGAGTTCGCATGTCCTCCGTACCGCTAGACCAGATTCCCGCCCCGCATGACGCGGCCACGCTCACGCTCGTCGACCAGCTCGTGCAGTGGGGCCGCCGCCGCATCGAGGAGCGCGTGTTTCGCCCCGGCATGCGCATGCCGTCCATCCGCAAGCTTGCGCTCGACAAGGGCGTGTCGCGCTTCACCGTGGTCGAGGCGTACGAGCGTCTGGTCGCGCAGGGCTACCTCGACTCGCGGCGCGGCTCCGGTTTCTACGTGCGCGAGCGGCTGGCGCTCGTGGCGGGCGGCGAACGCGCGCCTGGGACGGCAGGCGCTCCCGCGCGCGCGGAAGGCGCAATGACAGCCGCCGCGCCGGCGCCGTCCACCATCGACGTGGTCTGGCTGCTGCGCAACATGCTCCACACGTCTACGCGGCCCGAAAAAGGGCCGGGTCTGGGCTACCTGCCCGCGCGCTGGCTCGACGGCGAACTGCTGACCGGCGCGATGCGCTCGCTCGGCCGCCAGAGCGGCACGCAACTGCTCGGCTTCGGCTCGCCGCAAGGCTTCCTGCCGCTGCGCCAGCAACTCCAGACGCGCATGGCGGAACTCGAGATCGGCGCGACGCCCGACCAGATCGTGCTGGTTTCGGGCATCACCCAGGCGATCGACCTGCTTGCGCGCATTTACGTGCAGCCCGGCGACACGGTGATCGTGGGCGACCCTGCGTGGTTCCAGATGTTCGGGCGCTTCGCGTCGCAGGGCGCGCGGCTCGTCGGCATGCCGTACACGCCCGATGGGCCGGACCTCGACGCGCTCGAAGCGCTGGTCGAGACCTGGCGGCCCAAGATGCTCGTCATCAATTCGGTGCTGCAAAATCCCACCGGCACTTCGCTCACGGCTGCGCAGGCATTCCGCATTCTGCGGCTTGCCGAACAGTACGACTTCATCGTCGTCGAGGACGATATCTACGGCGATCTGTGTCCGGCGGGCTATCCGGCCACGCGTCTCGCGAGCCTCGACCAGTTGCGCCGCGTGATCTACCTCGGCAGCTTTTCGAAGACGCTCGCGCCGAACTTGCGCGTGGGCTATATCGCGAGCGCGCTCGACGTGACCCAGGCCGTGGCGGACCAGAAAATGCTGGTCGGCATGACGAGCCCGGAACTCAACGAGCGTGTGCTTTACCGCGTGCTCACCGAGGGCCATTACCGGCGTCACGTGGAGCGCCTGCGCGGGCGGCTCGATGGCGTGCGCGACAAGGCCGCGCGCATGCTGGAGCGCACCGGCTGCCGGCTCTTCGCGGCACCGGGCGCCGGCATGTTCCTGTGGACTGACACGGGCGTCGACGCGGACGCGCTCACCGCGGCAGGCCACGAAGCGGGCTTTCTGCTCACGCCTGGGAGCCTCTTCTCGCCGCACCAGTCGCCCACCACGTGGATGCGCTTCAACATCGCCAACTGCGGCGACCCGGCGCTGCCCGCGTTCCTCGCCGACTATCTCGACGGCGTGGCCCGGCGCGGCGGCGGGGGCGCGCAGGCTTGAATTCGCGGGCGGCGGCTCTTGAAAACGGCATCGTCTGTCCCCAAGTGGGCGGACGGCGCGCCGCGGTGCGATTTTGCCTCGAACTCGCGGCCACAAATTTGTCAGACTAGAACTGCAACGAAAGAGGACTCCCGACCATGGCACAAGAAACCATGAGCTTCCAGGCAGAAGTGAAACAGCTTCTGCATCTGATGATCCATTCGCTGTACAGCAACAAGGAAATCTTCCTGCGCGAGCTGATCTCGAACGCATCGGACGCGGCGGACAAGCTGCGCTTCGAGGCGATCGCAAACAGCGCGCTGTATGAAAACGATCCGAACCTGCGCATCCGCGTGAGTTTCGACAAGGAAGCGCGCACCATCACGATCGACGACAACGGCATCGGCATGAGCCATGACGAAGCCGTGTCGAACCTCGGTACGATCGCGCGCTCGGGCACCAAGGAATTCTTCGGCAAGCTCTCCGGCGACCAGCAGAAGGACGCGGCGCTGATCGGCCAGTTCGGCGTGGGCTTCTACTCCGGCTTTATCGTCGCCGACAAGATCACGGTGGAAAGCCGCCGCGCGGGCCTGCCGGCTGCCGAAGGCGTGCGCTGGACGAGCGCGGGCGAGGGCGAGTTCGCCGTCGAGACGATCGAGCGTGCGCCGCGTGGCACGACGATCACGCTGCATCTGCGCGAAGGTGAAGAAGAGCTGCTTTCCGCATGGAAGATCAAGTCGATCATCCAGAAATACTCGGATCACGTCGGCCTGCCCATCGAGATGAAGAAGGAAGAATGGGACGCCGAAAAGAGCGAGATGGTCACGAAGGACGAGTACGAGACCATCAACCAGGCGAGCGCGCTGTGGACGCGTTCGAAGAGCGACATTACCGACGAGCAGTATCAGCAGTTCTATCAGCACCTCGCGCACGATCATCAGAATCCGCTCGCGTGGACGCATAACCGCGTAGAAGGCCGCAGCGAATATACGCAACTGCTTTACGTGCCGTCGCATGCGCCGTTCGATATGTGGAACCGCGACCACAAGAGCGGCCTGAAGCTGTACGTGAAGCGTGTGTTCATCATGGACGACGCCGAGCAACTGCTGCCGAACTACTTGCGCTTTGTGAAGGGCGTGGTCGATTCGAGCGATCTGCCGCTGAACGTCTCGCGCGAAATCCTCCAGGAAAGCCGCGACGTGAAGGCGATTCGCGACGGCGTAACCAAGCGCGTGCTCTCGATGCTCGAAGAGATGGCGAACGCTGTTACGGACGCCGAAGCAAGCGAAGCGGACAAGGCGAAGTACACGACGTTCTGGACCGAGTTCGGCCAGGTGCTCAAGGAAGGCATTGGCGAGGATCACGCCAACCGCGAGCGCGTGGCGAAGCTCGCGCGCTTTGCATCCACGCACAACGACACGAACGAGCAGACCGTTTCGCTTGCCGACTACGTTGCGCGCATGAAGCCCGAGCAGACGAAGATCTATTACGTTACTGCCGACACGTGGCAGGCCGCGAAGAATAGTCCGCACCTCGAAGTGTTCCGCAAGAAGGGCGTGGAAGTGCTGCTCCTCACGGACCGCGTCGATGAGTGGATGCTGTCGTTCCTGAACGAGTTCGACGGCAAGCCGCTCGCGAGCGTGGCGCGCGGCGACCTCGACCTCGGCGCGCTCAACGACGAAGAAAAGCAGCAGCAGGAAAAGGTGAGCGAGGAACTGAAGCCGCTCGTCGAGCACATGAAGGAAGCGCTCAAGGACAAGGCCAAGGACGTGCGCCTCACGTTCCGCCTGACCGATTCGCCCTCGTGCCTCGTGGCCGACGAAGGCGACATGAGCGGCTATCTGCAGCGCATGCTGAAGGCGGCGGGGCAGCAGGCGCCGGAAATGCATCCGATTCTCGAAGTGAACCCGGAGCATCCGCTCGTGAAGGCGCTGCGCACCGATAGCGCGGACTTTGGCGACTGGTGCAATCTGCTGTTCGATCAGGCGCTGCTGGCGGAAGGCGGTTCGCTGGAAGATCCGGCGAGCTTTGTGAAGCGTACGAATGCGTTGCTGATTGCGCGGGCTGGCTAAAGCGCTGCGGCTTTGCAGGACCGAAACCCCTTGCGGCTTCCCGCCGCAAGGGGTTTTTCTTTGGCGCTTCGCGAATTTCAGTTGAGGATGGGCAATTCTGGCCGCTGTCGGCCAGTTTCTGCCGCTCGTACGCACGTGCGTGCGGACATTCGAACGGCCGCTCGCCTTCAGTACGCAGCCAGATTGAAGACTCGAAGCTGTCAGCCCCGCTCCAGGTATCCGGCGACCGCTCCACTCACACTGACCACGTTACTTAACCTGCCGGCGGACCGGGACTTTTCGCCACCGTCCCGTCGGTTGAACTAGGTCTGCGCAAATTCCGTTCCTATAATTGAAAGCGTGCGGCAAGCGATGCGAAGGGGACGGACATGCGACCGAAACTGCGTGCATGCATCGGACTCGCCTCGCTCCTGTTGCTCCAGTCGTGTGGCGGCGGCGGAGGCGGAGGTGGATCTGCGGGACCCAGCCCCTTCAATCTGCCATCCTCCATTGTTGCCGGCGACTTCAATCAGGACGGGTTGGCGGACCTTGCCGTTGCAACGACCTTCGTCAGTTCCGCGCCGCCCCACTCCGGCTTTGTTGCGGTGGTCCTCCAGCGCCCCTCGGCGCCGGGCACATTCGCGCCTGGCGTGCACTACGCCACGGGAACGGATCCCTCGATCGTCGTCGCCGCGGATCTCGATGGCGACGGCCGACTCGATCTGGTGGTCTCCAATTACAGCGCGGGCAGTATTTCTGTTTTCATTCAAGACCACGCCAATCCCGGAACCTTCCTGCCGGGCGTTATCGTGCCGGTGGGCGGAAATCCCAACGGCATTGCGGTCGGCGACCTGAATGGCGACGGCCGGCCCGACATCGTTGTGGCCACGGCCACTACCAGCCTGGCAGTCCTCATTCAAAGTAAAGTGGGCGCACCGGTGTCATTCCTCCCGCCTGTCCCGGTGGCGGTTGGAAAATTGACGTCCGCTGTTGCTATGGGTGACGTCAATGGGGATGGCCTGCAGGACCTCGTCGTGACGACGGAGGACAACAACGGCAACGGCGATGTCGCGGTGCTCCTGCAGGATCCAGCCCACCCAGGCAACTTTCTGCCTCCAACGGAATACGCGGCAGGCGCGCAGCCCATCGCACTCAAGCTGGCAGACGTGAACGGCGATAACCGGCTCGATGTCATCGTCGCGAACGAGGGTACACCGTCTAATCCCGATACTGCGAGTGTGTCCGTGCTGCTTCAGGATCCGACGCATCCTGGCAGCTTCCTCGCAGCCGCCAACTATGCAACAGGTGCCCGTTCACAGGATGTTGCGATCGGGGACCTCGACGGCGATGGCAAACCCGACCTCGTGGTCGCCAACGCAGGACACGCCGGCACCACGGGTAGTGTGTCGGTTCTCCTGCAGGATCCCACCCGGCCGGGAGCGTTTCTGCCTGCCGGAAACTACGCAGGCGTGCAGCAGCCGCTGTCCGTAGCGATCGCCGATCTGAATGGCGACGGGAAACCAGATATCGCCGTGGCCGACGGTGACATTGCAACCGTTCTTTTTCAGCAACCGGGCGCGCCCGGAAAATTCCAACTGCCTCAGAAAGTGGGCAGCTGATGCAGGAAGATCCAATTCATTGGACCCATTCGGCCGGCAACATCGGTTTGTCCGCACGTTCTGCTGGCCGCAAATGACCGATGTCGTCGTTCCCGGCTCGTTACCTCGCGTTTAGGGCGGAACCGACCTTTTGTCATAAGTAGTCCTTTTGATTTTCGCTAATCGACATCGTACGTCGCCTCGTGAAACCGGCTGGAGCGGATGGGTCGACACGGAGCCGACGAGTGCTGACGCGCGATTCACGCCCCTTTCGTGGCTCCTGGCCGTGGACTCTCGCCGCAACAGTGATTCGCCGCAGGGCACAGGTTCTATCGCAAAGGAGAACAGTCAATGAAACACACAATTGTCGTCGGACTCGTATTGCTCCTTGAGGCGTGCGGAACGGCGAGAACCCTGGTACTGGAGCCGCCTAAGCCTCATGCCCGATTTTCAGGGGTCGCCCTCGTGGAAAGTGAACCTACGGTGTCGGTCCCGCCTGAAGTGATCGAGAAATTCCGATCAGTAGTCGAAAAAGGTCTTTATGAGAACGGCGCCTTTACGCGTGGTAATGACTTGCGAATCGTCTACATAATTGTCTCTGACAATCCCGGGAGCCAGTTCCAACGTTGGTTGTGGGGCGGTATTGGCAACGCTGGGGAAGGTTCACTCGTCGTCATGGTTCGCTATCTCGATGCGAGCGATACCGAACTGGCCAAGACCGAGGTCGAAGGAAGGATTGGCAGTGGCTTCTTCGGCGGATCATTCGACGATGCGGTTACGAAGGCAGGCGAGGACATCGTCAAATTTACGATCCAAACCTTCGGTGAGCGTTGATGCCTACTTCAGCAGGCTGTTGAAACACTTCCCGGAAATGGTCCTCGCTCAACCGCACAAATGACCGCTTCCCCCTGGAGATTGTCAATGAGGTCACGCCAGTCTCAGTGGCCGTATCGGGTCCGGCAGTTGTCTCTTTCCCAGGCATTCCGCGAAGCTGCCTCGCTCCTGCGTTCGCGGATTGCCTGGTGCTTACGGCCTGAGAAATTGCGAGGCTCGTTGCTCTAGCAAAGCGATTAGTTCGGGCTGCATGAACGTGTACTTGTCGGGAATGTCGAGGCAGACGATCCTCTTGCCATTGAGCTTCGAACCGAACTGCTTCGCAAGCTTGACCTTGTGCGATCGCTCTATCACAACGATGATGTCGGCCCAGGCGATGTGCTCGCTGGCGACGCGTTCCTCGGCATCGGGCGCAGTGCCGGCTGAGGCGGCGTACGACAAGGTGCGAATTTATCGCGCGATAGACACAGCCCCGCATACCTTGTCCGCCCCGCTCACAGCGAACTGAAATCCTTGCGGCCTATAATGCGCGCCATGCCTCTTCGATTCGATGCTGCTAACGCGCACTGGCGCGTCACGCCCTTGCCCGCCTTGAGCGCCGACCAGAAGGACTGGCTCACGCGCGGCGGTTCGCTCACGGCGCATTTGCGCACGCTCGGCCGCGTCGTCGTGCGGGTGACGCGCGAAGCCGTCGATATGCCCTGGTCCGACGAATGCGCGGCGCTCGGCCTCATGCCGCGCGAGCGAGCGTGGGTGCGCGAGATCGTGCTCGAAGTCGATGGCGTGCCGTTCGTCGCCGCGCACAGCGTGACGCCGCTCGCCGCGAGTCAAGGCGTGTGGCAGGCCATGCGCCGTTTGCGCACGCGGCCGCTCGCGGAACTGCTCTATAGCGACAGCGGCGTGGCGCGCTCCGCGCTCGTGAGCCGACGCGTGAGCGCACGGCATCCGCTCTACGCACTCGCGGCGCGCGAGATCATGGTCGAGCCTAAGCATGCGCCGCATGCGTTCATCGCGCGCCGTTCGGTATTCGAGCGTGCAGGTGCGCCGCTGCTCGTGACCGAATGCATGCTGCCCGCGCTGTGGTCGCGCCTTGCAAGCGGTCCGCTCACCCACGAAACCGGCGTGCATCTCGGACGCGAACGCGGCCGGCTCGATCACACCGCGTCGCGCGCGCATCACGCGTCGCGTTGAGCGTTCTGCATCCGTCGCCATGACTTTCAAGCGCTGCTTCGATCCCGTCGTCGATGCACGCACGCGCGTGCTCATCCTCGGCAGCTTGCCTGGCGAGGCGTCGCTTGCGCATCAGCAGTACTACGCGCACAAGCAGAACAAGTTCTGGCATCTGGTGGGCGAGGTGATCGAACGTGATCTCGTCGATATGGACTATGCGGCCCGTCTCGAGACGTTGCTCGAAAATTGCTTTGGCCTATGGGATGTCGTCGCCCAGGCGCGTCGCATCGGAAGCCTCGATAGCCGCATACGGGACCATGCCAGTAACGACCTCATCGCTCTCATCGATACGTTGCCGAATCTGGCCACCATTGCCTTCAATGGCGCAACGGCAGCCAGGATAGGGGTAAAGGCGCTTGGTAAGCGCGGAGATCAATTTCGACTTCTCTCTTTGCCATCAAGCAGTCCGGCCCATGCTTCCGTTCCCTATGCAGAAAAGCTGGCCGTTTGGCGAATGCTGCGGCAGTCGGATTGAAAGGCGTCGAGGGAGCATAGGCAGTGGATGCAGGCGGCCTGCTTTGACGACAAGCGGGGCGCTCGTACTGGCGTCCTCAAACCCCGCAGACGCGGGGCTTTCGGTTGATCGGCAGTATCTCGACTGCGCCGTGCGTGAGCCTACTTTTGCAGCTCGGGCGCCTTGGCCAGCGCCGACTGCAGCTTCGACACGGCATCGGCCGTTGCAAGCTGCCCGGACAGGCCGAGGTTGTGCTTGAATTCACTAAACTCCGCGTGGCCGGTACCCGTCACGTCCGCAGTGGTCACAGTCTGGCCGCTCGGGTCCGTCACGGTGCAGGCGAGCGTGACCGAGAAGTCCGTGGGCGGCCATGTGAGGAGGCTGGGGGACGAGGATGTCGTCTGGATCGTCGGCGTAATCACGTAGTCGAGATGCTTGGCCTGGATCGTTGCTGCGTCCGGTGCGCTCTTGAGTTTGGTCACGTTCTTGAACACGTGGCCGAGGCCGACGTACATCGGCAGTTCCAGGTCGTGGTACGGGTGATAGCTCACCTTGTCGCCGCCGCCGCCGGGCGTGATCACTTCCTTCGACAATTCGTCGTCCGTAATGACGAGACCCACGGACTTGTCGAGCGGTTGCGTCGAGAGCGTCGGAATCTTGCTTGCGTCGCCGGTCAGCGAAATTTCGTGCGCACAGCCTGAAAGTGCGGCGACTACGCTTGCCGCCGCGATCAATCGAATCATTGTCATGATGTTCGTTCCCCGTTGTATGGCCGGTTGAGTTATTGGATTGCCTGAATGAATGCAGGGTCGGCGTAGAGTTCGCCGAGCAACTTCTGCACTGCGAGCGGATATTCTTCGCGCGCCTTCGGTACCGCGATCATCGCCGCGAACGCCGAATCCCATTGCGTGTGCGCGGATTTCACCTGGTCATAACGCACGCTGCCCGATCGCATCACGATGAAGCGTGCCGACAGTCGCGCAGCGCCGGTTGCAACGCCGACGTCGATGTCGTTTTCCAGTAGCGTTGCCTTGATCTCGACATCGCTCTCCGGAGAAAGCTTGCCGGCCATCTGCAATTCCTTCGTCATTGCATCGGCAAGATAGGCGCCGAATGAATTGCCGACCGGCGACTTCAAGCTATTTGCACGCAAGGGAACCGGATACGGATTTTTCACGTCCGCGTGGGAATCGAATGCGCCGACTTTCGCATGCGCTGCGGTCACGTTCTTGAGCGACTGGATATTGTCGACGTCGGGGGAATACGGCGGAGCGACCACAGCACATCCGGTCAGAAATAGGAGCGGCGTGATCACGCCGATGGTTCGCACGGTGTTGAGCATCTTTGTTTTACCTTGTGATTGCGGAACTCTGCTGCCACGGAGACTCGCGGTCTTGTGCGCCGGATCAGTTTTGGTCTCCTGGAGGAATATCGGCGCTGGACTGCGAATCTTGAGTCTGCGAAATGCGCACGTTTGACGTGTATATGCGTAGTGCATGACGATGCTGCTACACGCCAGCAGTCCTGCGTGGTAGTTCGTGCGATGGAGCGCATTGGGCGCGTTCGTGGGCGACCCCGACGCGCCTATGAGCGCTGGCGCACATAGGCGTAAGCGCGCTGCAAATTAGCCGCGTTAGCATGGTCCAGCGCACGCCGAGGTGCGCGCCCGTACGGCTGGGACACGAGACCATAATGAACAAGAAACGCCTGCCCCTGATCCTTTTCCCCCTCACGCTCATGCTGGGCGCCTGCGCTTCGGACGACGTATCGCAGGTCGGGCCACACGTGCGCGCCTCGCCACAGACGGTCATGAACCGCTGCCTGGCGGCCGTCGCGACGCCGGGTTTCGCGCCGCCCACGGAAGCGACCTTGAGTTCGTGGCAATGGAAGCGCTATGTGAGCTGCAAGCTGGGCGGCAACATGCTCGTCCATCAAAAGAAAGTGCCTGCGGACTCCGAGGCTATCGTGTCGATTCGCGCCGCGTCCGATGGCTCCATCGTCTCCGTGAAGCTGCTGCGTTCGACCGGCAACGACGACTACGACGAGGCCGTCGAGCGCGCAATCGATGCCGCCGCTCCGTTGCCACCCGTACCGGCCGGGCTGCACATCGCGCGTATCGACATGCATTTCCATCCTGTGCGCGTCAATCCGCTGGCGTTGCAGCCGGGGCAGCCCGGAATCGATGGCGCCCACGGTGCCGAGGGGAGTTCAAGCGATAGTCATTGACTCGCGCCGCGCACGAGCCAGGCGCTCGAAGTGCCTGCCAAATGAGGCCCGATGTGCCGCGAATGCTATGCTCTCGGTCGCCCGAGCCGATGCACCTGCATCTGCGACCCCACAGCAAGCGATTTTCTCCATGACGACTCTCATCAAGCGCGCCTCCGCCGAGGCCCGCGCATTCAAGCAATCCGGCAACGCGACGTCGAACGAAACCGCGAACGAAACCGCAACCGAAACCGCGAGCAAGACCGCGAAGGTCACGAAGCGCCCGCGCCGCGCCGCTGCCGCAGCCGCCGACGACCTCGACAACGCCCCGGTCATCGAAGCGCCGCGCAAGCCGCGTTTCGCGCCGGTCACTTTCTCGGAAGAGAGCGGCGTGCGCTATCTGCACTTCGGCACCGAGTGGGTGCAAGGCGCGATGCGTCTTTCGAAGCCGCTGCACATCGAACTCGAATACGCGCAGCAGATGATGGCCTGGCTGCTGTTCCTCGCCACGCCCGAGCGCATCGTGCAACTGGGTCTGGGCGCCGCCGCGCTCACCAAGTTCGCGCACCGCTATCTGCGTCCCGCCAAGGTCGAGGCGATCGAGCTGAACCCGGCGGTCGTGGTGGCCGCGCGCACGATGTTCGAGATGCCGTACGACGACGCACGCCTCACCGTGCGTGAACTCGACGCGTGGGATTTCGTGCAGGACCGCGCCAATCACGGCACCATCGGCGCGCTGCAGATCGACGTGTACGACGCGACCGCGCGTGGCCCCGTGCTCGACAGCGTGGCGTTCTACCGCGCCGTGCGCGCTTGCCTGACCAAAGCGGGCGTCGCGACGATCAATCTGTTCGGCGACCACCCGAGCTTCGTGCGCAACATGAAGCGCCTGAACGAAGCCTTCGAAGGCCGCGTGATCGCGCTGCCCGAAGTGCACGAGGGCAATCGCGTGGCGCTGGCGTTCTCGGGCCCGGCGCTCGAAGTGACCTATGAAGCGCTCGAAAAGCGCGCGCGCCTGCTCGAAAGCAAGCTCGGCCTGCCGGCGCACCAGTGGGTGAAGGCGCTGCGCGAATCGAGCGGCCAGAACGGCGCGACGTTCTCGATCTGATCCGTACAAACGGCGGCAACGCCGTTGCGGCACAGAAAACCGGCCTCGTGGCCGGTTTTTTTTGTGCGCCGAGCATGCGCAACAGCTTGGGGGTGAGAGTCCCCTGCCCAGCCAGATGGGGCGAAGGGCTAGTGAAACGCAAGGGCGTCGTCGCGAGGCGGGGTCTGAAGGAAGCGTGTA
>NZ_JAYMSC010000067.1:0-12003 GCF_038900775.1 Paraburkholderia sp. JHI869
AATCACCCGCAGACCCAGTCGCCACAAGGCTTTCGCCTCAAGCTTCCCGTCTCCCCGCGCCTTCATCGAAAGCGCGAAAGACCGGAATTCTAGTCATGCAAGTGACATCTTGCAAGCGGTTTTTTGACGCTCGTGAAATTCGCAGAAACGCGTAAACGAGAACGCCTCAAACGTGGCGTTGCATGACGCGTTCGACGAGTTGCAGATAGTGGTCGAGATCCGGCGTCGGCTTACCGGCCACTTTCGCGACATCGTCCCAGCGGCGCAGGCGCACCGCGTCTTCGGCGTGCGGACGCGCAGCGAAATCGCGCGCTTCATCTGCGTTGAAGATGCCGCCCTGCAATTCAAGGCTGCGCACGGAGTCCGCGGAGAGGCAGCCGAAATACGCCTCATCGACTGCGCAGAGGTAGCGCTTCGCATCCACGTGCAAGCGGATCGGTTCCAGCACGCTATCGGGCAACACAGGCCGCAGGAACGGCAACGCAAAGTACTGGTGCAGATCGTCGATGCCGCGTTCGGTCGGCGTTTCGCCCTGACGATTGAGCAAGTGACCCAGATCGTGCAGGAACGCCGCCGCCGTAAGCTCTTCGCTCGCGCCCTCTTCTTCTGCCAGCGCGCCGCTTTGCAGCGCGTGCTCCAGCTGCGTGACCGGCTCGCCGCTATAGGCCAACGCGCCGTACGTCTCGTACAGCCCACGAATATCCGCGAGGCTCAGTGCCATCTTCTTCCACTCCTCTATTACATGAGTACGGCGACGGCCCATACCGGGCCGCCACCTATCGTTCCTACCGCTCCTGGTCGCCGCAGGATTCGCGCATGCGATTGGCGGATTCATCGGCGTCACGCGACGCGAGCGCGCTCAATAGCGCCCGATGCCCCGCGTACGACGCGTCCATTGCGCTATGCGCCGGCGCCGCACGCTGCGTTGAGAGCCGCAATTCGCTCACGGTTCCCTCATAGGTCTCTCGCAGTCTGGCGTTGCCCGCCGCTGCGAAGAGCGACGCGCGAAACGCATCGCGCGCTTGCACGAAGTCCTCTCCCTTTTCCGCGACCACCGCGTCCCGCATCGCGTTGAGGTGCTCGCGCAGCTCGGCGACCTGCGCCGCGTCGATGCGCGGCGCCAGCAGCCGGCAGGCCGCTTCGCGCAGCGCGGCGCACACTACGCCCAGTTCCTGGGCCTCCGCCGCGCCGACGCTTCGCACGAACACGCCGCGATGTTTCTCGTTGCGCACGAGGCCCGCCTGCTCCAGCGCGCGAAACGCTTCGCGCACAGGTCCTCGCGACACAGCGAGGCGAGCGGCCCAGTCGGCTTCGTTGAGCTTGTCGCCGGGTGCGAGCAGGCCCGCCGCGATGCGCCGCTCGATCTCGTCGCGCACGAGCGCCGTGAGCGAATGCTGGCGCACCATGGCAAGCGGCGTCGTGTCGGACAACGCCAGCGGATCGCGAGGTATCTCGCCCGCAGCGCTATTCGCCCGCTCTTCGCTCATCGTATCTTGCACGTCGTGCCTTGCCCGTCTGTTGCGCGCCTGCGGCGCATCGAACCGCATGGCATCCACCCGTTCAGTCCGCCCGCCGGCGCGGCACCCGCGCCGCGATCAGCAGCAGCGCCGCCAGCGAGACGAGCAACAGGACCAGCGAGAGCGCCGAAGCCGGCAGGTAATACCCGCGCTCGACTGCCCCCACCACGACGATCGGCACCGTCGCAAAGCCTGGCGGATACACCGTGAGCGTCGCGCCCAGTTCGCCGAGCGACAGCGCGAAGCCGAGCGCAAGACTCGCGCGGATTGCCGGCACGAGCTGCGGCAGCACCACGCGACGCAGCACCATCGAAGGCGGCGCACCGAGACTCGCTGCCGCTTCGCGCAGCACGGTCAGCTCGGGACGCAGCGCTGCCGACGCGCATCGATAGCAGAACGGCAACACGAGCGCGAGCTGCACGAACACGACGATCGCAGCCGAACTCGACAGATCCACAGGCGCCTTGTGATAGGCGATCAGCACCGCGAGGCCGAGCACCACGCTCGGCACGCCGTTGGGCACCATCGCGAGCGTGTCGACGACCGCGCCCAGGCCGCGCCGGTCGCGCCCTTCGAGCGCGAGTGCGAGCCACAGACCGAGCGACGTGCCGAGCACCGCCACGCCGAAGCCGACTTCGAGACTCGTTGCGAGCGCATCGAAGTCGCTGGAGCCGAGGCGTTCGAACCAGCGCGTGCTGAAACCGTCGGGCAGGATCGTGCCCGACCAGTGCGACGCGACGCTCGACAGCGCGACGACAATCACCGGCAATACGAAAAGCCAGAAGCACAGCAGCGCAGCGAAGCCGAGCAGTGCCGCGCTGGCAAAGCGCGAGAAAAGGCTGCGCTCGACGGGCCGCGCACGAAGATGCTTGGGCGGCAGTGCGATACGGTCGGAACCTGCGACAGGGTTAGTTGACATTGCGCGCGCCTCCATGACTGCGGCGATTCACGCGCCGATACAGCGCATACAGGGAAAGCGACATCGCGAGCATGACGACGGCGCCAGCGGCCGCCGTCGGCAGATCGAGGTCGACCGTTGCCGAGCTGTAGATCGCCACCGGAAGCGTAATGAGGTGCGCGCTGCCGAGCACGAGCAGAATGCCGAACTCGTTGAACGTCAGCAGAAAGCACAGGATCGTGCCCGCCGCGATACCCGGCCACGCGAGCGGCAAGATCACACGCAGGGCGACCATCCGGCTATTCGCACCGAGACTGCGAGCCGCTTCGATCAGGCGCATGTCGAGCAGCGCAAACGCGGCGAGCGTCGGGCGCACGACGAACGGCGCGTAGAACACCACTTCCGCGAGCACCACGCCGCCGATGCCGAACAGGAAATCGAGCGGCGGCGCCTGCAAATGAAAGAGCCGCTGCAGCCCGATGCTCACGGAGCCTTGCGAGCCGTAAAGAAAAATCAGCGTGAACGCGACGAGAAACGACGGGAACGCCACGAACAGTTCCAGAAAGCGCGTGACAAGGCTCGCGCCCGGAAACGGCTTGAAGAACAGCAGCGCGGCGAGCGCGACGCCAAGCACCGAAGCGAGACCCGCACTGAGGAACAGAATCCACAGCGTCGTGGCGATCACGCCGCGCGAATCGGGATTCCCGAAGAAGGCCTCGTACGCGTGGAAGCTCAGGCCATGCGCGCCGGTCAGGCTCAGCAATACGAGCCGCACGAGCGGATAAACCACGAGCGGCCCGAGCACGAACACGAGCAGAAACGCGATATGCCATTGTGCGCGCCGCTCGCGGCGGCGCACGGCAGCCGCGTGCGCTTCGGAGCCTGGCAGAGCCCGCGCGGAATCAGGGGTTGATAAGGACGACATCGTCAGCCTCGTAACGCAGGGACACGCGCATGCCTTTCGTCGGCATCATGCCGTGGCCGCGTTGCATGGTGACGAGCACCGGTTCGGTCGGCATCGCGTCGAGCAGCACCGGCACCGAGAGCACCGAGCCATACCACTCGACCGATTCGATCGTGCCGTGCAGCGAGCCTTCGCCGAGCGGCACGATGCGCAGACTTTCAGGGCGCAGACACGCGAGCTTGTCGCGCACGTCGTGGCGCGCGTCGCCGAGCGGGAACGCGAGGTTCGGCGGCAGCAGGTTCGCCGCGCCCAGATAACGGGCCACGTAGGCGTCGTTCGGCGTGTCGTAGAGTTCCTGCGGCGTGCCGAGCTGCGCGATGTGGCCGTCGCGCATCAGCAGCGTGCGGTCGGAGAGCACGAGTGCGTCGTCCTGATCGTGCGTCACGCACACGATCGTCAGATCGGGCAGACGTTCGTGCAGCGCCTTCAATTCGGAGCGCACCGAAGCGCGCAGATTGGCGTCGAGCGCGGAAAGCGGCTCGTCGAGCAGGAGCACGTCCGGCTCGATCACGAGCGCACGCGCGAGCGCCACGCGCTGCTGCATGCCGCCCGAGAGTTGCGCGGGCATGATGTGCCCCGCGTCGCCGAGTTGCACGAGCTTGAGCGCGTCGGCCACGCGTCGCGCGATATCGCGCGACGGCACGCGGCGCGCCTTCAGCCCGAACGCGACGTTCTCGAACACCGAGAGATGCGGAAAGAGCGCGTAGCTCTGGAACAGCAGACCCAGGTTGCGCTGATGCGGCGGCACATGAGTCAGGTCGCGGCCCGCTACGGTGAGCGAACCCGCAAGTCCATCGGCTTCGATAAAGCCGGCGATGAAACGCAGCAATGTGGTCTTGCCGCAGCCGCTGCGGCCCAGCACGGTAAGCAGTTCGCCCCGACGGATCGTGAGCGACAGATCGTCGAGGACGGTGCGCGTGCCGAAGCGCACGCTCAGGTGGTCGATTTGCACGCCAGCGGCGCCGGGCGCGTCCGTGGCATCGGTCAGTCCGGACACATCCGGCAGCGCGCGGGCCATGCCGGCCGGCGCGAGGCTTGCGGTATTCACCGGGTTCATCTCCTATCGCCCAGAGTTGGCGCTTTAGCGCCTTACTCTGGTCCTATGCAAAGCTGCACAGGTGACACTCAGGTATTACTCAGGTCTTGCCAAATGGCGCACCGCGGCCGCTCTCGCGACCGCGGTGGCAACCGCTTGATCGCTGCTTACTTCGGCTTCACGACTTCGAGCTGCTTGCCCGACGAGCCGATCACTTCGTTCTTCCAGCGCGTCGTCCAGTCGGCCTTCTTCGCCATCACCTGGTTCCAGTCCACCGGAATCAGCTTCACGCCCTTGATGGCCTGCTTGACCGCTTCGCCGTTCTTGCCCGTGAGCGCCACGTCCGTGCGGGCCGGAATGCCGAAGATGTCCGGCACCTTCGACTGTACGTCCGTCGACATCAGGTAGTCGATCAGCTTCTTGCCTTCAGCCTGGTTCGGACCGCTCTTGATCAGGCCAATTGCGTACGGCAGCTGGAACGTCGTCGGATGGCCGCCAGCGTCGGCCGCGAGGAAAATCGGCTTGAGCGAGAGGCCGCCGTTGGCTGCGTCGTCGAGGTCCATCTGCAGGTCGCCGTTGGCGACCGCGATTTCGTTACGCGAGAGCAGCACGTCGAGGTAGCCCGTGCCCTTGGTGTGGAACTTCGCGCTCTGCTCGAGCTTCTTGAGGTAGTCGAACGCCTTGTCTTCGCCCATCAGCGAAGTCGTGAGGATGATCACGGCCATGCCGTCGCCGGCCGTAGCCGGGTTCGAGTAAGCGACCTTGCCCGAATAGTCTGGGTGCAGCAGGTCAGCAAACGTCTTCGGCTCGTTCTTCACGACATCGGGGTTGATGGCGAACGAGAAGTAGTTGTTCACGAACGTCGCCCACGAACCGTCGGTCGCCTTCGCGATCGCCGGCACGTTCTTGTAGTTCACGCTCTGGTACGGCTGGAGCAGACCGCTTTGCTGCGCCTGCTGAATGAACGGCGGCAGCGTGACGATCACGTCGGCCTTCGGCGAGTCCTTCTCGACGTTCGCGCGGTTCACCACTTCGCCGCTGCCCGCCGTCACGATGTTGACCTTCACGCCTTCCTTCTTTTCGAAGGCCGGCAGCACGTCCTTGTAGAGATTTTCGAGGCCGTCGGCCGTGTACAGCACGACGGCGTCGGCGGCGTGCGCGCTCGCGGCTGCACCCAGCAGCGCCGCGGCGGCCGCGATCGGCAGCAGCTTGCGTACAAAACCCGCGCGATGGGAATTCGTGTGGTTCATGTCACTCTCCGAAGGCAAAACCAGATGCTCGGGATACCCGATGCGTTTGTGATTGAATGGATCGGACTGGGTTGAACAATCCGAACTTCGGCGGACTGCGCCGCCTGTCATTTCCCGCCTCGCGGTGGTCTCGCGTCGCGGATTGCAGATTGTCTACAATCCAACGCTTTCCACCTGAACCGGCCGGCCCGGCGAAAGCGCGGAATTGCCGCTCGCCTCGCTTGCCGGCCCGTCTGGTCGGGCCCCGCAAGAATCACAGGTTTTGATGACATGCGCATGACGATTGTGGCGTTTGTCAAAAAATTCCACAATTCGCCAATATTCGACAAGCCACATATGCGTGCTGATTGTGCCGCTCACGCGTTGGGGGCGGGCATGCGAATGTGTAAACGGGCAAAGACAAACGCGGCGTGCGCTGCGTTGCGCCGCAATAAGACTCAGGCGATCACAAGCTCAGGCCCGCGCGCCGTGATGGCTCGCGCGACGCTCTTTTCGGGCGCCAGTTCGGTGATGACGTAGCGCGCCTGCTCGAAGCCGTTAATGCGCACGGGCGTCACGCGCCCGAACTTCGAATGGTCGGCGACGACGATCGCGCAGGCCGTGGCCGCGAGCATGCGGCTGCGCACCTCGGCGACCATGCGCGAGTAGTCGGTGAGCCAGCCGTCGGCAGTGATGCCGCCCGCGCCGACGAACGCGAAATCGGCGTGGTATTGGGCCAGTTGCTGCACGGTGTCGAGGCCGAAGGTCGCTTCCTCATGGTCGGACAGCTCGCCGCCCAGCAGCGTGACTCGGTTCTCGTTGCGGCGGCCAAGCAACAGCGCGATGCGCCAGTCGTTGGTATAGACCGTGAGCCGATGGCGGTCCATGAGCGCGCGCGCAAGCGCGTGCGTGGTGCTGCCGGAATCGATGATGACCGAGGCGCCGTCGGGCACGAACTCCGCCGCGCGTTCGCCGATCGCTCGCTTGGCGCTCGCGTTGGCGGCTTCGCGCACGTCGAGATCGGGCTCGCGGCGATCGCTGGAGAGCGCGCCGCCGTGAGTCGTGACGAGCAGCCCGCGCTCCGCGAGCGTATTGAGGTCGCGCCGGATCGTCTCGCGCGAGACGCGGAGTTCGCGCACGAGATCCGCCACTGAAAGCGCGCCCGTCCGGTTCACTTGCGAGAGGATGTATTGGTGACGTTGTTCTGCGAGCATCTCGGTGGGCGCGGGTCGTGAGTTCGGAAAAGCCGCCGTATTGTATTACGCATGCGCAGAACGAGCCTGCGCTGCCATCGCAGGCGCATCCCTGCTAATCTCGTGGGGACCGCGCGCTCACGCGACGCTCGCTTTGCCGACCATTGGAATTCATGCGTTCACGTCTTCGTCAATTGCGTCTGCTGTTTTGTGCACTGCGTTATGGCTTCAGGCTGATCTGGCTCGCAGCGCCCGAGCACCACAAGCTGCACTGGTTCCTCACGCTCGCCTCGAACCTGCACGGCGACCCGCGTCTCGCCTCGCGCCTTCATGGTTCGCTGCCGCGTCTCGCGCCGCTCGCCGCGGCTTTCGCGCAAACGCTCGCCACGCGCCCCGACCTCGCGGGCGCGACCTTGCACGACGCGATCGACTCCATCGAGCATTTCGAAGAACCCCTCGCGGGCGAGGCACTCGACACCACGCTGCGCGCCGCGCTCGGCAAGCCGCCCGAAGCCGTGTTCTCGTGGCTCGACCCCACGCCGGCCCACAACGGCTGGTGCGAACAGACGCACATCGCGCGGCTCGCGCTGCCGGTGAACGGTCGCCAGATGATCACGCTGCGGGTGCTGCGCGTGAAACAGGTCGAGGAAGTCGACGACGACGCCGCGCTCCTGTGCGCCGTAGCCCGCTGGATCGAGCGCTTTTCGCGTGCCGCGCGCAAGCTGCAGTTGCACGCGCTCGCACTGTCGCTGCGAGAAGATCTGCAGCGCCGCTTCGACCTGCGCGCCCAGGCGGCGAATCTGAGCCAGAGCGGCCATCAGCTCGGCGACGACCCGCGCATCGTCGTGCCCGACGTGATCTGGGACCTCTGCACCCCGCAAACGATCGCAGTGCAGCACATCGACACCGTGCGCGCGACCGATATTGCCGGGCTTGCCGAGCACCATATCAACGTCACGCAGGTCGCGGCGCATCTGATCGAAGTGGTCACCCGCCAGGCATTCGAGCACGGCTTCTTCCATGCGGCCCTCGACGCCAGCCGGGTCGCGGTGAGCGTCGAGCCCGAAACGCGCGGCCGCCTCGTGCTCGCCGGCGCGGCGCTGATGACGAGCCTTTCGTCGCCTGAGCGCGAATTCTTCGTGCATGGCGCGACGGCTTTGTTCGAACAGGACTACGGCCGGCTCGCGACGCTGCACCATGTGGCGGGCCACGTGCCCACGCACGCGCGCACCGAACAGATCGAGGCCGAATTGCGCACGCGCAGCGAAGCGCATTTCGCGAGCGACACCGACGAGCGCAGCGCGGGGGCGCTGTTCCACCATCTGCTGCATTCGGTGCAGCCGTTCGGGGGCGAAGTCTCGCCGCGCCTCGTCGCGGCGCAGCGCGCGTTCGGCCAGGCCGAGACGCTGGCCCGCTCGATTCATCCGGGCGTGGACGCGTGGGGCATTGCGCGGCACACCCTCGCCGACATCGCGCGGCAAGATCTCGGCCACCACGGCTGGATCCGGCGACTCTCGCAGGAATTGCCGCACCTCGCACAAATCGCACCGCGTGTGCCGCAAATGGTGTTCCGTTTCCTCGAGCACCACGCGAAGACTGGGCACGGTCCCGCTGCGGGACAGGCTGCGCAGCAGGCCGCGTTGGTCGATGCGTGGCGCCGCGAACATCGGCGCACGCGCGCGCTGCTGCTCGCCTGCGCGGTCTGCGGCGGCTTGATCGGCGTGACCGCTGTGTTGTTTGGAAGCTAGTTGCGGCCAGCCTGTCCGGTTATGCGTGGTTTGCATTTGCTGGATTGGCACGGGCTAGGCGGTTAGTTGCGTTCGATGCGGCAGGCGTCTGGGCGCCAGTGCAGTCCTGAACAAGACCGCGACCCACCCGTTGCGCGATACTCCGAGCCTTTCGTGTTTCTCCGGGCGTAGCGTCAGCGCGCGCCCTCTTCGACACCGATGCTCGCCACCCTCGCCCCTGCCATTTTCGTCATCCTGTGGTCGACAGGTTTCGTCGTCGCGCGCGCCATTGCGCCCTACGCCGATCCCAACCTCTTCCTGCTGGCGCGCTTCACGGGCACGGCTGTACTGTTCACGATCGTCGCGTTGGCAATGCGCGCGCCCTGGCCGCGCGGACGCGAAATCGGCAAGCATCTCTTCGCTGGCGCACTCCTGCAAGGCGTGTATCTGGGCGCAGGCTACTGGGCGGTCGCGCAGGGCTTGAGCGCGGGCGTGATGGCGCTCCTCGGCGCGCTCCAGCCGCTCCTGACGGCCGCCATCGCGGCACGCATGTTCGGCGAGCGCCTGCCGCCGCGGCGCTGGTCGGGCATGTCGCTCGGCCTCGTCGGCGTCGTGCTCGTGCTGAGTCCGAAGCTGTACGCCGCCATGCACGCCGCTGGTGGCGCGATCGCAGACGCCGCTGCCGCTGCGGCTAGCCCGCATATGCACGCTCACGCGGATCCCCTGCTCGTGGTGGTGGTCGCGGTGGTATCGGTCGGATCGATCACGGCGGGCACGCTTTACCAGAAGACGTCGCTCGCGCAAGCCGACATTCGCAGCGCGAGCGCCGTGCAGAACCTGGGCGCGGCGATCGTCGCCGCCGTGCTTGCGCTCGTGCTCGGCGAGACGCGCTGGATCGCCACGCCTACCCTGTGGTTCTCGCTGGCGTGGGGCATTGCGATGCTTTCTGGCGCAGGCGTGACGCTGCTCGTGTGGATGGTGCGCCATGGCGACGCCGCCCGCGCCACGGCGCTGCTCTTTCTCGCGCCGCCGCTCGCGGCGCTCGAAAGCTGGCTGCTGTTCGGCGAAACGCTCACGCCCATGCAGATGGCGGGCTTCGGCGTCGCGCTTGCGGGCGTGCTGATTGCGCGGCGCGCCTAGCGGCCGCGCGCTCGCCTGGTTACGCGCTCAGTCAGCCATATCAGTCAGCCGTGTCGGCGCCGGCCGGCACCTTCGCACGCGCCTTGCCGCCGGGCGCCGGCGACCACGCAGGGCGCGTCTTGCGCTCCGAATCGACCACGACGATGAAGCGTCCCGCCCACGGCGTGATCTCGCGGTCCGAGTGAAGCACCCAAAGCGACTTGCCCTCGTCGATCAGCGCCTGGTATTCGGCGTCGATGATGCCGTAATGGTCAATGAACGCGTTGAGCGTCGCCGGAATCCGCACGCAGCCCTTCGAGTGACGGATGCCGAGCAGCGGCTCGAGGCGGTCGGGGTCGGTGGCATGCATCTGGAAGCGCATCTGCGAATAGCCGCCCTTGCCCCAGCCGCGCTCGCCATCCACCCAGCCGAGGTCGTAGATGCGCATATCGCGCTTGCCGTAGCCACGAATGTTGTTCTGATTCATGGTGCCTTCCGCGCGGAAGTCCATGTTCTGCGGCGTGTGCTCGAACACGCCGAGCGGCGTCAAGAAGTGGTCGAACTCGCCGGGGCGCCCCGTCGCGACCGGCGACGCGCCGATCATGAGCCACGGCTCATCAGGCATGGCCCGGAAGTAGATGAAGAGCGCCTGCACGTTCGCGCTGCGATCGACGAGGATGACGAACTCCCCCGCCAGCGCGCCGAGGTCCTTTTCTTCGAGCGCCGCCTGGAGGCGCTGGCCGTAGGCGCGCTGGTCCGCGAGCGGCACGTGCAGGCGCCGGTTGACGTCGCGCGCAAAGCGCTTGCGCATTTCGAGTGCGCCGCGCGTTTCCTCTGCGGCTTCCTGGGATGTGAGCATCCGGTGTACGGGCAGCACGAGCGCGGGAGGCGCGGAGGCGGCCACCGCGGCGGAGGCCGCGGAAGCTGCGGATGCTGCGGATGCTGCCGACGCAACAGAAGCGGCTGAAGCCACCGAAGCAGGCGCCGTCACGGAAGCAGCCGAAGCCGCCTTGGCAACCGCTGGAGCCGCGGATGCGCCCGAAGCCGCCGGCTTCGACGCGGCATGCGCCGGCGCACTGCGCACGGCGCCCGAGACAACATGCGCGCCGGAAGCCGTCACACTGTCCGCGGCGTAAGCAGCGCTTGCCGCCCACGAAGCGCAAAACGAGGCGCACAGCGCGGCCGCTGCTGCCCGGCGCGCCTGCGCGCCAAGCCACTGCGTTCTATGATGCGGAAGGTTCGCGGCGACGCCCCGAGCGCCGCCGTGCACGCGAGCGCTCATGCGCCGCGAAATATTGTCGTTCATCGTGAGTCCGGCCGATTGTGCGTCTTGTCTGAAGTCGGATACGTCGGGCGCCGTGCCGTGCGGCGTCGCTGACAGCGCCACGACCACCCGACATTAGACCAGACAACGCAGACCGCGCGCGTATGTAGCGTGCGCAGCCAATCAAGGAACCGCCCATGCCCGCCAAACCGGATACCCGTGCCGACCGCCTCGCCCGCCAGCAACGCATCATCGCCGAACTCAACGTCGCCGGGCGCTTCGACGCCCAAGCCGAAATCGAACACCGTGTGCGCTTTCTCGCGCAGCGCCTCAAGGCGAGCGGGCTGCAGACGCTCGTGCTGGGCATCAGCGGCGGCATCGACTCCGCAACGGCCGGGCGCCTTGCGCAACTGAGCGTCGAAAGCCTGCGTGCGCAGGGCGAGACGTGGGCACGCTTCATCGCGATGCGACTGCCCTATGGCACCCAGCGCGACGAAGCGGACGCCGCCGCCGCGCTCGCCTTCATCGCCGCGGACGAAACCCTGACCGTGGACATGCGCCCCGCCGCCGACGCAATGCTCGCTTCGCTCACAGCGGGCGGCCTCGCCTTCGCCGACGAAGGTGAGCAGGACAAGGTTCACGGCAACATCAAGGCGCGCGAGCGGATGATCGCGCAGTACGCGGTGGCCGGCGCACGGGCGGGCCTCGTGATCGGCACGGATCACGCGGCGGAATCGCTGATGGGCTTTTTCACGAAGTTTGGCGACGGCGGCGCCGACGTGCTGCCGCTCGCGGGCCTGAACAAGCGGCGCGTACGCGCGCTTGCGCGGGCGCTGGGTGCGCCGGCCGCGCTGGTGGAGAAAACGCCCACCGCGGATCTGGAAACGTTGCGTCCGCTCCATCCTGACGAAGACGCCTACGGGATCGGTTACGACGAGATCGATGACTTTCTGGAAGGCAAACCGGTGAGCGAACGCGCGTACGAAACGATCTTTCGCTTCTACGGAGCGACACGGCACAAGCGGGCGCTGCCCTATACCCCGTACGACGCTGCCG
>NZ_JAYMSC010000068.1:0-9267 GCF_038900775.1 Paraburkholderia sp. JHI869
CATACTTGAAGGCCTGGAGTCGTTGCATACGGGAAAGCTTACCAGTACTCACGCGTTGTCAAGGACGCCTGCGGCGTCCGCGCTATCCTTCCCCCTGAAGGGAGAAGGTTGCCGTGCACCTGCTCAATCTACCAGCCTTGAGCGGTCGACACGATGCGCCCACTGCGGGCACGCCTCTTGGGGTCACGGATTTTTTTGATGTGTCGAACCGAGACTTATCACGCCCCGATTTGCATGGAACAAGGAAAACGGTCAGGTTAAGTACTGCCTATAGCGTCCGCAGGTAGGCCTGCGGACGCTACCGCTTGATCTCGTCTTACCCATTAAGGCGACTGCACCTTAAAACGAGGAGTCGATTGGCATGCCGCACGCTCTCTTGGCAAAACTCCGTCCGTTTCCGATCGCAGATAAACGCCGCTCAACGGACCACATCGAACGCTAAAGGCGAATCCTCGACTGCGTCCACAACGCAGCGCGTGTCAAGAATACTCTCGGCATGCGCTGTCGTTGTGCGCTCCGTCTACTCCGCCGAAAACTGCGGTAGATCGAACGCCGTGACATGAGGTGGATTATCGAACCTCTCGACTTGGACAAGCACAGTCTGCGCGACAGACCCCTGCCCCAAGCGTGAAGTTCCCTTATCAAGCGTCACAACGTTCGGGTTGCCATGCTTTTCTAACGACATTTCGATGCCTGGGTTTTCGGGGTCATACCAGGCACCTGTCGGCACCTGGACAACGCCTTTCATAAGGTCGTCGTTCAAGCTAGCAGACGCCAGAAAGGCTCCACGATCATTAAAGACCCTAACAACATCATCGTCGGCAATCCCGCGATCGGCTGCATCTTGCGGTGAAAGACTGATGACCTCCCTGCCGTTCTTCTTGAATTGAACGCTTACCTGACTCGGGTCCAACTGGCTATGCAGCTTTCCTGTTGGCTGATTGGATAACAAATGAAGTGGGAATTTTTCTGCCACTTCGCTCCCAAGCCATTCCGCAGGCTCTAGCCATGTGGGATGGGGCGGACAATCGTCATATGAAAAATCTGCAATTCGCTGCGAGAATATCTCGATTTTCCCTGAAGGAGTCTTCAGAGGATGCGCCTTGGGATCGTTGCGAAAGTCCGCAAACATCACGGGCTCCAGATATTCTTCCTCTGTCGGAAACTCGTAAGAGCCGCCCGCCCAAAACGCGTCAAAGTCCGGCGGCGCGTAGCCGAGCCCAATTGCACGGTCGCGCGCGCCATCATACATATGTCGCAGCCATTCCATCTCGCTGCGTCCCTCTGTGTAAGCGTCCTTGAAACCCATACGATCTGACAGTTCAACGAAAACGTCCAGATCGTTTCTCGATTTTGCCACCGGCTGAATCACTTGATGCATTGCAACCCAATGCCGCTGAAACTCCGTAGCGAGAATGTCATTGCGCTCCATCGTCGTCGTCGCCGGCAGTACGACGTCAGCATATTTTGCCGGGGGATTCCACCAAGGCTCATGGACTACCACGAAATCCGGCTGACGCCACGCACGCACAAACCGGTTCAAATTGGCATTGTGGTGGAATGGGTTACCGCCGACCGAATAGATAAGCTTGATGTCGGGCATCCGGATTGTTGACCCGTCATACTCGAGCTCGGAACCCGGATTGAGCAACATGTCTGCTACGCGTCCAACAGGTACAACTGAGCGCACTGGGTTGGGGCCCAGAGAGAACGTCGGACGCGGGATGTCGCGCGGCCGACGGACGGCAATACCCGACACGCCGCCAAAGCCAAGACTAAAGCCGCAACCCGGTTCTCCGATCCGCCCCAGCAGACTTGCCAGGACGACAGTCATCCATACAGGCTGTTCGCCGTGATCAGCGCGCTGCACAGACCAAGCTGTCGCGACCAACGTCTTATGTGCCGCCATTCGCCGAGCGAGTCCACGAATCGTGTCGGCACTCACCCCGCAAATCCTCGACGCCCATGTCGCATCCTTAGGTATGCCGTCACTCTCGCCCAAAAGGTAGCGGCGAAACGGCTCGAATCCCTCACAGTAAGTCGCCAGGAATTGCTGGTCATGTAAATTCTCGCTCACCAATACGTGGGCGAGACCCAACATCATTGCCGTATCCGAATTTGGAACGATAGGCAGCCACTCAGCCTTAAGCACCTCTGAGGCGTTGTCTCGCGACGGGCTAATGTTGATGAACTCAACGTTCGCGCTCGCAATCCGATTCATCCATTGCTCAGTCTCGTGCATGACCGCGCCACCGGGGTCGATCTGCATATTCTTCACATGCGCACCACCAAACATCACGACAAGTTCCGTGTGTTCAGCGATATGAGACCAAGGCACCACCATCGCGGTCACGTCCGAAGAGCCGACGACGTACGGCGCAATATGCATTGCGGCACCGAAGCTGTGGTTCCCGCGTTTGTCAACATAGCCCCCGAAGAGACCCAGGAACCTTTTCAGAACGCTCGGCGAATGGTGCAACCGGCCAGCACTTGCCCAGCCGTAAGAACCCCCGTATATGGCTTCGTTGCCAAACTCCGACCGAACTCTCCGCAGGCCTTCCTCGACAAGATCCATCGCTACGTCCCAGCTGACGGGAACGAAAGGTTCGGAGCCTCGCCCTGCGCGCGACGCCTCTCTTTTTTTCAAATAACCGGCTCGCACGTATGGCTGATCGATACGTAGCGGGCTACGCACCATCTCAGGCAGAGACTGCATGAGGGCAGTAGGTCCCGGGTCCTGCCCGAATGCAGTCACACCAGTGATTTCATCACCCTTCAGATGAACGTCATAGACACCCCAGTGCGACGCAGTCTGGACTAGTTTCGTATTAAGCATTTGCTACCTTCATGATAATGGGGCCGCGCCAACGTCGCTCTAGCCGTTGTCAGCTGACGGAAGGTAGGTGCGTCCCTCCGCGTTTATCGGCAGGCTGATTGATGGATGCCGGCAGCCACTTCTCGCATGGACCAACATGCGGCATTTGGAGGCCGGCGCCTCCGAGCCGTTCTTGCATTGGATGTCAATCTAGCCGGGCACCCAGGAGGAGTTGGAATTCGATTTCTACCGCCGCCCCAAGAGGCAGCGCGCTGACGACGACGAACGTTCTTGCCGGCGGTTCGATGTCGCTGAAAGCCTCTTCCCAGGCTTTGTTCACCGCTGCAGCGTCCCCCGCGGTCGCGCAAAAAACTCGCGCCACCAGGAGATCTTCCAGCTGCCAGTTCTGCTCGCGGCACAACGCCTTCAGGTTTCCAAGTACCTGAGTTGTCTGTTCATATGCTCCGCCCTCGACAAGGGTGCCGGATGCAGGGTCCAATCCAACCAGACCCGAGACGAATACAAAGGGCCCCGCTTGGACTACAGGGCTGTATCGAAATCGAGGCGCTGGCAATACCGCGGAAGGAACAACAGTGCGATGCATTGCGGGGTAATCGGTAGACATATTCATCCAAGTCATGGGCAAGACGTATAAACAGCGGAAACCGCCAACACTTACTACGTACACGTATTATATTCAGCTTATGAAGCCTAGTCGAGGTTGTCTATCGGGAAAACCATGATAGGAAGAAGATTTTTTGACGACCGGCGGAAGAGGGATTACAGATTAATATCCGGCGCCTTTAGTTGTCGCTTCGGCAGACAACCCCATGATCCATCGTATGTGCCTTTCGCCCTACAAAACTCTGGGTTAGTGCAGCGACCTGCCCCGAAGTCAGGAGTACACGAGAAACTTCATGGTCATGCCTCTGAGAAGCGCTGCCTTCCATACGAAGCGACGTCGCCAGTCCCGCGCCTTGGGCTGCTCGTCCGGATTGACGCAATTGCGCTTACTCCCGTAGACTGCTACATAGTACGTACACGGCTACAAAGATCCACATCGATGTGTGGTTAGTCGCTAGCCCGGATTGTCGTTCAGTTGGTGTGGAGCAGCCCATCCATCACCCTTCTCAAGGAAAGAATGCTGCTCGAAAAATACTGAATGCGTCACGCGCTACCGGACGCATCAGGACGCAAAGGCTGATCTGTCGTGCCTTTTCCCCGCGTTCAGGCTTTGCTACCACTGAGGTTCCCTCGGTTTTTCGCCTTCCAACGGCCCCGAGTTATGCAGCGGCGCCCTGGCTGCCGCGGTCCGAATGGCACAGCGCACCTGGGGCGGGACGACGGCGAAACCATGCCATCGTCAGAGCGTCCGTAGCGAGATCCGCCTTCATGCGCGGCTTGATCGACCAGCCCACCACTGCCCGGTTGAACAAATGGGCCGCCTCGGCCAAGTACAGCCAGCCCTCGTCGGTCCGGATGTACGTAATGTCTGAACTGAAGACCTGATTGGGCTCGACAGGCGTAAACTCGCGGCTCAGCAGATCCCGCGTAACCAGCAGCTTGTGCGCCGAATCCGTCGTCACGCGATAGCGGCGCTTGTCTCGAGCCCGGATGCCGTTTTCTCGCATCAGTCGTTCTACTTGGCCCTTGCTCGCCGGGTAGCGTTGATCACGAACTTCCTTGGTCATGCGTGGCGAGCCGCATACCCCCTTGGCCTCGACGTGCACCGTGCGGATACGCGTCAGCATTGCGTGTCCGTCAGCCGCGTTCGCTCCAGCGTACCGCCGCGCCTCCGCGCCCGATAGCCGTTCACGCTGACCGACAGCACAGCGAGGACAGCGGATATTGCCCGACCTGCCGGTCGATCCAGGCATACCTCACAGCAGGTCCTTCGCGAAGTATGCTGCCGCTTTTTGCGATCTCAAGCTCCATCTGCTCGAGCGTGACTGCCTTCGCTCCGGCACCGTTGAGCTTGCCCGACGCCTCGGCCTTCACCCAGTGGCGAAGCGTCTGCTCAGAAATGCTCAGCTAACGGGCCACGACGGCCACTCCCCGGCCATCCTTGACCCGCTGTACGGCGGCCAGCTTGAACTCCTCCGTGTACACCTGTTTCGGCACCTTGAACATGCGTGATTTCCTTCCTTTCCGTCGAGTTTACACACGACCTCTTGAAAGGCGAAATTTCTGGGGAGCTCACGCTCGCTTTCCCCCAAGACCCTCGAGTGGGCGCGTTGGTCTATCCACACGTCCACTTCTTTTGCCACTTTCCCGTAACGCAGGCAGGTCTCCACGCCTCCATATGCCCGCTGCCAATCGGTCGACACTGCTCCCTATCGTTTCACATCAGATATTGCCTTCGTACTGATTTGCGCGCCCGAGACCGTGGCAACCGACTTTCGGGCAGAAGACATAGCTCGTGCGCGTACAGGGCGCGCCGTCCTCGCCTTGCTAACAGCCGGACAATGGGCGAAGGCCTGTCACCGTGCGCGACACTCAGACAGTCGACGTTCATGTTGTCCATACTTTCGCGAGAACTTTTCGAATCACGCCGCCTCGTGTTGCCGGCACAATCGCGCCTACCCCGCTATCACTTCGCCGTTTTGTTGTTGGTCTGCAGGATCTTCAACCGAGCCGGTTCGTTGACCTCGTAGAGAGCCGTCAACCCATAGCTCTGCCCCTTCTTCACCCCAGAGTTTTGGTGCAAAAATGCCACGACGCCCAGGAAAACAAACTCCCCCTAGAAGTCTTGCGCGTTGATTGCAGCGCCTAGCGCGTATGCCCGAGGCGTTATCCCATAGGTTCGTCTGAACAGTGCTATAAACGTGCTGACATTGTTATAACCTAGGTCAAGCGACACAGCCGTCACAGCGCGACCTTGGGAGAGCAATTCAAGTGCTCGGAGTAGACGCGCGTGCTGGCGCCAAGCCGTGAAGCTCAGACCGGTCTCCTCTACGAAGCGTCGAGACATCGTGCGCGACGATATCCCAGCCCATTCAGCCCACTCCACTAGGCCGCGTTCGTTGGCCGGGTCCACCAAGACCGCATCGGCGATCCGTGCGAGGCGAGGATCATTCGGCTTTGTAAGACTACACGCCTCTGCAGGTAAGGCGCCAAGCTCGTCCAATATCACACCCGCAAGCCGTTCGTGCCGAGGGGTGAACGTATCGAGCGGCAGCGTGGCCAGGCGACGCACTGCCTCCCGCAAAAGTGGGTGGGTTTTTAGGATGGCCGGAACCGGGGGCAACATCCGCGTCGCCATTTCGTCGAGAAAGACGCACCAGCCAGAGAAAGGGCCGTGTGAACGCACCTTATGGACCATGTGCGGCGGTACCCATACACAATGCGTGGCTGGAATCACCCAGTTGTCGTTTTCGACCTTCACGGAAAGTGGGCCGTCACTGCTTCCAAGTAACTGCCCAACATCGTGCGCGTGATCCACGTCGTCTCGGACACCATCGTCGGATTGTTCGAGGGCGAGCATGGACCGCGTCGAGAGTGTAACTTCCAGATCCGGGAGCGTGAGAATCTGCGCCATGAAAAATACAAGGTATTGAGCGGCCGTAGCGCGTGGTTAGAGTTGCGTGACGAGGGGGGGGAATCATGCATCGCGCACCAACATCCATCGACACGTAGATTGTATTCATGCTCGCCTAAATTCATTAAACCGTCAATCTATGAAATTCCCACGTTTCCCGAACCGGGGGAACGTGCGATACATAAGTGCCGACGACACCACAACGCTCTTCATATTGCAGAAATTGGATTTCAATTGCGGAAATTGGATGGCTAAAGAAGACGTGTTGAATAGGTGATTCTTATACCGATCCGCATCGAAATGACACCTGGAGTGCACTGTCGGCAGAACATGCGCGCTCCGAACGCGAAGCCAAAATCTCCTGCGGATCCGCATCAATTTGACTTCTCATCCCTACCTTTTGTGTTCCGATCTGCGTCGCGCAATTGGCGTCCTTCCGCTATTGAATGGCGCGATTTCAGCAGCGAATCTAAAAAATATCAATAAGATATGAGAACCGAACGCACAGAAATTTATTCTTCAGGAGATGACTTATGTTCGTTAACCTATCTTTGAGCCTTCCGCAGGATCACCCGATTTTCTCACTTGCCAATTCAGACGGATACGGCCCTACGTCGCACGGTCATGTTGGCACGCATCTCGACACCTATCTGCAGGTCCCGATCCCCGTCGATTGGTGTGAGCGCCGCGCGGTGCTTATCGATGCTCGTTCCCATGGCTCGGTTGTCTCTGAGACTGCCATTGATGGTCTTGACATCCGCGAAGGCGACATGGTCATTTTCCGCACAGGCCGGATGGAGGAAACGGCGTACACGGTGCCCGAATATTTCATGAATCACCCAGTTCTCGACTGGGAACTCATTCGAACGCTCTTGAAAAAGAAGATTAGCTTTATCGGGATCGATGCCGCCGGGATTCGCCCCGGAAAGAAACTTGGGGATGAGCATCACTTGGCTGACATCGAATGCGAAGAGTCCGGCTGCTATGTAATCGAAAATCTCACCAATCTTGAGTCGTTGCCGGATCGGTCCCGCTCGGACTTTCCGGTTCGACTCGGCTGGATTCAGCATCAGGGCGCGAGCGGTGTCCCAGTGAAAGTCATCGCAGTTGTTTAAGTGCACGACTGCGAACGGGTGCCACTTGAGAAAATGAAATTTGATATTTATTATCTGGTTGCACTCCCATTTGATTTACTCTATATGTCGCAATGCTGGCAATGCCAAAGAATTGGCCGTGATTTAAAGGCAAACGTATGATTACCCCATGTATGAATACCCCATTAATCGTCGGAATCGGCGGAACGACATCTGATAGATCATCGACGGAGAGCGCACTAAAAATCGCACTCAAGTCGGCTGCGTCACACGGAGCCCGAGTTAAGGTATTTGGGGGGCGCCACCTCCAACAAATGCCACATTTTGAGCCTAGCGTTTCTGACAACAATTTCGCGCGCGAATTCTTAGATGCGGTGCGCGAAGCCGATGGGATTATTATCGGAACCCCATGCTATCACGGCTCAATATCAGGACTGTTGAAGAATGCCCTTGATCACCTTGAACGCACTTCTAAGGATGAGCGCGTTTATCTCGATGGACTACCGGTGGGCCTGATCGCAACAGCCTTTGGGTGGCAAGCAGTGGGAACGACACTCCTTACGCTCAGGTCGATCGTACATTCCCTGCGCGGTTGGCCGACTCCCTATGGCGCGGGGATCAAAGTGACCCCTGGTCTTTTCGCCGAGGACGCCTGTCTTGATCCCGATGTGCAAGCCCAACTCAATCTGGTGGGTTCGCAAGTGACAGACGCCGCCTTTAGAAACATCAACAGAATGACGCTCCGGGCTGCCACCTAACGACGCATCCCATATACTCATTGTTGTTTCGGTGTTGAAATAGAAATGGCTAAGAGGTGTTAACAGAATGACTTTTGCAGGCGTCGCCAGCATATGATGCAGCAGGCGATTCTGAGGAAAGCCTCGTGGATGAAGGCGAGTTGTTCGAAGCGGATGCGCAGTCGGCGGAAGTTGTGAAGCCACGAGATGGTCCGCTCCACAACCCAGCGTGTTTTGCCCAGCCCACTACCATGAGGCTGACCTCGTCGAGCGATTTCGGTTGCAATGCCGGCGGCATGCAGTGGACGTCGATATTTGTCGTGGTCGTTAGCCTCTGTCGCCCTGAACGACCCGAGGCTTTGATAGTGGTTTGCCACGCTTGCCGCGGATTGGCGAAATTGCCTCGACCAGCGCCTGAAGTTGAGTGACGTCGTTGCGGTTGGCCCCGGTCAGAATCACCGCGAGCGGGATGCCCTGCGCTTCAGTGATGAGATGGTGCTTTGAACCGGGTCGCGCGCGGTCTGTGGGATTCGGTCCTGTTTTTGAGCTGAGCCCACAGCGCGGATTGAAGCGGAATCGACGATGACGCGAGACCAGTCGATTTGGTCAGCTGCGCGCAATCGCGCAAGCAGCACCTCGTGCAACTGCTCCCAGACGCCAGCGGCTTTCCAGTCGCGTAGGCGACCCCAGCAACTCATGCCGCTGCCGCAACCCATCTCGCGAGGTAGCAGGTCCCAACGCAGGCCTGTCTGTAAGACGAAGAGAATGCCGGTGAGCACCGCACGATTGTCGAGCGGCTTGCGCCCCGGATAACGGGTTCGTCGTAGTTTGGGAGGGGGCAGCAACGGTTCGGTGAGTGCCCACAGTTCGTTGTCGAGTATCGGCTTGGCCATGTCCTTTAGAACGGACTGAGCGGATTGGATGAGCAAATCGCCCGGATCGGAACGGCTGCAGCTTTATACATGGCCTCGTCCCGTTTGCCAAATGATCCGGCCTACAGCGAACAGGTGCTGGATTGCATATATACATTCGGCCTGTTGATGGCACAGTTGTGCCTGGCCCCAATGGATTTCGCCCGACGAC
>NZ_JAYMSC010000069.1:0-8321 GCF_038900775.1 Paraburkholderia sp. JHI869
TCGTGATCTGACCGTTGATGGTCGTCACGTCACCTTGCAGCGTCGTCACGTCGCCAGCGAGATTCGTCACGTTACCGGCCAGGTTCGACACGTTGGTGTTCGTCGCGTACAGCTGCGAACCGTTCACGGCGTCGAGGCTCGATGCGCTCAGCACGCCGTTTGCCACGTTGTGCAGTGCTACTGCCGAGGTCGCACCCGTGCCGCCCAGCGTCACCGATTCATGCGCCGACGAGTCGTACAGCACCGCATCAGCCAGTTGGCCCTGCATGTTCGTGATCTGACCGTTGATGGTCGTCACGTCACCGGCGAGGTTCGTCACGTTACCCGCCAGATTCGACACGTTCGTGTTCGTCGCGTACAGCTGCGAGCCGTTCACTGCGTCGAGGCTCGATGCGCTCAGCGCGCCGTTCGCTACGTTGTGCAGCGCCACTGCCGAGGTCGCACCCGTGCCACCGAGCGTCACCGAGTCGTGAGCCGACGAGTCGTACAGAACCGAATCGGCCAGTTGACCGTTGATGTTCGTGATGTCGCCGGCAAGGTTCGAGATGTTGCCCTGGATGGTCGTCACGTCGCCAGCCAGATTCGACACATTTGTGTTCGTCGCATACAGCTGCGAGCCATTCACGGCGTCGAGGCTCGACGTGCTCAGCGTGCCATTCGCCACATTGTGCAGCGCCACTGCCGAGGTCGCACCCGTGCCGCCCAGCGTCACCGAGTCGTGTGCCGACGAGTCGTACAGCACGGCGTCGGCCAGTTGCCCCTGCATGTTCGTGATCTGACCATTGATGGTCGTCACGTCACCTTGCAGCGTCGTCACGTCGCCAGCGAGATTCGTCACATTACCGGCCAGATTTGACACGTTCGTGTTCGTCGCGTACAGCTGCGAGCCGTTCACTGCGTCGAGGCTCGATGCGCTCAGCGCGCCGTTCGCTACGTTGTGCAGCGCTACTGCCGAAGTCGCACCCGTGCCACCCAGCGTCACCGAGTCATGCGCCGACGAGTCGTACAGAACCGCATCAGCCAGTTGGCCCTGCATGTTCGTGATCTGACCGTTGATGGTCGTCACGTCACCAGCGAGGTTCGTCACGTTGCCCGCCAGGTTCGACACGTTCGTGTTCGTCGCATACAGCTGCGAGCCGTTCACTGCATCGAGGCTCGATGCGTTCAGCGCGCCGTTCGCCACATTGTGCAGCGCCACTGCCGAGGTTGCATCCGTGCCGCCCAACGTCACCGAATTGTGAGCCGACGAGTCGTACAGAACCGAATCGGCCAGTTGACCGTTGATGTTCGTGATGTCGCCGGCAAGGTTCGAGATGTTGCCCTGGATGGTCGTCACGTCGCCAGCCAGATTCGACACATTTGTGTTCGTCGCATAAAGCTGCGAGCCGTTCACTGCGTCGGTGCTCGATGCGTTCAGTGCACCGTTCGCCACGTTATGCAGCGCCACTGCCGAGGTCGCGCCCGTGCCGCCCAGCGTCACCGAATTGTGAGTCGATGAGTCGTACAGCACCGCATCGGCAAGCTTGCCATTGATGTTCGTGATCTGGCCGTTGATGGTCGTCACGTTACCAGCCAGGTTCGACACGTTCGTGTTCGTCGCGTACAGCTGCGAGCCGTTCACCGCATCGAGGCTCGATGCATTCAGCGCGCCGTTGGCTACGTTATGCAGCGCCACTGCCGAAGTCGCACCCGTGCCGCCCAGCGTCACCGAGTTGTGCGCGGACGAGTCATACAGCACCGCATCGTTAAGCTTGCCGTTGATGTTCGTGATCTGCCCGTTGATGGTCGTCACGTTGCCAGCCAGATTCGACACGTTCGTGTTCGTCGCGTACAGCTGCGAGCCGTTCACTGCGTCGGTGCTCGTCGAGCTCAGCGCACCGTTCGCCACGTTGTGCAGCGCCACCGGCGTGCTCGCACCCGTGCCGCCCAGCGTCACCGAGTTGTGCGCGGACGAGTCGTACAGCACCGCATCGGCAAGCTTGCCGTTGATGGTCGTGATCTGGCCGTTGATGGTCGTCACGTTGCCAGCCAGGTTCGACACGTTCGTGTTCGTCGCGTACAGCTGCGAGCCGTTCACCGCGTCGAGGCTCGTCGCGCTCAGCGCACCGTTCGCCACGTTGTGCAGCGCCACCGGCGTGCTCGCACCCGTGCCGCCCAGCGTCACCGAGTTGTGCGCGGACGAGTCGTACATCACCGCATCGGCGAGCTTGCCGTTGATGGTCGTGATCTGCCCGTTGATGGTCGTCACGTTGCCCTGCAGCGTCGTGACCGAACCCTGAAGGTTCGAGATGCTGGTCGTGTTGGCCGTGATCTGCGTGTCGGCCGCGTACAGTTGCGAGCCGTTCACCGCGTCCGTGCTCGACGCCGTCACCTGGCCTGCCGCCACGTTCGTGATGGTGCGCTCGGCGCCTGCTTTGCCTACGCTCACCGTACCGGTCGGAGCCGTGCCCGCATACGTATAGGTCGTGCCGCCGATCACACCGCTCGTCGTGCCCACCGCGGCAGCCGTGCTTGCGCCATTGCCCAGTGCCACCGAGTTCGCCGTCGTGGCCTGTGCGCCAGACCCCAATGCCATGGCGTTGGCCGCCGTTGCCTTCGCGCTCCCGCCCAACGCAGTCGCCCCCGCAGCGTTCGCCTGCGAGCCCGTGCCGATTGCCGTTGCATAGGTACCGCCGCCAGACGCGAGGGCCGTGGAGCCGAGCGCCACATCCCCCGTTCCGGTCGCCTGCGACTGGTTACCCGTCGCCACGGACGCGTAGCCCAGCGCCTGCGCGTTGGTGCCCGTCGCGATCGCAGACGTCCCCGCAGCGGTAGCGGCCGGTCCGATCGCCGTCGAATCCGTGCCTGTTGCCGACGAATCAGCCTGCGTCGAGTTCGTGTGGAAGTACTTGATACCGCCACCGTTCACGATGTTGTTCACCGAGTTGGTGACATTCGATACGTTCGCGTTCGTCGCGTAAAGCTGCGAGCCGTTCACTGCGTCGGTGCTCGTCGCGCTCAGCGCACCGTTGGCCACGTTATGCAGCGCCACCGGCGTGCTCGCGCCCGTGCCGCCCAGCGTCACCGAGTTGTGCGCGGACGAGTCGTACATCACCGCATCGGCGAGCTTGCCGTTGATGGTCGTGATCTGGCCGTTGATGGTCGTGACGTTGCCCTGCAGCGTCGTGACCGAACCCTGAAGGTTCGAGATGCTGGTCGTGTTGGCCGTGATCTGCGTGTCGGCCGCGTACAGTTGCGAGCCGTTCACCGCGTCCGTGCTCGACGCCGTCACCTGGCCTGCCGCCACGTTCTGGATCTGGCGCGTTGCGCCAGCCGTGCCCACGCTCACCACGCCAGTGGGCGTGCCGCCTGCGTAGTTGTACGTCGTGCCACCGATCACACCGCTCGAAGTCGTCACAGCAGCAGCCGTGGTCGCACTGTTACCCAGCGCCACCGAATTGGCCACGCTTGCGTTGGCGCCAGCACCGATCGCGGTCGAATAGCTGCCGCCAGCGATCGCGCTCGTGCCCATGGCCACGCTGTGATCACCGCTCGCGGTTGCCTTCCAGCCGACGGCCTCCGAGCTGTTGCCCGTAGCCGTAGCCAACCGGCCCAACGCCGTTGCCTGGGTGGTCGCCAGTGCGCCAGCGCCGAGCGCAGTACCATCGTAGCCAGACGTGGTCGCACTCAAGCCGATGGCCGTGTTATTACCCCAGCTAGAAGTCCCTGTTGCGTTCGCATTGATACCGATCGCGATATCTCCGCCATATCCGGCGGAACCACCGGTGGCAGTCGTTACGGCCTGTGCGTTGGAGCCAATGGCAATACTGCCGTAACCGCCCCCGACACCGGCCGTCGAATTGATTGCGGTTGCGCCAGGACCAATGGCCAGTGACGACGTAGTCGTCGCGTTGCCGGTCGCCGTTGCGCCATAGCCAAGCGCCACATCGCCAGTGAAGGAAGCCAGGGCCTGCGGACCAATCGCGGTCGAGTTCGTGCCCGTGGCCGACGAATCCGCCAACGTCGAGTTCGTGTGGAAGTATTTGATGCCGCCACCATTGGTGATGTTATTCACCGTGTTGGTGACATTCGTCACGTTCGCGTTCGTCGCGTTGAGCTGCGAGCCGTTCACCGCATCGGTGCTCGTCGCGCTCAGCGCACCGTTGGCCACGTTGTGCAGCGCCACCGGCGTGCTCGCGCCCGTGCCGCCCAGCGTCACCGAGTTGTGCGCGGACGAGTCGTACATCACCGCATCGGCGAGCTTGCCGTTGATGGTCGTGATCTGCCCGTTGATGGTCGTCACGTTGCCCTGCAGCGTCGTGACCGAACCCTGAAGGTTCGAGATGCTGGTCGTGTTGGCCGTGATCTGCGTGTCGGCCGCGTACAGTTGCGAGCCGTTCACCGCGTCCGTGCTCGACGCCGTCACCTGGCCTGCCGCCACGTTCGTGAGGGTGCGCTCGGCGCCTGCTTTGCCTACGCTCACCGTACCGGTCGGAGCCGTGCCCGCATACGTATAGGTCGTGCCGCCGATCACACCGCTCGTCGTGCCCACCGCGGCAGCCGTGCTTGCGCCATTGCCCAGCGCCACCGAGTTCGCCGTCGTGGCCTGTGCGCCATACCCCAATGCCATGGCGTTGGCTGCCGTTGCCTTCGCGCTCCCGCCCAACGCAGTCGCCCCCGCAGCGTTCGCCTGCGAGCCCGTGCCGATTGCCGTTGCATACGTACCGCCGCCAGACGCGAGGGCCGTGGAGCCGAGCGCCACATCCCCCGTTCCGGTCGCCTGCGACTGGTTACCCGTCGCCACGGACGCGTAGCCCAGCGCCTGCGCGTTGGTGCCCGTCGCGATCGCAGACGTCCCCGCAGCGGTAGCGGCCGGTCCGATCGCCGTCGAATCCGTGCCTGTTGCCGACGAATCAGCCTGCGTCGAGTTCGTGTGGAAGTACTTGATACCGCCACCGTTCACGATGTTGTTCACCGAGTTGGTGACATTCGTCACGTTCGCGTTCGTCGCGTACAGCTGCGAGCCGTTCACCGCATCGGTGCTCGTCGCGCTCAGCGCACCGTTGGCCACGTTATGCAGCGCCACCGGCGTGCTCGCCCCCGTGCCGCCCAGCGTCACCGAGTTGTGCGCGGACGAGTCGTACAGCACCGCATCGGCAAGCTTGCCGTTGATGGTCGTGATCTGGCCGTTGATGGTCGTCACGTTGCCCTGCAGCGTCGTGACCGAACCCGAAAGGCTCGAGATGCTCGTCGTGTTGGCCGTGACCTGCGTGTTGGTCGCGTACAGCTGCGAGCCGTTCACCGCATCCGTGCTCGTGGCCGTCACACGGCCCGCCGCCACGTTCGTGAGGGTGCGTTCCGCACCCGCCGCGCCCACGCTCACCGTGCCCGTCGGGCTCGTGCCAGCGTAGTTGTACGTCGTGCCGCCGATCACACCGCTCGCCGTACCCACCGCTGCCGCCGTGGTCGCGCCATTGCCCAGCGCCACCGAGTTCGCCGTCGTAGCCTGGGCGCCTGCGCCGAGTGCCAGCGCGTTCGTGGCCGTCGCAGTGGCCGAAGCACCGGCGGCGAACGCCTGGGTGCCGCTCGCAGTCGCTGCGTAACCAATCGAGTCGGAGAAAGCCCCGGTTGCAGCCGAATTGAAGCCAACCGCAACGCTGCCGTTGCCCGACGTGGACGAGTTTGCGCCGACCGCCACCGAGTTCAGGCCACCCGTCTTTGCATTCCCACCGAGCGCTGTGTTATGCCCCCATGTGCCGTCCCCCGTCGCATTGGCCCCTTGGCCCACGGCCGTGTTGTAGCCGGATCCCGCTCCGCCAGCATTGGAGGTCGTATTGGATTGTGCGCTGTCGCCAATCGCGATATTGCCCAGTCCCGCGTTAGAGGCGCCTGATCCATTGATCGCCTGCGCGTTGCCGATGGCGATGTTGCCGGAGTTGGTCGCGGTCGCGCCATTGCCAATAGCAACCGTGTTGGTTGCGCTGGCAACGGCGGCTGGGCCGACTGCAATGCTGTTCGTGCCCGTGGCCGACGAATCCGCCAACGTCGAGTTCGTGTGGAAGTACTTAGTCCCGCCAGTGTTGTTGATATTGTTGATGGCGTTGTTCAACTGGCCGAGCGCCGTATCGACGGTATTGAACGCGGCGTTGATATTGGTCTGCGGACCGGTCGTGCCATCAATGGAGTTGGCGTTTGTCAACGCAAAGCTTGGCTTGCTCAGGGTGCCGTCGGCATTCACCGCGGAGCCCCCGCCAATCGCGGAGGCGAGCGAGTAGCTCAAGCCGTACAACTGCGAGCCGTTGACTGCATCGCCACTGTTCGACGAGATAATGCCATTGCCTAGACTGATGATCTTGCTGCCATTCAGACTGGTCTGGTTATACAAAATGATGCCGCTGCCACCCGTGATGCTCACCACGCCGGTAACGCCATTGACACCAATAGCAGCCTGAGTGGAGTTCGACGCCGCCCCGCCATAGATCTTGTTGTTGGCATCGCCGTTGATCCAGACAGCGTTCGCCTGAGCACAAGTCGTGTTCGTATAAACGCTCGTATTGCTAGCAACCAGCGTCGAGCCCGTATTCGAGCCAGACTGGCAGGTTTCAACAAGACCACCAGTAACAGCAAACGCCGCCGGCGAAAACGCGCCAAATACCGCAAGTGCCAGTGCCGTCGGACCAACGCTCAAACGCCCGAGAGCGCCAGCAACCGAATCGCCGCTCACGACGTCGGAACCGCCTGCACCCTTGCTCCGCCCACGCGCGTTTTCCTGGACGGCAACCCACGTCTGCGCAGACTCGTTCCAGACCGAACGATATGCCTTATTCATCTGTAATCCTTAATGATCTTTCAAGATCTACAAAAATTTGACGGGGTATGTCGTCCCGCCGGAAATTGCACGCGAACCGGCTCGGCCGTCGCTCGTTTCCGGCTCGCTACCGACGAAGCATCAATTTCTGCTTTCGTCTCGCCAGCCGGATCAACGGCCCGATCGATTCCATGAGCTCAAGTGTCTGCTCCGCCGGGTTTCGAACCAATCAGACGAGTTCGATTAACGGGATACAACGCCATCTGTTGCGCGACGCGCGCGGTGAAGGAGTGAGGGGGTCGCGGACAGTGCAGCCACCCGGGCAGTACCAGGGCCTCCCGCGCAGCCAGTGAAGGCGTGAGCCGAAAGCAGTCCAGAGGGGTGTTTGCGAACATTGCGCTGACACACATCTGGCGGGCAAAGGCACTACCCGCTATGTGGCACGAATGTTACGGAGAGGAAACAGCGAGACGTATCGGACGATTCTTATTTTTGCGCCCAGAAATGCGCTTTTGTCCGGAATTTAAAACAAGTGTTAGGGAAGTTTTAAGACCAGGCCGGCGCCTGCTTCAAAAGCGCCGGCCAACCGCGTTCGGGGATTACCGATACGCGTTGATCGTGTCGCGCGTTGCCTTGGCGGCTGTTGCAGCTGCCTGCGCGTAGTCCTCACCCTTGCTCGCGTAGATGATCGCGCGCGAGGAGTTGATGAGCATGCCCGTGCCGTTGGCGGTGCGGCCGGCCTTCACGGTCGCTTCGACATCGCCGCCTTGCGCGCCAATGCCGGGAATCAGCAGCGGCATGTCGCCGACGATACCGCGCACCGTTTCGATTTCCTTCGGGAAGGTGGCGCCCACCACGAGGCCCAGCTCGCCGCTCGCGTTCCACTTCTGTGCGGCGAGACCCGCCACGATCTGATAGAGCGGCTTGCCATCGACGGTCAGGAACTGCAGGTCGGAGCCGCCTGGGTTCGACGTGCGGCATAGCACGATCACGCCCTTACCTTTGTGCTCGAGCCACGGTTCCACCGAATCGAAGCCCATATAGGGGTTGACCGTCACCGCGTCAGCCTTGAAGCGTTCGAACGCTTCGCGTGCGTACTGCTCGGCCGTGCTGCCGATGTCGCCGCGCTTGGCGTCGAGAATCACGGGCAGGCCAGGATGCTTTTCGTGGATGTGCGCGATCAGCGCTTCGAGCTGGTCTTCGGCGCGATGCGCGGCGAAGTAGGCGATCTGCGGCTTGAACGAGCACGCGTAGGCCGCCGTGGCATCGACGATGTCGCGGCAAAACTCGAAGATCGCGTCGCTGCGGCCCGCCAGCGCGGTGGGAAATTTCGTGGGCTCGGGATCGAGGCCCACGCCCAGCAGCGAACCGGTGCGCTGCCAGGCGGCGCCGAGGGTCTGGGTGAAGGAGGTCATGGTGTTTGCTCGCGGCGAGCCGGTGAAGGGAAAACGGCGCGTATTTTACCCGGCTTGCGAAGCGGTGCTCCGCGCCGGCGTCATCGGCACGTTCGCGCAAGCCGGGCGGCCGCCCGGCT
>NZ_JAYMSC010000070.1:0-7940 GCF_038900775.1 Paraburkholderia sp. JHI869
AGTCCCGCCCGTCCGCTCGATGAAGAAGCTGTTCGCCTCACTGATTTCCTCCCTGCTGCTCGCCGCGGCGAGCCATGCAACCGCTGCACCGGCCTGCTCGCAATTCGTGCCCGACGGCCAGTTCCCGGCGCTCACGAATCAACGCATGGCGCCGAAAACGCGCATGCTCTGCTATTCCGATTTCGTCGTGCTGCATTCGGGCGTCACGCACGGACCGCTCTGGTCTGCCGAGCATCTCACGCGCGATCACCTCGAAGCCGCGAAAGACATGACGCGCACGAACCGCTTCTTCGAAGACGACCGCCTGCCCGAAGGCGAAGGCGCGACACTCGCCGACTACAAGCGCAGCGGCTTCGACCGGGGCCACATGAGCCCAGCGGGCAACCGCTGGAATGCACAGGCAATGGCGGAATCGTTTTCACTCGCCAACATCGTTCCGCAGAATCGCGAGAACAACCAGCGCCTCTGGGCCCATATCGAAACCGCAGTGCGCAAGCTCGCATCGAAGTACGGCGAAGCCTATGTCGTGACCGGCCCGCTCTTCACGGGCGCGCAGCTCCAGACGATCGGCGCGACGCGCGTGCTCGTGCCGACGCAAATCTTCAAGGTCGTGTACGTGCCTTCGCAGCGGCTCGCGTTCGCCATCGTCGCGGACAACACGGCCGTCGATCGCTACGACGTGCGCTCGGTGCGCGATCTCGAAGCGCAGAGCGGCATTGCGTTCCCGGGCATTCCGGCGGATGTCGCGGCCAAGGAAAAGGTCTCGTTCAATGGCCGCGGCTTTGCCGTGAGCAAATGGGGCTGGTAAGCGGGTAAGCTCGCGCACCGGGAACGAGCGGCGGGCTTAGATATCGAGGCGCGAGACTTTCGAGCCCTCCAGCGAGACGCCCGCCATGAGACCGGCGTTCGTCAGCACGAACGCTTCGATGGGGTTCACCGCCGTCGAGGTATCGATCTTGCCGTTGGCGCCCATTTTCACGAGCGCCACGGTGGCGTCCGCGCCCGCGCTCCAGCCGCTGCTGCGCTTGAAGCGGTCGAGCGAGGTACGCGTCATGAACGCATAGACGATCGCGCGCGACTGCGCGCCGATCTGGGCGCCGAACGAGCCGCCCATCGTCGAGAAATAGCCGATCGAGCGGCCTTCCACGCGCAGCGCGCCGCGCCCATATTCGGCGCCGATCACGAAACCCGCGCCTACGACTTCCGGAAACACAAGCACGCCACGCGCCTTGGCAATGAGTTCGCTCGCGCCCGGCACGGTGTGAGACAGGCGTGCGAGCGTTTCGTCGACTCGCGTGTCGATCTCGCGGCGCGCAACGGCGTTTTCCGTGGCGGGGTCGGCATCGGCGGAACCCGAGGTCGTCGTGCAGCCCGCGCTCGCCGCGAGCCATCCGGCAGCAGCCAGCGAGCCAGCGAGGAATTTCCTTCGCTTCATTTTGATTCGGCTTCCTTGATAATTATTGCGGCGCCTTCGGCAGCCATGCGAACGGATCGACGGGCTTGCCGTTCTCGCGCACCTCGAACATGAGGGTGGAGATGCCCGCGCCATCCGTGCCGCTCACGGCGATCGCCTGGCCCTGCTTCACCGTGTCCCCCTCTTTCACGAGCAGCTTTGCGTTGCGTCCGTAGGCCGTGACCATCCGTGCGTCGTGCTTCACGATGACGAGCTTGCCGTACGCCTTCATACCGCTCCCGGCATAAACCACGCGGCCCGCTGCCGCCGCTTTCACCTGCTGCCCAGGCGGCCCGGCGATCACCACACCCTTCGATTTTCCCTTGAAGGGCTGCGCAACGCTGCCCTCGATCGGCCAGACGAAACGGGCGTTGCTGCGCGCGGCAGCGGGTTTCGGTGTGGCCGCGGGTGGAGCGGTGACTGCGTTTGCCGATGCGGTTGCCGGCGTCGTTGCCGCGCTGCCCGCTGGTGCGGCGGCAGGCTTTGCTGTCGTAGCGGCGGGAGTGGCGCCTGGGGCGGCCGCGGGCGGTGCGACACGCAAGAGCTGCCCCACCTGGACCTTGCCGTCGGCGGGCAGCTTGTTCCAGCTCGCGAGGTCGGCGGGGCGCTGGCCTGTGGCTTTCGCAATGCGATAGAGCGTGTCGCCGGACTTCACGCGATAAAAACCTGACGGGGTTTCGGGCGCGGCTTCCTTGGCGGGCAACGCCGAAGCGGCGATAGCCGGGGGCGGCACGGCGGTCGTGGTGACGCCGGTTTCGGCGGCCGGTTCGACCTCTTCGCTTTGCGCAGTTCGCCACGGCGTGACCGTGCAGCCGCTCAATGCGAATTCAAGCGTGATGGCTAGCGCGAGCGTTGCGCCGACCGCGACGCGCGAGGCCATGGCGCGTCGCGCGGCCCCTTGATGCCGTCCGCGCATCGTCAGGCCCGCGGATCGGCGTTGTCCGCCGCGTCCGTTCCCGCGATTTCAGATACCTTATCCAGAATTCCCATCGATGACTCCTTGCTCGCACTGAAACAGATCGTCCGCGCCTGTGGGCGCGGGTGCGTCATCATCGTTGGTTTGCCTGGGGATGCCGCGGTTTAGCGCGGGCGAGTTGACCTGTATCAGCGCGTGCGCAATCCCTGCGTGTGGCCTTGACACTCATGCGACAAAGCCGCTGCAAATTTAGGCAGAAAAGACGAAGCGACAGGCAGGAATCGACGAAGAGGATTGAAGTCGCGGGGCGTGGCTCCCTATAATGCGGGCCGCGCCATCGAGGCACTACCGGGGGCACGCCCCCGTCAAGCATCAAGCAGAAGGAGGATCAAACGGTGTTCGACGCATACGCAAACGAAAGCGACGTGCTCAACGTCCAGGGCGACGCGCTCACGCTCACGAACGGCACGACGCGCGTGACGCTTGCCGGCACGCTGGAGTTCACGCGCGACAAGCGCGGGCTCGCCGCCGCGCTGGCACTGAAGGCGGCGCTCGACGACGTCGTGAAGAAACTGCAGGCCGACCCGCATTTGCCCGCGAAGGTCGCCGACGAGCCGGACCAGAAACCCGGCGTCGTCGACAATCCGTTCAACTGAAAACGTTCACACGCAGCGCGCGCATCAGAACGGCTTGCCTTCGCTCTCGCTCCAGGCGCGCGCCATGAGCGTGTTCGAGGGCAGCGTTTCGTCGAGCAGCTTCTTCGCGCTTTGCGCGCCTGCGATCGGCAGACCGGTGGGATCGATCGCGCCGATTTGCGCGAGCACCGAAGCCTGGTCCCAGTAGATGTGCTCGTTATAGAGCTTGTTGCCGCGAAAGCAGATCACGGCGAGCATCGGCACTTCGAAGTATTTGCCCGTGGGCGCAAGGCCCGGCAGCAGCCAGTCGATCTCGCGGTCGTGCGTGCAGCAGAAGATGAACTCGTCCACCACACGGTCTGAGCCGATCGTGCGCGAGATCGGAATCAGGCGCGTATCTTCCGGGTTCGAATGCACGAAATGGTGCGTGTAGAAGCGCTTGAGCTCGTCGTGGCCCACGCCGCCCGTCATCGTGGGAATGTGGTTGACGTAGGGCTGCGCGACCATGGTCGGCATCACGTCGCTCGGGTTGCGCGCGACGAACTCGTGATAGCAGTGCTCTTCCCACAGCGCGTTGAAGTCGTAGATCGGCCCGAGCACGCGGCGCAGCATGGCGAGCGTGCGCGAGTACGCCATCATCGTGGCCGGCTTGTCGTACTGTGGGCGCGAAGACGAAGCGAACGCGTGGTCGCAGCCCGGGTACGTATACAACTCGACGCCCGGCTTGCCCGTTAGCGCCGCTGCAATGCGCTCGCGCGCAGCGGCGTCGCAGTAGGCGTCGTCGGCGCCGAAGTGCAGCATCAGCGGGCACGTGATGCGCGAGGCTTCGTCCAGATCGTTTTCGAGGCCCACGGCGTAATAGCCGATTGCGCAATCGGCATCGGTGCGCGTCGCGCTCAGGTACGCGAGCTTGCCGCCGAGGCAGAAACCCACCACGCCGGCCTTGCCGCGATGCTGCGGATGCGCGCGCAGCGCGGCGAGCGTTTGCGCGACGTCCTGCATCGCGAGGTCGACGTCGAAGCGCTCGTAGAGCGAGAACGCCTTTTGCGCGTCGGCGCCCTCGTAGCCCAGATCGACGTTCGGCTCCAGACGCCAGAACAGGTCCGGCACCATCACGACGTAGCCTTCCTCTGCGTAACGGTCGGCGAGCGCGCGCATGTAGCCGTTCACGCCAAAGATCTCCTGCAGCAGCACGAGGCCGGGGCCGCTACCCTCGGGCGGCAGCGCCGTGTAGGCGCGGAATTCGCCGCCGTCGTGCGACTTCACCTGGGTCCATTGTCCGTTCATTGGCGTGTCTCCTCTCTCCGTTTCGGTTAGTTGCCGTAGGTTAGCGTCGATCTCGCGCCGCTGCAGCGCGTCGAACCATTCACGCCGCGCCGAAGCCGCCCGCCGCCGCCAGCGGCGGCAGCGCCGACTCGCCGCGTATCCATGCGTATTGCGCAAGCTCGGCCATTTCCTTGTCACCGCGGCTGTCGCCATAAGCGTAGAGCGTGGCCGGCGCATTTTTCCCCCACCACGCGCGCAGCCGCGCGACCTTCTCCGGCCCCCAGCAGTTGTTGCCCGCCAGTCGGCCCGTGTACACGCCGTCGCGCCATTCGAGCTCGCTCGAGAGCACCGTGCCGATGCCGACCGTCTTTGCCCACATGCGCAGATAGATCGACGGCGACGCGCTCACCAGCACGACCTCGTGCCCGAGCGCCTGGTGTTCGGCCACGCGCGCGAGCATTTCGGGGCGTAGCAGCGCGGGCAGACGTCGCTCGACGAAGCGCTGCGCGGCGGCTTCGAGCGCCTCGCGCCGCACGGGTCCCATCGTGGCGGACAGGAAGCGCGCCTTGGTTGGCCCGCGTGGCGACCAGCCGAGCGGCACGCCGATGAGCGAGGGCAGGCAGCGCAGGGCGGCGGCTACGAAGCGGGCTGGGCCGGCGGCGTCGAGCATGAAGGCGCGAAAGCTGTCGGACGTGGTGATGGTGCCATCAAAGTCGAATGCGGCGACGACGCGGTCGTTCATGAAGCGATATGAGCGTGGTGTGGAAGGGAAAGGCGGCGCGACTGGGCGCGCCGACCGGGCGTCATTGTCGGCGCAAACGCGATGCGGCTGCAACGCAGCGCCGGTGCGCGCCACGACGTTGATGTTATTCGTCAATGTGTATCGATATGGACGCGCATTGACGCTGAATCGATAGCATCACTGTGGCATCACTGCAGCGTCATTGCGCGTTTGACGCCAGGCCCGCGGCATCGACGATCTCGATTTCGCCGTAGCGCAGCGCGAGCAACCCTTCGCGCTCGAACTGGCGCAGGATCTGGTTCACGGTTTGCCGCGACAGCGCGAGCATCAGCGCGAGATCTTCCTGCGGCACGTTGATCACGCGGCGCGAGCCCGGCGCGCCTTGCGTGGCGCTTGCCTCGCCGTACTCGTTCGAGAGCAGCAGCAATCGTCGCGCCACGCGCGCGGCAGCGCCCAGCAGCGCGGTTTCCTCGATCGCGTCGAACGCGAGACGCAGCTTTTGCGCAAGCAACAGGCCAAACGTGTGCCAGTACGCAGGCGTTGCATCGAGCAGCGCCACGAGCGCCGCGCGCGGCACGTGAAAGAGTGTGGAGTCGCGCTCGGCATAGGCGTCGTGCGTGCGCGCGCCGCCGTCGAAAAGCGCAATCTCGCCGAACCAGTGCGCTGGCCCGACCACGGCAAGCAGCGCCTCGCGGCCCGCTACGCTCGCCGCCCCCACGCGCACCGCGCCTTGCAGCACGCAGTAGAGGCCATCGTCGGCGTCTGCGCGCATGAAGAGCCGCTCGCCCGCCTGCAACGTGCGCACGCGCCCCGCCGCACGCAGCGCATCGCGCAACGGTTCGGGCGCGCCGCGAAACCATGTGCTGCGCTCGAGCGCGGCGGCCAACGGCGAACTGACGGCGATGGACGGGACGGGACGTGAAGTCATCGGTGGTGGTCGAGCGAATCAGGCGAATCACAAAGCATCGGCGCAATTGTCGGCTAGCCGAAGGTTTGCGCTCGCAAGCCCGACGATCATAATGATTTTGGAGACAGTGAGACACCCATGAGAAACCTGACCGAGCAACTCACCCAGTACGCGGCCTATCATCGCGACGCGCGCAACATCGGCACCCATTTCGTCGGCATTCCGCTCATCGTGCTCGCGCTTGCGGTGCTGCTTTCACGGCCTGCGCTCGCGTTCGCCGCGTTTGGCCTGCCGGTTTCAGGCTCGCCCGCGTGGCTGCTGTTCGGTGCCGCAACGATCTACTACCTCGTACTGGACGTGCCGCTCGGACTCATGATGGCGGTCGTCTCGCTCGCGTGCGTGGCGTTCGGCGCGTGGCTCGCGCAGCAAGGCACCGCCGCGTGGCTCGGCAGCGGCGTGGGGCTGTTCGTGGTCGGCTGGATCTTCCAGTTCGTCGGGCACATCGCGTGGGAGCATCGCAAGCCGGCTTTCGTCGACGATCTGATCGGCCTCATGATCGGCCCGCTCTTCGTCCTCGCCGAAGCGCTGTTCAGCCTTGGCTGGCGCCCGCAGCTGCGTGCGGCAATCGAGGCAAAGGTGGGACCCACGCGCATCAATGCGCCGCGCACTCAGGAGGCGCGGCAGTAAACGGGCGTTGAAAAACCCTCAGCGCTCGAACCGGATGAGCCGCGCCGCGTGCACTGCCGTGAGCGCGACGGCAAGCCAGATCGGCACGTAGGTGCCGAGCTGGCGCATGCCGAGATGCTCGCCCAGCAGCGTTACCGAGACGATCACGAGCAGCACCGGCTCGACATAGCCGAGGATGCCGAAGAGCGCCATCGGCAGCATCCGGCTCGCCTTCAGGTACGAGGCGAGCGCGACGGTGCTGAGCACGCCGAGTCCGGGCAGCAGGACGAAGGCGAGAAACCTGTGCGCGTCGAGCAGCGCGAGCGAGCCACCCGTGCGCACTTCGATCACGGCCACCGGGACGAGCAGCAGCATCTCCACGGCGAAGGTGACGAGCGAATCCGCGTGAATCTTGCGGCGCAGCACGAAATACGGCGGGTAGCCGATCGCGACCAGCAAAGTAGGCCACGAGAACGCATGCGTGGCCCACAGTTCGTGCACCACGCCCACGGCGGCGCACGCCACGGCGAGCCATTGCAGCGGCTCGAGCCGCTCGTGATAGTAATAGCGCCCAACCAGCACCATGATGAGCGGCAGCAGGAAATAGCCTAGCGACACCTCCAGCATGCGTCCGTGCAGCGGCGCCCACAGGAACACCCATAGCTGCGAGCCCAGCAGCGCGGCGCTCGCCACCAGTGCGAGCGCGGTGCGCGGCTCGCGCGCCATGCGCACGACGAGCGCGCGCAATTGCGGCGCGCGCTTGCGCAGCACCAGCAAGGCCAGCGCGCCGGGCGCGGTCCAGATCACACGCCACGCGAAAATATCGAGGCCGCCGAGCGGCGCGAGCAGGAGCGTGTAAGCGGACATCAGCGCGAACAGCGCTGAAGCGCCCACGGAAAGCGCAATGCCGCGCCCGGGTTCGTACTGGTTCATCGGGGCACGCAGGGGCGGAAAACGAAAACGCGGAGATCGCGCGCGGCGCGGCGCGTAAATTTCGCGCGCGCGGGTAAAAACGTTGTCATTTGAATTGGGTATTGAATAAGGCGTGGGCGGGCGTTGCCGCCGGCGAGACCGCATTCTAGTCGTGTTTGGGCGGCGGCAGGCGCCGCAAACCCACGCCAGACAAGGCGGGCACACGCCGTGCGCGCCTGCGGACCGGTGCAAACCGAGCAATTTAGTCCGGCAGATCAAGCAGCGATGGACTAGAACGTAAGTCTCGCCACGCCAGCCCGCCGTCGCTTGCAGTTGTCTCACCTGGCTGGAATTCGCTTCGACGGAGCGCCACGCCAACGCCCGCCGCCGCGATTCACGACGCCGTCCCCAACGTCCAACGCCCCCTGGAGCCCGCATGCCAC
>NZ_JAYMSC010000071.1:0-5902 GCF_038900775.1 Paraburkholderia sp. JHI869
GTTCGAATGCAGGTCTATGCCACAATAGTTCATGTCGGTCTCCGCAGGGTCAAAGTGCGTTTCGCAAACTGACTTTAACCCCGCCGCTGCACGGCGGCGAGGAGGCCGGCTACATGATCATCATTACCGGCGGCCCGAACGGCATTTACGGCATCGAGCCGCCGAGCCTGTTCGGCCTGGAGTTCAGTTCGCCGCGCTCGGTGTACGTGCTGGGCATGGCGTTCTTCCTCGTCGTGCTGGTGTTCGCCGTGCGGCTCGGACGCTCGCGCCTCGGGCGCGCGTGGACCAGCATCCGCGAAGATGAAGCCGCCGCCGAGGCGGTGGGCGTTCCGACCTTGCGCGTGAAGATGCTCGCCTACGTGATAGGCGCGTTGATTGGCGGACTTGCGGGCAGTCTCTTCGCCGCGCGCTTCGGCACGATCGATCCCACGGCGTTCACGTATCTGCAGTCGGTGACGATCCTCATCGTCGTCGTGATGGGCGGACGCGGCAGCATTCCCGGCGTGATACTCGGCGCGCTGATCGTCGCGGGGCTGCCGGAAATGCTGCGCTTCCTGAACCTGTGGCGCATTTTCGGCTTTGCCGTCGCGCTCGTCGTGCTCATGTTGTTGCGCCCGCAAGGATTGTGGCCCGCGCGCGTGAGGCGCGCCGCACCCCGGCCCGAGGAAGAGACCGTCGCGCACGAGGCGGAGGCGGCAGAGGCGGCGGGCGAGGAAAGCGCCGCCGCCGTTTCCATAGCCGATAGCGGCGGCCTCGAAGCCGCGGCCACGCGCGAAACGCTGCTCGAAGTGCATGGCCTCGAGCGCCGCTTTGGCGGCGTGCGTGCGATCGGCGGCATCAGCTTTCAAGTGCGCAGCGGCGAGATTCTCGCGCTGATCGGCCCGAACGGCGCGGGCAAGACGACGGTGTTCAACTGTTTGACGGGGGTGATCCGCCCGAGCGGCGGCCGCCTCGTTTGGCGCGGCGAGCCACTTGGCGGCGGCGCGCCCCATCGCAACGTGCATCTTGGCATTGCGCGCACGTTTCAGGGCATCCGGCTCTTCAACCATATGAGCGCGTTCGAGAACGTGCTGATCGGCATGGATCATCGCTTGCACACGCCGCTCGTGGCGGAACTGATGGGCACGCGCGCAGCGCGCACCGAGGCCGCCGAGCACGGCGCGCTCGGGCAGCGCTGGCTGGATCTCGTGGGGCTCGGCGCGCGCGCGAGCGAATATGCATCGGACCTGCCGTATGGCGACCAGCGCAGGCTGGAAATCGCCCGCGCGCTGGCGAGCCAGCCGCGCCTCTTGCTGCTCGACGAGCCCGCCGCTGGCATGAACCCAACTGAAAAGCACGCGTTGATGGCGCAGATCCGCGGCATACGCGACCTGGGTGTAACGGTGCTGCTGATCGAGCACGACATGGCGCTCGTGATGGGCGTGTCCGACCGTATCATCGTGATGGATCATGGCGAGATCATCGCCGAGGGCGCGCCCGCGCAAATCCAGAACGACCCGGTGGTGATCGACGCGTACCTCGGCACGGCCGAGGAAGACGACGGCCCCGACGCCGCGGACGGGGAGAAGTCGCTATGGGGGTAGACACGACCGGCAAACTCCTCGACGTTCGCGACCTGCGCGTGAACTACGGCAACATCGAAGCGCTGCATGGCGTTTCGCTCGACGTCGGGCCAGGCGAGATCGTCGCGCTGCTCGGGGCCAACGGCGCGGGCAAGACCACCACGCTGCGCACCATCTCCGGGCTGCTGCGTCCGCGCGGCGGGGGCATTGCGTTCGAGGGGCAGGCTCTGGTTGGGCTGCCGTCGCATCGGATCGTCGCGCTCGGGATCGGTCACGTGCCGGAAGGACGGCGTATTTTCGGTGCGTTGACGGTCGAGGAGAACTTGCGTCTGGGCGGCTACCTCTTGCGGCGCGATGCCGCCGCGCTAGAACAGGGCATTGCTCAGGCCTACGAAACATTCAGTCGACTGCGTGAGCGCAAGGATCAGCTCGCCGGCACGCTGAGCGGCGGCGAGCAGCAAATGCTCGCGATTGCGCGCGCCCTCATGCTCAAGCCCAAACTCGTGCTCCTCGACGAGCCTTCCATGGGGCTCGCGCCCAAGCTCGTGCGTGCGATTTTCGAAGTGATCGCGCGCATCAGCCACGCGGGCACGGCGGTGCTGCTCGTGGAGCAGAACGCACGCCAGGCGCTGCGCATTGCGAATCGGGCCTATGTGCTCGAAGGCGGGCGTGTGGCGCTCGCGGGTTCGGCCCACGAGTTAGCCGACGACAACCGTGTGCGCGCGACGTACCTCGGCGGCAGCGCGGCGGCGCAGGAAGGAGGGGCCGCATAAGAGGGGGTGCACCGGCAGAGCAGCACTACATGTACAATTGCAAATCATTCTCGTTATCATTAGCGATTAATCGATAATCGATGCAAAATGCGGCACACGAGGGCTTGGCGCGCTTTATTGGCGATAGATTGCGCGTAAATGACAAAAATAGGCGAATAAGCGAGGAAATACTCGATCGTGGATCAGATCTGGCGCCACCCGCCTGAAGGCGCGCAACGCGGGCTCGACCGGCCAATCATGGCGACAAGCCATGAATACGATGCGGCCGCCAGGCAGGCGTGGCACGCGCACGATCTGGCGCGGTTCGTTTTCACTACCAGCGGCGTGTTGCGCGTGACGACACCTGGCGGCATGTGGACGCTTGGGCCGCATCGCGGGCTGTGGCTCGCGCCGCGCGTGGGCCACGAGTTGATCGCGACGAGCGCGGTGCGCATGCACAGCGTGTACTTCGAGCCGGAGGCGTCGCCGTGGCAGGAATCGGAATGCCATGCGCTGAGGGTTTCGTCGCTGTTGCGTGAACTGGTGGCGGCGATGCTCGAAGACCGCGAGCGTGGCCCGCAGCGCCGCTACGCGCTTATCGCGCCGCTGTTGCTGAGCGAAATGCGCGATTCGCGCAAGGCCTCGGGCGGCGGCTTGCCGCTGCCGCTCGACCGGCGCTTGCGGCAGATTTGCGATTTCCTGCTGGCGGCGCCCGCCAACGGCGACTCGCTCGCTACCTGGGGCGAGCGCGTGGGGGCGAGCGAGCGCACACTCGCTCGGCGCTTCAAGGACGAGACCGGTTTGACTTTCGGGCACTGGCGGCAGCAGTTGCGCATCGTCGAGGCCGTGTCGAAGCTCGCCCAAGGCGTGCGCGTGGCGGAGATCGCGGCCGAACTCGGCTACGCGAATTCGAGCGCGTTCATCACGATGTTCCGCAAGACGATGGGCGAGACGCCCCAGCGATATCTGAAAAGCGAGCCGCGTTGAAGGCGCCTTTCGCACGTTTTTCGCGCGCTTTCCGCGCGTTTGCTGTTTTCGCGGCGCGCGTCACATTTGCTTGAACAGATGTGCATACTGGCGGCTCACGTCGAGGGCGCCCGTGTGGCCGCGCAGTCGCAATGTCATCTTCCCGAGCGCGCTGACCGATGCGCTTTCCACCTGATCCACGTTGACCACCGTGCCGCGGTGGATCTGCCAGAAGCGCGCGGGGTCCAGTTGCGCGCACAAATCGCGCAGGCTCGTGCGGATCAGCAGTTCGCCGCTGCGCGTCGTGACCACGACGTATTTGTCCGCTGCTTCGAAGTACAAAACATCTTCCACCGGCACCATGCGGATGTCGTTGCCGCTGGAGGCGCGCAGATAGCGCAGCGGCATGGCGCTCGGGACGCTTTGCGCATTGCCCGCCCGCGCACCGGCGCGCGCCTCGCGAACGTCGTGCGTGATCGCTTCCAGTTGGCGCAGCACGCGTTGCAGATCGGCTTGCATGTGCGGTGCCTCGGCGTCGTTCGCTGCCGATCGCGCGAGCCGTGCGCGCAGGCGCTCCACGGTGCGCACGAGCCGCGCTTGCTCCACAGGCTTGAGCAGATAGTCGATGGCCGCCGCTTCGAACGCTTCGAGCGCGTAGGCGTCGTAGGCGGTCACGAAGACGATTTGCGGCGGCGCGGCGAGATTCGCGCACGCACGCGCGACGTCGAGGCCCGTTGCGCCCGGCATGGCGATATCGAGGAACGCGACATCGGGTTCCAGCGCGGCGATGCGCTCGATGGCTTCGTGGCCGTTGCTGGCCGTCGCCACGATGCGCAAATCCGGCCACGCTGCGGCGAGTTCGCGCTCCAGCGCGACCGCGATCAACGGCTCGTCTTCGGCGATCAACGCGGTCGGGGTTTCGGCCGATGTGTCGGCCGCGGTGTCGGCCGGTGTATCGAGCGCGCGATGCGCGGCGTCGCTGTGTTGCGCCGTATCGGCGGGCGTGTGGCGTTTCATGATCTGGACTCCTGCGGGCCTGCGCCAACGCCTGCACCAACGGCATCGCGCAGCGGCAGCCGAACTCGCGCAACGACGCCGTGCGGAGCGTTCTCGATCAGCGTGAGCGAGGCGTGCTCGCCATAGAGCGCCGCCAGCCGCTCGCGCACATTCACGAGCCCGACGCCCGCGCCCTGCGTGCCAGGCGTCGCGCCAAAGCCGGGCCCCGTGTCGGTCACGGTCAGCTCGACATGCTCACCGTCGCGCCGCGCGCCGATGTCGATTCTGCCGCCCTCGACCGCGCCCTGAATGCCGTGCTTGAGCGCGTTCTCCACGAGCGGCTGCAACAGCATGGGCGGCACCGGGAGGTCGGCGCAATCGCGCGGCAGGTCGAGCGCGTAGGCGAGGCGCGCTCCGATGCGCATGGCGTGCACCGCGAGCATCGAGTCGAGCACCTTGAACTGCACCGCGAGCGTTTCGCTTTGCGCGCGCGAGGCCTCCAGCGTCGCGCGCAGGAATCGGTTGAGGCTCGCGAGGAAATCGCGCGCACGCGGAGGATCGGACGCGATCAGGCTGTCGAGCGTCGCCAGCGTGTTGAAGAGAAAGTGCGGCTCGATCTGCGCCTGCAACGCTTGCAGGCGGGCGCTGAGCGCCGTGCGCTCCGCGGCTTCCTTTTGCCAGGCCGCGCGCGCGACCTGCTCGCTCAGCTCGGCGATGCGCGTGCGCGACCAGCCATACCAGGTGACGAGCAGCGTGGCCGTGAGTGCGATCCAGCCGGTGAGCGCGAGATCCTTCGTCGCGAACGCGTGGCGCAGGCCGATCCCGAGCACCACGCTGGCAATGCCACGCCCGAGCGACGCGCCGAGCACGATGGCGAGCACCATCGCCACAGCCAGCCGCGGGGCCGTGAGCGCATTGTGGCGCTGCAGAAAAAAGCGGGCGACGTCGAGCATCAGCATGATCGAGAGCCCGATCGCCTGGCTGAAGACGAAGTTGTCGATGAATCGCTCGTGAACGCCCGCGACGGTGAGCGCGAAGGCAATCAGCGTATTGCCGATGACGACGATCACGCCCTCGCGCGCGAACCCGGCGATCAGAACATTGGCCGCCGGCGCGGGCAGGCGCGCGGCGGCATTCGGAAACTCGACGTGCGTGCCAGGAATCATGCGATCCAGCTCAGGACGATGAGGTTGAGCAGCCGGTGCGGCGTCGCAACGGCAGCGAGACCGGCAGCGACGAGACTGAAGAACGAACCGCGCATGGCGAGGCGATGGCCGCGGACGTTGCCATGGCGGATCGCCCAGATGGCGCGGCCAACGCTTGCGAACGTCAGCAGCGACAGGCCGTGCACCCAGGACAGATGCCCTGGATGCAGCTCGCGGATGTCGAACGAACTCAGCGCGGCGGCGAACATCGTCAGCGCCCAGAGGCGGCCGAGCCACTTGTGCCGCGCGCTGCCCTTTTCGGTCAGCATGACGGCGGTTCCGAGTATGACAGAAAGCGTCGCGGCAACGACGTGCGCAGCGATGATGGCAGACATGCTGGCTCTCCTTGGCGGGTCGAGCGGGGGCGATGTCTGCAGTGTGGTGAGCGCGCGCGGGGCGGGCGAGGGGGATGCGACGAAGG
>NZ_JAYMSC010000072.1:0-5601 GCF_038900775.1 Paraburkholderia sp. JHI869
CGAAGCTTCACACCGAGCCGTTGCCAGCTCCGCATGTCCGGGTAGGGAACGGCTGATGGAACAGCCGGTTTCATCAAGTCATGCCACCCCGTGAAACAGAGATACATGCGACTTTGCAGGTCGCACTAGCGAGTCCCGGTCCTACCTGGCTTGTCATCACGCTCGATTACTGCGCAACCTTTCGACGTTCACCCTGTGTTAAACGTTGATCTTCTACTTCGCGCGAGCCGTTCAGGCTGGCTTCACACTCACGTAGTCTTTTCGGTACGGCCGGTCATGGGCGAGTACAGCCCAGATTGTTCGAGCCATCTTGTTCGCCAGCGCGACGATTACGACATTCTTTGGCCGTCGCTTCTTCAGCTGCTCGACCCACGCACCCGGTTCCTTTGCGTTCTCCAGGACGCTACGCGCGCCGTGGATCAGCAGTGTGCGCAGATACGTATCGCCGCGCTTCGATATGCCATGCAGGTTCACCTTGCCACCCGAACCCGTCTGCTTCGGTACGATCCCAACCCACGCGGCAAACTCGCGCCCAGAACTGAACGCTTTCGGATCACCCATCATCGCGACCGCCGCCGTTGCCATCAGTAGTCCGACGCCGGGAATCTCGCCGATTGCTTTTACCGACTTGTCTTCCTTCTTCCACTCGCGCATGCGACGCTCAATCTCCGCCACCTGCTCGTCCAGCTTCGATAGCCCGTTCCACTGCTCGCGAAATGTGTCAATGATTACTGCAGGCAGACGTTCAGCGATTCGTTCGAGCACCACCGGTATCTCCTTGTCCAGCTTGCTCCGTCCCTTGCTTATCACTTCGCCGTATTCCGTCAACAGTCCTCGCAGGTTGTTGATCTGCATTGTGCGAAACTTGATCAGTTGCTGCCGCATCCGGTGCAACGCCAGCATCGCCTGCTGCATCTCGGTTTTTACTGCCACGGGCTTGCCCGGCTGTTGGACTGCCAGCCAGATCGCGCGGGCGTCCGCTGCATCATTCTTGTTGCGAATGTTGAACGCTTTTACGAACGCTGCCGGCATAAGCTTCACCTCGTGGCCCATCTTCGTCAGTTGCCGGGCCCAGTGATGCGCACCGCCGCATGCTTCCATCCCGATCAGGCACGGCGCACGGTTCGCGAAGTACTCAAGAAATTTTGCCCGCTTGATCGGCTTGTTCACGATCTCGCCGGTTTCCTGATCGACGTAATGGACCTGGAACACCTGCTTGGCGATATCAACGCCCACGGCCATACTGTTCATCGTGGATCCTCCGGTTGCCGGGAAATGCCTGCATTTTCCACCTGGGCACATCGATGCCGTTGGCCCGTGAGGATCCACCCCAGTCCTCTGCTTTTACGGTCTCGGGTGGTCGGAGTAGGAACGATGGTCGCCCATCACCCCCTCCACAGATCCGTACGTGCGGAGCTACCGCACTCGGCTCCTGCCTTGGGTCGTGACGATCAGACGCTGACTCGGATAGGGGTGGCATATATGGACGAGGGGTAGCCAGTGCGCTGCGAGCCGATTCATACGCTGACTCGTCAGGCGATGCTTCTGACTTCGACGGCGTAGCGTGCGGAACCACAGTCGACCAACAGCTTGGCGGTACTGCCCGATGCGCGTGCCGTTACGGGGCACCCCGAAGTAGCGCGTATGCCCGTTCACTACCGCCCGCAGGTAACGTCCCTGCTCTGCGATGGTCTGATGCATACGCCGGCGCAGTTCCTCTTTTACTGCCAGCAACTTGGCCCGCATTCGCTTGGCGCTAGTCAGTCGCACTATCGCGAACTTCCCTTTGCGGGACTTTCCGCAGCAATGCGTGAAGCCCAAGAAGTCGAATGTCTGCGGCTTGCTCCCGTCCCGACGTCGGCAGTTTTCGCGGGCGAAACGCCCAAATTCAATCAGCCGCGTCTTGCTCTCGTGCAGCTTCAAGCCGAAGCGGCCCAGCCTTTCGGTTACCGCACGCTGGAAGCGCCCGGCGTCCCTCACGGACTGGAAACCCGCGACCCAGTCATCGGCATACCGCACCATGATCATGTCGCCTTCGGCGTGCCGCGCACGCCACTGCTTCACCCACAAGTCGAACGCAAAGTGGAGGAAGATATTCGCCAACAGTGGCGAGATGCTCCCGCCCTGAACTGTACCGACCTCACTCTGCGTCAACGTGCCGTCTTCCAGCACGCCAGCGTGCAGCCATTTCTTGATGAGCCGCACCACCCGCGTGTCCGCCACCCGGTGCTCGATGAATTTGATCAGCCAGTCGTGTCCGATTGTGTCGTAGAACTTACTGATGTCTGCATCGAGTATCCAGCCCACTTTCCTGCGCTCAATACCTACGCTCACGGCGTCGAGCGCATCGTGTGCGCTCTTGCCAGGACGAAAGCCGTAGCTGAACCCGACGAAATCCTGTTCATAGATCGCGTTGAGCACCTCGACTGTGGCAAGCTGGACGAGCTTGTCCTCCAGCGCCGGCACGCCCAGTGGGCGTTTGCTGCCGTCCACCTTGTCGATGTACACGCGCCTCACAGGCTGGGGCCGGTAAGCCCCTCGGGCCAGCCGGTCAGACAGATCCAGAAGCCGGGCTTCGAGGTCCAGTCCGTACGACTGCCACGTCTCGCCGTCCACCCCGGCTGCTGCCTTGCGTTTGAGCGCAAAGTAGGCTGCCCGCAGGCGGTCGACCGCGTATATGTGATGCATCAGGGTGGTGAACTTCGCACCCGGTCGGCCTTTGGTCGTCTGTCGTATGCCGTCGAGCGCCGTTCCCATGTCATATTCCCGCCCCAATCTGCGGAACATGCGCGCTGCGACTGCATTGCCCTTGGCCTGCCGCCTTCCCTCCACCACCTCCGCCGTCGAGGGAGTTGCACCCCCGACCTTGTTCGGCGGCTTCTGCGGCACTACGCAGCAGTCCGACTTCCCGCGCCCGTCGCTCATCGTCGTACGCCCTCAGGCTTCACGATGCGCACTACGTCCGACGCTTCCCAGCGTGGCATAGTAGGGCGCGGGATCTCCCGGTTCCCGTGCAAGGTGTTTCCGCACGTGCTCAGGGTCTCCGACCGCGCGGGGTCCGGGATTGCCTTGCCAATACGGCAATCCCGGTGTGGCTTTCGGCAAGCGTCCAGTGCCTCGGCACCCCGATCAGCCCGTGCCTTTCGGCGCGGGGAATGGATTTCGCAGCTCAATACCTGGCCCATGCTTACCTCTGCCAACGCTTCGCCTACGTCCTTACGGACGCACACGCATGACTCGAGGCCGTCGTGGCTGGCTAGGCCTTCAACGTATGACTCTTTCATTCACAACACCTTGCCGGTTTTGACCGGCGCACGGACGCGTTCATTTCATTCTCTACCGATCCGGATCAGCGTCTACCAGCGGTGAGAGCGCCGCTGCGTGTCACGCCGGCTCGCGAAACGCGTCTAACAGGAAATCAATAAGGCAGCGCACTTTCAGCGGCAATTGCTTCCGGGGCGGATAGACCAGGTAAATTCCGAGTTCAATCGATCGATATTCCGGCATCAACCGAACCAGCCTGCCCTCCTTGAGATCCTCTCCGATCATAAAGTCCGGATGCAGAATGATGCCACCGTCGCGCAGCGCGATGGCGCGGCATGTATCGCCGTTGTTCGAGTACACCCGGGCGTTTGTCCGCACCTGCACCTTGCCGCCTGGTCCGTGAAACTGCCACTCGTCGCGCCCCGAGAAATATTTGTATGCAAGGACACGATGTGATGCCAGCTCGCTCGGATGGCGAGGCGTACCATGGATATCTACGTAGCCGGGCGATGCGCAAGCGACCAACTCAGTCGAGGCCAGCTTACGGCATACCAACGACGAATCCGGCAACGCGCTGATCCGAACCGCCAGGTCGTAACCTTCATCGACCATATCAACGACGCGGTCGTTCAGCGTTACATCGAGATCGATCTCCGGATACGCGGCCATGAATTCGCCCCACAGAGGTGCCAAATGCAGCATCCCAAAGCTCAGCGGAACGTTGACACGCACGATTCCGCCCGGCGCCTACGTCCTTGAGCTCGCCTCGGTTTCAACATCCTCGACCGCCTCAAGAATGTCCCGCGCCCGCTGATAGAAGACACGCCCTTCTTCGGTCAGGGACAACCGACGCGTCGTCCGGTGCAGCAAGCGCACCCCAATTCGCTGTTCGAGCGCCTCCACGGCACGCGACACGGCTGCCTTCGACAGACGCAAGGTCTCGACGGCACCAGTGAAACTGCCCGCATCAACGACTGCCACGAAGGATGACATTTCCTGAAATCGGTCCATTGATTGTCTCGGGAGGCGGGATTATTAATCCATCGCATTCTAGTTTATCGCCGAATCCGCAATCAATAGAATTGACTTACCCTTCTCACGTTGGAACAAGGAGCAAATCATGAAGATTACCGTCATCGGTACCGGCAATATGGGCGCGGCTTTCGTCAAGCAACTGACTGCTGCGGGTCATGAAGTCCGCGTCACGGGCCGCGATCTGGCCAAGGCGCAAGCACTGGCCTCGCAAAATCCGGGAGCAGAAGCTGTCGTCGCAGCAGTTTCGGCAATTGATAGCACCGTGGTCATCCTCGCCACTGGCTACAATGATGCGGTCGCCGCACTGCGCTCGGTCGGAGACGTCAGTGGCAAGACGGTCATCGATATCACGAACCCTTTAACCGCCGACTACATGGGCCTGACGATTGGTCACCAATCGTCCGCCGCTGAAGAGATCGCGCGTGCTGTGCCTGGCGCTGACGTCGTCAAGGCTTTCAATACGCTTTTCGCCCAGGTACTGGCTGATGGTCCTGCGTTCGCAAACGGTCAGCGCGGTGCCGTGTTCTACGCCGGTGATAGCGCGCTGGCCAAAACGACGGTCAAATCGATCATCGACAGCCTCGGATTCGAGGCGGTGGACGCCGGTGGCCTAAAGAACGCGCGCTATCTGGAGCCGCTCGCAGGACTGAACATCTATTTTGGCTACGGCGCAAGCCGCGGCACAGCAATCGCGCCGGTTTGGATTGCGAAGTAATGGCATCCGGAGCAGCGCACCCCGTGGAAATCCTTCACGAAGACACTGCTTCGGGTCTCTCGTATCGCGTGCGGCCCGCGGCGGCCCAGCCTGCGGCGCGACTTTTCCTGTTGCACGGGGTTGACGGAAACGAACCTCGTGCGTTCGCTCAAGCGCGTGATCAACGCATCGAACTCGTTTTCGTGCGTGGCCCGCTTGCGCTAGGGACCGGACAATATCACACACGCGCACATCTTTCGGCATCGTTTCTGCTTAACGGAACGCCGACAGACGACAGCCGTCCAGGTGAAGTTCAACGTTTCGCATATCTATATCTCGCCTACGGCTCGTTCGCACCAGATCGATACGCAAGCCTCCTTGATCGTAGATACCGAAGGCTCTCTGCCGCGTTGGCGGCCTCCTCGACGAGGGCTGCATTCCGCTGGGTGGCCGCACAGGTCAACCTGAGAAGCATATAGTGGGTAAGCGGCCAGCGATCCCGTCTTGACAGACGAAGTTAGGCGATTGTCGGTATCGGCTGCCAGTGATGCGGCAACAACGCGGCAATGTCGCTGGCCCTGTGCGTGGGCAGACGCGTGAGGATGTCC
>NZ_JAYMSC010000073.1:0-5364 GCF_038900775.1 Paraburkholderia sp. JHI869
CGCTCCAGAAACGTTTCGCGACGTGGCATGGTTGGACTGTCACTGCGGCCGGAGACAGGGTTATCTAATAAGGATAACTACTCGTACGCCACAAAGACAGACTACATCGGCCAACCTGACAGAGCCCTGAGCAGCCATTGCTGGACCCGGTGCGGGCGTACGTCGCCGGCCTGCAGAATGCGCTGCACGTGACTGCGGCTGATCTGCTCGACGACGCCGCGCTCCACGGCACGCGCAATCTCGTCGAGTGTCGGCGTTGCCCGCCCATCAGGTTCCTGCGCTCCACGCCAGCGCAATCAACTGCGGTCGCGCTTAGTGCGTGATGCGTGGCGGACGGCCACTTCGTTCACCCTCGCGAATGCCTTCGACACCTTGCCGGGCAATGCGCTTGCGCCACAGACAGACGGTTTGCACCGAAACACCCAGTTCCCGCGCAATGACCGTATTCTTTGGTCGTCACTCCGTAGATCGAACTCATGCGGCTTCTTGACTACGCCGGCGCCGATGCGCATCTTGTGGCGTGGCTGCAAGTTGATGCCGCGCCCGGCAAAGAACGCCCGCGCGCGCAACTCAAATTCGCGCCCGGCAGGAGCGTTCGAGATTGCGCCAATGCGCTGATGCGCGCGCTCAAGCCCCATTTGCTGGCGACTCCTCCCAAACAAAGCCTGCCTTGACTAACACATCGCGCGGCTGCGTAGACCGGCAATTGGTGGATGCTGCAAAAAATAGGCCCAGAAATCCGCGCCGTCCTGCGCCAGACGCTCGGGGCGCACTGAGACGGGGACCCATTCCGGCCGCGTCAGGCCAGCATGTTCGAATGCCCAGGCATAGCTGGCCAAGCTTTTTTGGTAAGTACGGATTTCAAACGGCTCGGCTTGGGGAGGATAAAACCGCCAACACACTGCATCTCCTTCTTCGGCGTGGTCAGGCGTTCGGGTATGACCATATTTGGCCAATGCCATCCCATCCGCTGAAAATATAGGATTGAGATTGAGACCCACAAGAACACCCTCCGGCTTCAGGTGTTGCGCGATCGTCGTGCACATGGCCCGCAATCCATCACGATCACGCGCGTACTGCAATAACCAGGCACCACTGACGATATCGAAACGCTCCTCCAGTTCCACATCACGCGCATCACCCACACGATAGTCGATACCGAGCGGATCGCTATGCTCCTGCGCTGCCGCCAGACGGATCATTTCAGCCGAAATATCCACACCGACCACGCGAGCAGCGCCATGCTGCCGGAAATACCGAGAGTAATACCCTTCTCCGCAAGCGAGATCCAATATGGACAGATCGCTGCAATCGCCGATCAGCTTTTCAAAGCTGAACGCCTCGACATCCCGGTAAACAGGCAACTGCAAAAACGACTGGTAGCCCTGTGCGATTTCATTAAAATCCGCCATAACACCCCCCATTAGACGAAACCCGACGCATGTCGGATTTCTACGCAGCCGACCAAATCGACTGGTCTCGCGTCATCGTCGATTCCTCTTCAATCCGCGCTGTGGGCTCAGGTCAAAAACAGGACCGAATCCCACAGACCGTGCGCGACCCGGTTCAAAGCACCATCTCATCACCGAAGCGCAAGGCATCCCGCTCGCGGTGATTCTGACCGGCGCCAACCGCAACGACGTCACTCAGCTTCAAGCGCTGGTTGAGGCAATTCCGCCAATCCGCGGCAAGCGTGGCACACCACTATCAAAGCCTCGGGTCGTTCAGGGCGATAGAGGCTATGACCACGACAAATATCGACGCCCACTGCATGCCGCCGGCATTGCGACCGAAATCGCTCGACGTGGTCAGCCTCATGGTAGTGGGCTAGGCAAAACACGCTGGGTTGTCGAGCGGACCATATCTTGGCTTCACAACTTCCGCCGACTGCGCATCCGCTTTGAACAGCTCGCTTTCATCCACGAGGCTTTCCTCCGAATTGCCTGCTGCATCATATGCTGGCGACACCTGCAAAAGTCATTCTGTTAACACCTCTTAGCGTACGCGGAACGTGGGCACTCGGGGTGGCTCAGATACTTGGTCCTCCAGATACTGAGCCGATGCCACTCAGCGCTTAATATCGAACTGGAGCACGAACCGCTCGAAAGAAGGATTTCGGCGCTTGCCAGCAATGGGACGCGCTCATTGATGTTTATCAAGGGTGCATACTATTGTGCCTGGCACAATAGAAGAAAGGCAAGATGTACTGCCAACAGGTACTCCGCATGAACAATGCATTACTCTTCCGAGTGACATCTGAACTGCAGGCGTTCGAACGTCAGTGCATGACTGGCACCGGAGAGCGATTTCCAGTGCATTCTGTAGGGGCCGGAAAAGAGAACGAATATCGATCTCTTTTCCGGTCATACCGACGTTTCAGGCGTCTAACGATGTGGCTGGTGGCGCGACTGATCACCGCGCAGAGCGACACAATTAACCCTCGACCTCGTCGTTGCAGATATCGACCAGTAGCCAGGAAGGAAGGCGTGCCGAACGGCGCACGTCTCCCCGTCGAAAAATGCGAAACGACCAACCCGTCGGAAATCTTCCGCGGCGTGATCGGTAGAGGCGGAGAGAATGGACGCGAACATGTACAGGTTTGGATTGGAGTCGAAACATGAACTCGTCTCGCATCGAACGCAAGACAATTGCCGTGCTCGCCGGTGGGCAGGATTCGGCCACCCGCTTCTACCGGGCCAAGCAGCACTCCGACAATGTGGCAGGGAACTCTTTCGACTGTGCGCAACGCCCGCGACGGGGGATCGATGTGGCGCACGCGCATCTGATACTGAATGTCGGCCAGCAACTCGCCGTCAGTTCGCCGCAGACCACTCATCGTCGCGAGTTTGAGATTTACACCGACTTTCCCAGCGTCGACGCGTTCATTGACCACCGCATCGAACTGACGTTCGTGCCGACGCGCAACGCATTCTTTCTTCCTCGCGCTCGCGACGAACCAAGCCGTGGCGCTCGACTGCTCCACAATGGTGATCGGCGTGTCGGAACTCAACCGACCGATTGGGTGATCTCGCACGGGCAAATTTTGGGGGAAACCGGAATGCAGCTGACCTGAGATGGTGGAAGTGGCCACGCCGCAGCCCATGGACGTTCGGATTCGCGCGGTGTGTATGACCTACGAATTTACCATGACGAGCGGCCGGCGCGCGGCTTCCTGGACGATCGAAAAGCCGCACGCGCCGTGTTCCCGAAAATCGCACGAGAAGAAGGGTACTGACCATGCTACAGGCTGAGCGCTTTCACGACATTTCATGTGGGCACCGTGTCTACGGCCATGAAGGCAAATGCAAGAACCTGCATGGACACAACTACCGCATCCACTTCGTTTGCGAAGGCGCCTCGCTTGACGACCTCGGGCGCGTGATCGACTTCGGCGTGATCAAGACGCTGTTGTGCAACTGGGTCGAAGACCACTGGGACCACCGCATGCTGCTGTGGGCCGAGGATCCGTTCTATGCCTACTTGCGCGATATCGATGCGTCGGTAGTCAGGGTACCGTTCAATCCGACTGCCGAGAACATGGCGCAGTGGCTGGTGACCGTGCTCGGCCCCGACGTACTGGAAGGCACCAAGGTACGATTGACGGAAGTACGAATTGAGGAGACACGCAAATGCAACGTGACGTACCGGCTCTAGCCGCGCCATCCGTTGGCGCCTATCCCGTCAACGAGATAGTTGAAACATTGCAGGGCGAGGCCTGCTTCACTGGCACACCGTCGGTGTTCGTTCATTTGCAAGGGTGTCCGGTCGGGTGCCCGTGGTGCGACAGCAAGCACACGTGGCACGTGTCCCTTGAGCGGGAAATCAGCGTCAGCGCAATGGGCGAGAAAAGCGCGCAGCCCTGCGACAACTATGCGTGGTATGACGTGCCCACGCTGGCCAATATCGTGCGGTCGGCCGACGCAGAGCACGTGGTAATCACCGGCGGGGAACCGTGCATTTATGACCTGCGTCCACTGATCGCGAAGCTCGAAGCGTGGCATCACCGCGTACAGGTCGAAACCTCGGGCACTTACGTGCCGCTCGTCACGCCTACCACGTTCGTCACCGTCAGCCCGAAGTACGCGATGCCGGGCGGACGCCCGGTCCTCGAAGAGGCGCTGACGCGCGCGAACGAGATCAAATACCCAATCGGCGAGCGGCACGAGATCGACATCGTGCTTGAGAAACTTGACCCGATCCACCAGGCGCACGGCACCCCAATCTGGTTGCAGCCGCTGAGTCTGTCGTCCCACGCCACAGGTATCTGCATCCGAGCGGCGCAACGCTACGGCTGGCGCGTCTCGTTACAGACGCATAAATTCGTCAACATTAGGTGTCGCCTTGATTTCAGCGCATTTCGCGACGGTAGCGCGGTCTAGGCGTGGCGCGGGTTTGCGAGGCGGCCCCGTTAAAATTCCTCACCAAATCAATCACTTGCTGTCTGGGTGGTGCCTCCGGGCACGGTTGAGCTCTTATTTGCGCAGGTAGTAGTCGTTGCCCCGTCATTCGCTGTCGCTATGCTCATTGGTCCGTCTTTCGCTTCAAGGCGAGCGCGATAGAACACTGGCAAGTCACCTATCTTGGCATCCGGCAGATTCCTCGCGAACTCACCGAGTTCGACCTTGCCACGTTCTTCACCTTCTCAGCGAATGAGCGCGCACTGATCGAGGCGCGTCGCGGCGACCTATACCGGCTTGCCGTCGCGCTCCACATCGGCTTTATCCGGATGAGCGGCCGCACGCTCGACGCCTACAAGCAAGTTCCCAAAGTGCTCTGGAATCACCTTGGCGCGCAACTGGCGGTCGATCCGCCCGATCTAGGCACGCTGCGGACGCTGTATGAAACGTGGGCTCGCACGCTCATCGATCTTCAGGTCCTCGCATATCACGCGCTCGGCTTCCGGCCGATGGCCGAGCACCAGCGCCGGTATGTCGTGCGCTGGCTCAAAGAACGCCTGACAGGCCGCCCCGAGCGCGGAGACTTGCTGTACGAATTGAAACGCTGGCTCTACGAGCATCACATCGTGATCGTCCACGATCGATTGCTCAAGCGGCTCATCGTAAAGGCTGGGCAGGATGTCGAAGGACCTCTAACCGAGGGGCTTATTGGTGCGTTTGGCGACGCGACACTGGACCGCTGGAGTCGGCTGTTGGCACAACCTGGCAATGACCATGCGAGCCTGCAGCAATGGTTGTGGGCCGTACCCCTGCGGCAGTCTAAGCATCAAATGGGGGAGGTGTGTAGTGGTCTAATTTCCTCGGACAGGTCGATAGGGGGGACAATCCTGAATCGACGAGGAAAAAGAGCAAGATGACAAGAAGGCGCCGACAATTTGACGCCAGCTTCAAGCTGGAAGTAGTACGG
>NZ_JAYMSC010000074.1:0-4344 GCF_038900775.1 Paraburkholderia sp. JHI869
CCAGGAAGGGCTGCGTTCCGGCCACGTGGCGGGCCAGGCGCTCGGCTATCAGGCCGGGCACGAGCAGGGCCGCCAGCAGGGCTTCGAACAGGGCCAGGCCGAGGCGCGCGCGCAAGCGGCGCAACTCGCGGCGCTTGCAAGCCGCTTTAGCGATGCGCTCGAAACGGCGCAGGCAGGCGTGGCCGACACGCTCGTCGAGCTTGCGCTCGACATCGCGCAGCAGGTCGTGCGCCAGCACGTTCAGCACGACCCGACGGCGCTCGTCGCGGTCGCGCGCGAAGTGCTCGTGGCCGAGCCGCAGCTCGCCGGTTCCCCGCAGCTCGTGGTGAGCCCCGCCGATCTGCCGATCGTCGAAGCCTATCTGCTCGACGACCTTCAGGCGCGCGGCTGGAGCGTGCGCACCGACCCGACGATCGAGCGCGGCGGCTGCCGCGCGCAGGCCGCGACGGGCGAAACCGACGCCAGCATCCGCACGCGCTGGGAGCGCGTGACGGCCGCGCTTGGCAAGGCACGGCCATGGTGAATCATCCCCAACCGCCGAGCCATCAAGCGATCCATCACGCGATCCACACGGGCGGCCTCACGCCGCTCGAGCAGGAACTCGCGCTCGCGTCATTCGGCCCGCTTGCAAGCGACCCCGCGCATCTTGGCGCGCTGCTCGTGGGCGACCTCGACATCCCGAGCAAGCGCGAGGCACGCGAGCAGGGCGCCATCGACGCGATCGACGCAGCGATCGACGCAGATACTTTCGATGCGCCGCCGAGCCTGACCGATCACGGCGCGCCGGTCGAGGCCGAAGCTGCGCCCGCGCCCTACGTGCCGCCGGCGAACTACGACCCGGCCAACCCGTTTCTGACTTCGTGGAACGCGCAATTGCGCGGTGTGCGCGAGCGTAACGCGCTCGCCCTGCCGCTGCGCGGCTGTGGACGCCTCACGCGCGCGGCGGGCCTCGTGCTCGAAGCGGTGGGGCTGCGCCTCGCCGTGGGCGCCGAAGTGATGATCGAGCTGCCGCCGGGCAGCTCGCTGCCGATGGCCGAAGCGGAAGTGGTCGGCTTCGGCGGCGACAAACTCTTTCTGATGCCGACGACCGAAGTCGCGGGCCTGTTGCCCGGCGCGCGCGTCTGGCCGCTCGAAACCGCGCCGATCGCCGACCCGAAAGCGGGCGCAAAGCGCCTGCCGGTGGGCTGGGGCATGCTCGGCCGCGTGGTCGATGCCTCGGGCCGCCCGCTCGACGGCCTCGGCCCCTTGAACACCGAAGCCGACGCGCCGCTCACCGCGCCCGTCATCAATCCGCTGAACCGCGAGCCGATCCACAAGGTGCTCGACGTGGGCGTGCGCGCGATCAACTCGCTGCTCACGGTCGGGCGCGGCCAGCGCATGGGCCTCTTTGCGGGCTCGGGCGTGGGTAAATCGGTGCTGCTCGGCACGATGGCGCGCGCAACCAGCGCGGAAGTCATCGTGATCGGCCTGATCGGCGAGCGGGGCCGCGAAGTGAAGGAATTCATCGAGCAGATCCTCGGCGAGGACGGCCTGGCGCGCTCGGTCGTCGTGGCCGCGCCCGCCGACGTGTCGCCGCTCCTGCGCATGCAGGCCGCCGCGTACACCACGTCGCTGGCCGAATATTTCCGCGACCAGGGCAAGCACGTGCTGCTGCTCATGGATTCGCTCACGCGCTATGCGATGGCGCAGCGCGAGATCGCGCTCGCCATCGGCGAGCCGCCCGCGACCAAGGGCTATCCGCCTTCGGTGTTCGCGAAGCTACCGGCGCTCGTCGAGCGCACCGGCAACGGCCCCGAGGGCGGCGGCTCGATCACGGCGTTCTACACCGTGCTCACCGAAGGCGACGACCAGCAGGACCCGATCGCCGACTCGGCGCGAGCGATTCTCGACGGCCACATCGTCCTCTCGCGTGCGCTCGCCGAGGCGGGGCACTATCCGGCCATCGACATCGAGGCCTCGATCAGCCGCGCGATGACCGCGCTGATCGACGACCAGCATCTGAACCAGACGCGCGCGCTCAAGCAGATGCTTTCGCGCTACCAGCGCAACCGCGACCTCATCAACGTGGGCGCGTATGTCAGCGGGCGCGACGCCGTGCTCGACCGCGCGATCGCGCTGTATCCGCGCATCGAAGCTTTTCTTCAGCAGGGTTTTCGCGAAACCGCGAACTATGATCAGAGCGTCGAGATGCTCGGCCAGTTGATCGGAGCCAGGACATGACGAAACAGACCGCGCTGCAAACCTTGATCGGCCTCGCGCAAGACGACGTCGACGCCGCCACGCAAAAGCTCGGCCGCGTGCAGCGCGAGCGCATCGAGGTCGAAAAGCAGCTAGAGGCGCTCATCACCTACCGCGACGAATACCACACGCGTTTCACCGAATCGGCGCGCAGCGGCATGGCCGCGGGCAACGTGCGCAACTTCCAGGCGTTCATCGACACGCTCGACGCGGCGATCGAACAGCAGCGGCGCCTGCTCGAGCAGGCCACCGCGCGCGTGGAGGCCACCAAGCCCGAATGGCAGCGCAGCAAGCAGAAGCTCGGCTCGTACGAGGTCCTGCAAACGCGCCAGGAGGACGTGCAGGCCCTCAAGGACGCCCGCCGCGAACAGCGCGACGCCGACGAGCACGCCGCCCGCGTGCTACGCATGCGAACGTCGCAACATCCGTAATCAGTTATCGAGGCCGCCAGTATGTCGCTCCTCTCTTCCCTCTCGTCAATTTTCGGCGCCGCCGCCGACGCGGTGACGGGCAATTCCGCATCGAACGCCGTGTCGAACACGGCATCGAACACCGTCAGCCAGGCCGATGCCGCCAGCCAGGGCTTCGCGCAGACGCTGCAACAGCAGATGAACGCGCAAAGCGCGCAGGCCAGCCAGAACGCCCAGGCGGCGCAAAACGCGCAGTCGAATGCCTCCGCGCAGTCGAGTGCGAACACGTCCGACAGTGGCGCCTCGCAAAGCAGCAGCAGCGCTTCGCAGACGTCGAGCTCGAACTCGAGCCAGGGCTCGCAGGCCACGTCGAGCGCGGATCGCCGCGCCGCCGCGCGCACCCAGCAAAAGCAGGCTGCGGACGCAGGTGCGCAAGCCGCCGCGGCGCAGGCGCAGCAAGCCCTGCAGGCGCAGCAGGCCCAGAGCGACGCGAGCACCGACACGAACGCCGACGGCAGCCAGGCGTCTGGCCAGACGAGCAGCGACAGCACGCTCGCGGGCGTCGCGTCCGCCGCTGCGGCAGCGGCCGCCACGGCAGCCGCCGGCGCGGGCACGGCCGCCGACGGCACGAGCACGGGCACGGCCAGCGCCGCGAGCGCCAACCCGAAGTCGGTGAACGACGCCCTGCAAGCCGCGCTCGCGCAGTTGCGCGGCGGCGCGGGTACGCTCACCACGCGTGCGGTGAACACGGCCGGCGCGGCCAGTTCGGCGGCCAATGGCGCAACCACGGCCAGCACGGGCGCCGGCGCCGGCATCGCCAGCAGCTTCGCCACGCATTTGAGCGCGACCGCCCAAAGCAAGGCGTTCGGCACGGCAACGAGCAGCGGCGCCGATGCGGCCAAGGGCGTGGCGACCGCCGCGACCGACACCGCGAAGGCCGCCACCGACGCGCTCACGGCAGCGGCCCAGCAGCAAGCAGGCGCGGCCACGCAGACCGACGCCACGGCGAGCACCGCCACGACCGACGCGCTCGCCGCAACCCAGGCCGCGGCGCTCGCCGCCGCAACGGCCGCGCAGGCCCAGGCCGCTCAGGCAGCCAGCGCAAGCGCGAATCCGGCGGCCGCGGCAGCCGCTTCCGCGTCGATCGCGCCGCAGGTCGGCACGAACGACTGGGAAGACGCGCTCAGCCAGAAAGTGGTGTTCCTCTCGAACGCGCACCAGCAGTCGGCGGAACTCACGCTCAATCCGAAGGATCTCGGACCACTCCAGGTCGTCCTGCAGGTCTCGGAAAGCCACGCGCACGCGCTCTTCGTCTCGCAGCACCAGCAGGTGCGCGAGGCCGTCGAAGCGGCCCTGCCGAAGCTGCGCGAGGCCATGGAGCAAAACGGCATCGGCCTTGGCAGCGCGAGCGTGAGCGACGGCTTCTCGCGGCAGATGAACCAGCAGGCGCAGCAGCAAGGCAGCGGTTCGGGCCGCTCCGGCGGTTCCGGTTCGGGCTCGGGCAGCACGCTGAGCGCAGCGGACGCCGTGGACGACACGAGCAGCACCGTCGCGAGCGTCACGCAGCGCTCCGTTGGCCTGATCGACACGTTCGCCTGACCCTTTCAGCGCACGACGCACTACGCACCCTTCCCCCGCCCGCCCCCGCTCGGGCAACGCAGCCGCGCCCAGCGGCTGTGTGCGTTCGCCCCAGAGC
>NZ_JAYMSC010000075.1:0-4259 GCF_038900775.1 Paraburkholderia sp. JHI869
CGCACGACTCGGTGACGCTGGGCGGTACGGACGCAACCTCGGCAGTAGCCCTGCACAACGTGGCTAACGGCGCGCTGAGCGCATCGAGCACCGACGCCGTGAACGGCTCGCAGCTGTACGCGACGAACACGAACGTGTCGAATCTGGCCGGTAACGTGACGAACCTCGCCGGTGACGTGACAACGCTGCAAGGTGACGTGACGACCATCAACGGCCAGATCACGAACATGCAGGGTCAACTGGCTGATGCAGTGATGTACGACTCGTCGGCACACGATTCGGTCACACTGGGCGGCACGGGTGCGACCTCGGCAGTAGCACTGCACAACGTGGCTAACGGCGCACTGAACGCATCGAGCACCGACGCAGTGAACGGTTCGCAGCTGTACGCAACGAACCAGAGCATCACGGACCTGTCGGGCCAGATCACGAACATCAACGGCCAGCTGGCCGATGCGGTTCTGTACGACTCGTCGGCACACGACTCGGTGACGCTGGGCGGCACGGACGCGACCTCGCCCGTGGCGCTGCACAACGTAGCCAACGGCGCGCTGAACGCATCGAGCACTGACGCAGTGAACGGTTCGCAGCTGTACGCGACGAACACCAACGTGTCGAACCTGGCTGGCGACATCACCAACATCAACGGCAAGCTCAACGACGCGGTGCTGTACGACTCGTCGGCGCATGACTCGGTGACACTGGGCGGTTCGGGTGCAACAACGCCTGTGGCCCTGCACAACGTGGCGAACGGCCTGGTGAACGCTTCGAGCTTCGACGCAGTCAACGGTTCGCAGCTATACGCACTGGGCAGCAGCACGGCTGACGCCCTGGGCGGCGGCTCGACGGTGAATAGCGACGGCTCGATCTCGGCGCCGACGTACGTCGTGGGCGGCGACACCTACAACAACGTGGGCAGCGCGATCACGAACCTGGACGGCCGTGTGACGCAGAACACGACGGACATCACGAACCTGACGAACAACATCAACAACGGCACGATCGGCCTCGTCCAGCAGGATCAGACGACGCGCAACATCACCGTTGCGAAGGGCACGGATGGCACGATCGTGGACTTCACGGGCACGGCAGGCACGCGTGTTCTGACGGGTGTGTCGAACGGTGCGGTGAACGCTTCGAGCGTAGATGCAGTGAACGGCTCGCAGCTGTACGCGACGAACCAGAGCATCTCGAACCTCGCAGGCGACATCACGAACATCAACGGCCAGCTGCAAGACGCGGTGATGTACGACTCGTCGGCACACGACTCGGTCACACTGGGCGGCACGGGTGCGACCTCGGCAGTAGCACTGCACAACGTGGCTAACGGCGCACTGAACGCATCGAGCACCGACGCAGTGAACGGTTCGCAGCTGTACGCAACGAACCAGAGCATCACGGACCTGTCGGGCCAGATCACGAACATCAACGGCCAACTGGCCGATGCGGTTCTGTACGACTCGTCGGCACACGACTCGGTGACGCTGGGCGGCACGGACGCGACCTCGCCCGTGGCGCTGCACAACGTAGCCAACGGCGCGCTGAACGCATCGAGCACGGACGCAGTGAACGGTTCACAGCTCTACGCAACGAACACCAACGTGTCGAACCTGGCTGGCGACATCACCAACATCAACGGCAAGCTCAACGACGCGGTGCTGTACGACTCGTCGGCGCATGACTCGGTGACACTGGGCGGTTCGGGTGCAACAACGCCTGTGGCCCTGCACAACGTGGCGAACGGCCTGGTGAACGCTTCGAGCTTCGACGCAGTCAACGGTTCGCAGCTATACGCACTGGGCAGCAGCACGGCTGACGCCCTGGGCGGCGGCTCGACGGTGAACGGCGACGGCTCGATCTCGGCGCCGACGTACGTCGTGGGCGGCGACACCTACAACAACGTGGGCAGCGCGATCACGAACCTGGACGGCCGTGTGACGCAGAACACGACGGACATCACGAACCTGACGAACAACATCAACAACGGCACGATCGGCCTCGTCCAGCAGGATCAGACGACGCGCAACATCACCGTTGCGAAGGACACGGATGGCACGATCGTGGACTTCACGGGCACAGCAGGCACGCGTGTTCTGACGGGTGTGTCGAACGGTGCGGTGAACGCTTCGAGCGTAGATGCAGTGAACGGCTCGCAGCTGTACGCCACGAACCAGAACATCTCGAACCTCGCAGGCGACATCACGAACATCAACGGTCAGCTGCAAGACGCGGTGATGTACGACTCGTCGGCGCACGATTCGGTCACGCTGGGCGGTTCGGGCGCGACAACGCCCGTGGCGCTGCACAACGTGGCGAACGGCCTGGTGAACGCTTCGAGCTTCGACGCGATCAACGGTTCGCAGCTCTACGCACTGGGCAGCTCGACGGCCAGCTCGCTGGGCGGCGGCTCGACGGTGAACCCGGACGGTTCGATCTCGAACCCGACGTACATCCTGAGCGGCGGCACGTACAACAACGTGGGCAGCGCGCTGACGAACATCGACGGTCGTGTGTCGAATGTGATCAACAACATCAACAACGGCACGATCGGCCTCGTCCAGCAGGATCAGACGACGCGCAACATCACCGTTGCGAAGGACACAGACGGTACGGTTGTGGACTTCACGGGCACGGCAGGCACGCGCACGCTTATTGGTGTCTCGAACGGTGCGGTGAACGCAACGAGCACCGAGGCGGTGAACGGCTCGCAGCTCTACGCGACGAACCAGAGCATCTCGAACCTCTCGGGCGACATCACGAACATCAACGGCAAGCTGGCTGATGCGGTGATGTACGACTCGTCGGCGCACGACTCGGTCACGCTGGGCGGCTCGGGTGCGACTTCGACCGTAGCGCTGCACAACGTGACGGCGGGTGACATCAGCGCATCGAGCAACGACGCGGTGAACGGCTCGCAGTTGTACTCGCTGATCGAGCAAGTGAACAACATCTCTGTCGATGGCAGCGACCCGATGTTCACGGCGAACGGCGATCGCAACACCGAAGCGGCCAGCGCGGCGGGCAACCACGCGACGGCGGGCGGTGCAAACGCCAACGCAAGCGGTGACTGGTCGACGGCGTCGGGTGCGAATTCGGTAGCGAGCGCAACCAACGCCACGGCAATCGGCGCGAAGTCGACGGCAAGCGGCACAAACGCCACGGCGATCGGCGCGGGCGCCACGGCAACCGGTGCGAACTCCGTTGCGATCGGTCAGGGTTCGGTCGCGACCGAGGACAACACGGTTTCGATGGGTTCGGACTCGGTGCAGCGTCGTGTCACGAACGTTGCAGCAGGCCAGAACGGCACGGACGCGGTCAATGTGGACCAGTTGAACAACACGGTCAACAACGCCGTGATCGACATGGGCAACCAGGCCGTGCAGCAAGCGAACAACTACACGAACCAGCAGATCAGCGTTGTTCGCAAGCAGATGAACTCGCTGGGCGCCGCCGCCATGGCCGCTTCGTCGCTCCTCCCGAACGCACGGGCGGAAGGCAACTTCCAGATGGCCGCCGCGGCCGGTACCTACGGCGGCGAAAGCGCCCTGGCAATCGGTGCGAACTGGTACGTGTCGGACCGCCTGCTCCTGAACGCGCACGTTTCGCGTTCGACGGGTAGCGGCGCCAGCACCGGTGCGTCGGTTGGCGCGACGTTCGGGTTCTGATCGACCGTGACCCAGGCCCGCCACGGGAAACCGTGGCGGGCGCGGAGAATCTCATGAAAAAAACTTTGATATGCGGCGCATTGTTCGCCGCGCTGGCAAGCGCTCACGTGTTCGCCAGCGCGGGCAGCGATGCCGAGGCGCTGATGCCCGCCGCGCAGAAAATCGCGGACCCGTATCAGCGCGGTCTGGCCGAAGGCTGGCTCGAGATTGCCGAGCGCCAGGACAGCCATGTGCTCGTTTCGAAGGTCTACAACGACGCGGCGGCCGGTGCGCTCAACAACGCGCGCCATTTCATCGACGGCAGCGTGCCGTTTCAGCCGATCTACGGGCAGAAGAACTGGCCGCCAGTGGAAACGCGCCAGAAGTGGGTGGACGCGCTGCAGGAAATCGAGCGCACCAACGAGCGCGCGGCACAGTCGCCGTGCCGCGGCGAGGATGCGGGCCGGCTCTCGGCGCTGACCGACGAAGCCTGGAAGGAGCAGGACGAAACGCACGCCACGCGCTGGGTGCACGGCTGGGACGCGATCGAACGCGCGCAGAAGCTGGCGCAGCAGGTGAACGCTGAACTCGACAAGTGCGTGCCGCCGCCTCCAC
>NZ_JAYMSC010000076.1:0-3802 GCF_038900775.1 Paraburkholderia sp. JHI869
CGGACTTCCCTCGGGAGCGGCGCATCGCGCGATCGGGACGATTGACTTCAAGGACCTCGATCTCATGATCGCGCAGCACGCGGGCCAAGCCCGCTCCGTAGGTGCCGGTCCCTTCAACCCCGGCACGTAAGCGCGTCCCCATTACCGTGTAGATCTCGTCGTTGAGTTTGGCTACTTTGGTGTCCACCAAATGAATGGTGGACGCTATAGTGGACAACGCTCCGCAATCCAAACGATCCAAGCGACCCAATTTTTCAGTCGAGTTCAAACGGCAGATCGTCGAGGCGACACTCAAGCCAGGCGCGTCGGCCGCGCTCATCGCTCGCGAGCACGGCATCAACGCCAATCTGCTGTTCAAATGGCGTCGTCACTATCTTGCCGGCGATTTCGGCATGCCCGACGTTCCGTTGCCAGAGGTACCTGCACTCAACTGGCTACCAGTGGCAGTGGCTGAGCCTTTACCTGAAGTACCGGCGAGCCAATCGTCGGACAGTGCCGGCACCTACGAGGTCGAATGCGGTGACGTCCGGCTACGATTAAGCGCTGACACACCCATCGCAACCCTGATCAAGATTGTGCGGGGCCTTGCCCGATGAGCCTGCTGATGCTGCCGTCTGCCGTTGGCCTGCCTTCCGGGTCCCGAGTGTGGCTGGCCGCAGGAGTCACCGACATGCGGGCCGGATTCAACAGTCTCGCCGCCAAGGTGCAGACCGTGCTGGAACGCGATCCGTTCTGCGGGCACGTCTTTGTGTTTCGCGGCAAACGCGGCGACCTGCTCAAGGTGCTGTGGTGGAGCGGCGATGGCATGTGCCTGCTGATGAAGCGACTCGAGAAGGGGCGCTTCGTATGGCCTCAAGCGGACGGTGGCGTTGTTTGCCTGAGTCCGGCACAACTATCAATGCTGCTGGAAGGCATCGACTGGCGGCAACCGACGAGAACGGCACGACCGACCTCAGCGTTGTAAACGTCGTTGCTGGCGCGTAAACTGCCTGCATGACGCGCGCGAACCCACTTCCCGACGATGTCGAAACGCTGAAGGCCATGCTGCTCAGCCAGGAGGCGACGCTGCGCGAGCGCGACGCGCAAGTGCTCAAACTGCAAGAAACAGTCGACTCGCAACAAGCCGCGTTGGCTTCGCGTGCAGCCGAAGTCGAACACCTGAAGCTGCTCATTACCAAGCTGCGCCGTATGCAGTTCGGTCGCAAGTCGGAGAAGCTGGGCCATCAGATCGAGCAACTCGAGCTGCGCCTCGAAGAGCTTGAGGCCGACGAAGGCGCGGCGCCGGTCGAAATCCCGAAGACGCCGCGCACGGCGGTAGAACAGGCACCGCGCAGGCCACTGCCTGAACATCTGCCGCGCGAGGTCCGAACGCACCTGCCCGAATCTGCGGGGAGGTGCGCGGAGTGTGGTGGCGAGATGAAGCCGCTGGGCGAAGACGTCGCCGAACAGCTTGAGTACGTACCGGCAAGCTTCCGGGTCATCCGTCATGTGCGCCCGAAGTTTGCGTGCGTGTGTTGCGACCACATCTCTCAGGCGCCTGCACCGAGTCGCCCCATCGAACGCGGTCTCGCCGGCCCTGGGCTGCTGGCACACGTGCTGGTCTCGAAGTTCGCGGACCACGTGCCGCTTTACCGGCAATCGGTTATGTACGCGAGAGAAGGCGTCGAGCTTGATCGCTCTCTGCTGGCGAAGTGGGTCGGTCACGCGGCAACGCTGCTGCAGCCGCTCGTTGGAACACTACGTCGTCATGTGATGTCGGCGACGAAACTGCACGCCGACGACACGCCGGTTCCAGTGCTTGCACCGGGCAACGGCAAGACGAAGACCGGCCGCTTGTGGGTGTACGTGCGCGATGATCGTGCATCGGCCGACATGACGCCGCCGGCGGTGTGGTTCGCCTATACGCCGGATCGCAAGGGCATCCATCCGCAGCAACACCTCGAGTCGTTCAACGGTACGCTGCAAGCCGATGCATACGGTGGCTACCAGGCCATCTACGAAACCAGGCGGGTCACGGAGGCGGCTTGCTGGGCGCACGCTCGACGACAATTCTATGAATTGCACGCAGCGCGCCCCAATGCGCTGAACACTGAGGCGCTCGAGCGTATCGGCGCGCTATACAGGATTGAGGAAAGTATCAGGGGCAAACCGCCCGACGAGCGCCGTGCCCATCGCCAGGAGCATGCGCGGGCGCTACTCGATCAATTCCATGTGTGGCTAACAACGATGCTGGAAACGCTCTCGCGCAAATCGGACACGAGTCGGGCGATCCTCTATGCGTTGAACCGCTGGAAAGCGCTCACACGCTATTGCGATGACGGACAGTTGGAGATCGACAACCTAGCTGGAGTTGCCCCTGTAACTCAGGACACGCGGACACTGTTAGGTTGATGACACCGCAGCGCGCCTGAACTCGCGAGGCGAGCGGTATTTCAGGGCTTTGTGCGGGTGGCGCTCATTGTAGTGCTCAAACGCGATAGCCAGACGTGAGAGCGCGGTCGGTGCGTCGGACTTGTCCATATAGGCGACGTAATTATGCTTCATGGTCTTCACGAACGATTCGGCCATGCCATTGCTCTGCGGCGAACGGACCGGCGTGGTCAGCGGCTCAAGTCCCAGTTCACGAGCGAAGCTGCGTGTGCGGTGGTCGATGTAGGCCGAGCCGTTGTCCGACAGCCATTCGATGGGCTGTGTAGCCTGCGTGGTGCCGAAGCGCTGTTCGACGGCGGCCAACATCACGTCGCGCACCACATCACCGCTATGGCCGCCGGTCGTCGCCGCCCAGCTAATCGCTTCCCGGTCGCAGCAGTCCAGCGCGAACGTGACGCGCAGCGGCGTGCCATCGTCGCACCGGAACTCAAAGCCATCGGAGCACCAGCGGGTGTTGCTACGGTCAACGGCAACGCGACCGTCGTGCCGCCGACTGTCTCGCCGCACGCCGGGGCGACGCAGCAGCAACTGGTGCTCACGCATAACCCGATACACGCGCTTGTGATTGATGCACGGCGCGCTGGTCTGTTCTCGACTACGGCGCAGCAGTGCCCAGATGCGTCGGTAGCCGTAAGTTGGGAGGTGCGCTACGTGGGCCTGGATTTCCTCGACCAATTCCGTGTCGTCGGTCGGTTTGGCGCTACGACCATCGTGCCAATCGGGCGAGCGAGCCTGTTTCGCTGCTACACCAGAGCGCGCCACGCCGAGAACTTCGCAGACCGTTTTCAATGGTCGTCCCCCGGCAGCAAGGGCGAGCGCGCAATCAGGTTTTTTGAGCGGCCCCATTCCACAGCTTCTTTCAGGATTTCGACTTCCATCGTCTTTTTCCCGAGTAGTCGTTGCAGTTCCTTGATTTCCTTGATGGCGGCGGCCAGCTCAGATGCGGGCACAACAGATTCACCTGCCTTCACCGCCGCCAGACTACCTTCCTGGTATTGCTTGCGCCAGCCGAACACCTGGTTGGCATTTACGCCGTGCCGGCGTGCCACCGCCGATACGGATGCTCCTGGCTCCAGTGTTTCCTGCACGATGGCGATTTTTTCCTGCGGGGTGCGCCGACGACGGCGCTCCGGCTCGGTCAGAATTTCGATGGGTTCCACGTAATGACTAGGCTTACTGTTAGACACAAGACTATCTCTTATTTTAAGAGAGTCCTCGTGCCCTCAGATACGTGGGGCCGCTCCACTAGCTGTCGAGCGCGCGCTACGCGGGGTAGCGATTGGCCGCCGTTATGCGTAGCCGTGAATTATGTGGAGTTGCACCGAGCTGAACACGACATCGATCAGCTTTACGGACCTCCTTGGGGTTTTTT
>NZ_JAYMSC010000077.1:0-3569 GCF_038900775.1 Paraburkholderia sp. JHI869
GCGAACAGATAGTTGCGGCGACAATGCACATATTTGCATTGAAGACGTTATGCGTAGCCGAGGATTATGTTCAGTCCATCTTTGGAGAAGAACGCGATACAAATCGCCAGGCCGATGGACAGCGATTCTCGGTCCGGCGAACTGCACATAATTATAAAGACTCCAAGAACCGAAGAATGTCGTCGGGTGGTTGATAGCGACGATTCTTTGGATTCGTGGTTGGTTGAATACTGTTCAGTGCCCGCTCCTTCATAGCCAGATCGGCTTCCAGATAGCCGTGCGTTGTCGACGGGCTTTCGTGTCCGAGCCACAATGCGATGACCGACAGGTCGACGCCAGACTGGAGCAGATGTGTCGCTGTCGAATGGCGAACCACGTGAGGAGAAACGCGTAGTTTCGCAAGTTGAGGACATCGCTCTGTCGCTTTCGATACGGCAAGTCTCAAGCGGTCCGCAACGTTCGAGCGGGTCATGGCATAGCCAGACCGATTTGGGAAGACCCGTTGACTTGGTGCATCCTGGATCCGTGGCAACCAGCCCTTGATTAGCCTCGCCGTTGATCGCCACAAAGGTACCGTCCGCTCCTTGCGTCCTTTGCCGAGAATATGGACGCAGGGTGAGGCGCCGAGGACGAGATCGCCAATACGCAGTGCGAGGATCTCTGAGACACGTGCCCCGGTGTTATACATCGTTGCCAAGAGTACCCGGTCGCGTTGACCCGACCATGTGTCCGGGTCGGGTGCCGATAATATTTGCTGAATCTCGTCACGCGACAGGAAACTGACCATAGGTCTGTCACAACGCTTCATCGGCACTGAAAGCGTACGCTGTATAACCGCTAGCGAAGTGATGTCTCGATGCGCAGCGTACTTCATGAACGAGCGTAGTGCTGCAAGTCGAACGTTTCGAGTTCGCGTGCTGTTATGTCTCTCGATCTCGAGATGTCGAAGGAAGGCCAGGACCAACGGTGCATCCATATCGGTCAGGGCCAAATCCGAAGGACACCTGCCCAGGCGTTCGGATGCAAACTGCAAAAACAGACGAAATGAATCGCGATAGCTCGAAATCGTCTCCGGGCTGACCCCGCGTTGCTCCATCAGTCGTTCGACGAAGAAGTCCTGCAGAAGCGTAGGGAAGGAAGGGACGCGGCAGACTTTATTCATGGCTTGCTCCCTCAGCAAAGCGGGCAAACTTCTGGTTCACGACTTCCATGAGTTCTGGAACGGCAGTCAGATACCAGTAGGTGTCGCTCGGCTTCACATGTCCCAGATAGGTCGACAGGGCGATTATCCGGTTGTCAATATTTGCACCCTCCTGATACCACTTGAGGATGCGCCTGCACACGAATGTATGACGAAGGTCATGGATTCGGGGCAGAGGATGATCGCCGCGGGCGGTCCATGCAAGTTGCCTGCGAATACGATCGAACGTCCCCTCCACTGTTCGAATAGGTAACTTCTTACCATTTATACCGACGAAGAACGAATTGCACGGCACCGCAGCGATAACCCGCAATCGTCGATCAGCGTAGCGTTCGAGGACGCGCGTTACAGTAGGATGTAGTGGAATGAGGCGTGACTTGTGGAACTTCGTCTCGCGCACAATCAGCGTTCCGTCTTCAAGATTGACGTCGCTCCTGGACAGATTAATGGCTTCCGAGATACGCAGACCGGTTGCCGCGATCAAACCAAACAACGCTTCATAGGTGAGCGGTCTAATCGAACCGGCGGGCAATAGCGCCGCCGACGCTGCGACGAGTTCATTGAGTTCCCGCTCCGTGTAGATATGTGGTGCCAGACGACGATGAGCTTGCCCGCAAAGGTCGCGTCGCGGAACGATGGCCTCGGGAGAGAACTGCTTCAGATACTTTGCGAACGGACGGATCACCTCAATTCGGCGCGCCCAAGTAATGGCCCTTTCGCTCTTTGTTGAATGAGCCCAGGCAAGAGCAAGTTCTTCGGTAATCGGGCCAGGCTGGGTCATGGCATCTGCGAAGCGAGCGAAGTCCATCAGGATCGGGCCAGAAATCTTAAGATCGAAACCAAGGGAATGCCTCTGTGCCAGATACGTCTTCGCCTGCGACATCATCGTATCAGCTGGTTTTACGGAATTCTTCATGACGTTCTCCCCGGCCAGGGAAGTGCCACGGCATCAAGGCTTCGACGATCGATCTTTGTATAGATCGCTGTCGTATCGATGCTTCGATGGCGAAGTATGTCCGCGACCTCCTTCAACGACGAACCCGATCGAAGCAGCCGTCTGGCGACGCTGTGGCGAAGAAGATGACTTCCCGTTCGGTTGGTCAAACCGGCGCGAACATATGCGGCCTGCACTGCCTGATGGACTCGGCCCGTCCCCAGCGGAGTATCGACGGGCGCATAATGCCGTACAAATACCGCCCGGGACGGCACTGTGGCCTTTCTGGCGAACTGGATGTAATTGGCTATCGCGTAACCGGTCGCTTCTGGCAGCGGCATGCTATACGTCCGTCTCGATTTAGTCCGTCGGATTCGGAGCGTACCTTCGCGCCAGTTCAAATCATCGAGCTGGATTTGCACGACTTCGCCGGCTCGCAAACCAAGATCTATCATGCATCGGACCATCGCGTAGTCGCGCAAGCTGGAAGCCGTCTTGCAATCAAACGAATTCAGAAGCACCCCGATCTCCTCGTCCGTAAGTGTTTCCGGAAGTGCTGCCAGCCTCCATCTGGCGACATTGGGAACCGCAGCCATCAGTGCTTCAACGCAATCGTCATATTGGGTAAGCCGGAATCGCAGATAACTTCGTAAAGCTACGCTCGATGCTTTGGCGACACCGGGTCCACATGCGTCCGGATATTGCGTCACAAATCGGTAAATGTCGCGAATCTCCAACTGGTTGATGTCTATGCAGTTGTCACCGAACTGTTGACGCAGGAAGTCACGAACGATTCGCCCACGCTGATATCGAGTACAGTCCGCAAGCCCGCAAACTTCTTCGAGATATTGGATGAACCGACAAATCTCCTCGCGTATCGCGTCGGGTTGGTCGCGCAGAAACCAAGGGACCGCCTGTACGCCTAACACGACCAGAAGATGCTGGAGCGAGGCTCTTACATCCGCCGCGCTTCTCGGAATTGGCTCTGGGCAGGTGCAATGTGGGAGATGGTTGGCAACAAAACTGTTGACTAGGCGATAGTCGACGCGAGCAGCAGGTATCCGGCGCTTTGCAATCCAATGCGCAAAATGCGCAACGCATCTGACGTAGCGGTTGACGGTACTCAGCGCATAGCCCCGCTCCACAAGGTATCCACAGTACTGCTCTGCAAATGGGGAAAGAACGCTGCGCCACAACCACGCCTGAGGTTGTGGCCGTAGAGGAGTTAAGCCGGTCATAACGAATCTCCCGAAATGGATAGCTACCCATCTAGGAGACCACCTTTTTTATGTGCAGTTTGCTGCGGCAAAAAACCCCAAGGAGGTCCGTAAAGCTGATCGATGTCGTGTTCAGCTCGGTGCAACTCCACATAATTCACGGCTACGCATAACGGCGGCCAATCGCTACCCCGCGTAGCGCGCGCTCGACAGCTAG
>NZ_JAYMSC010000078.1:0-2450 GCF_038900775.1 Paraburkholderia sp. JHI869
GTAAGCGGCCAGCGATCCCGTCTTGACAGACGAAGTTAGGCGATTGTCGGTATCGGCTGCCAGTGATGCGGCAACAACGCGGCAATGTCGCTGGCCCTGTGCGTGGGCAGACGCGTGAGGATGTCCTTGAGATACGCGTGCGGTTCGTGCCCGTTGAGTTGTGCCGAGCGGATCAGGCTCATGATCGCAGCACCACGCTGCCCCGCTCGCAGTGAACCTGCGAACATCCAGTTGGCCCGACCGATGGCCCATGGACGTATCTGGTTTTCAACCCAGTTGTTGTCGATGGGCACGCTCCCGTCGTCGAGATAGCGCGTGAGCGCTTCCCAGCGCTTTAAGCTGTAATCCAGAGCGTTCGCAATGCCAGAGCCTTCGGATACGAGCTTGCGCTGCGCAATCAACCATCCGTGCAAGGCATCGCAAACCGGCTTTGCCCGCGACTGGCGAAGCCGGTATCGCTCATCCATATTCAGTCCTGCTGCGTCACGCTCAATGTCGTAGAGCGCTGAGAAGAACGGCAGGGCGTGCCCCGCAACCTGACTGCTGTGGTTGGCGTGCAGCTCGAAGAACTTGCGCCGCGCATGTGCGGCGCATCCGATTTCGATGATGCCCTGCTGGAATGATGCCTTGTAGCCGCCGTAGTCATCGCACACCAGCTTGCCGTGCCAGCCTTCGAGGAATGCGCGGGCATGTGCACCGGCGCGGCTGCCGGTGAAGTCGTAGACTACCGCGCGCAGGTCACTGAACTGGGTGGACGTATACGCCCACAGGTACGCACGGTGCGTCTTGCCCTTGCCAGGGCTGAGCATCTGCACTGGCGTTTCATCGGCGTGCAATACGCCCTGCTGCAGGATCTCCTCGCGCAGTGCGTCGACCAGCGGCTGAAGCTGCACACCGCACATGCCCACCCACGCGCCCAGCGTGGATCTCGGTATCGCGAGGCCCGCACGGCTAAAGATCTGCTCCTGGCGGTACAGGGGAAGGTGGTCCGCATATTTGCTGACCAGTACCGACGCAAGCAGGCCAGTGGTCGGGATGCCCTTGTCGATGACGTGTGCGGGCACCGGTGCCTGGATCAGCGTCTCGCAGTTGCGGCATACCCATTTGCCCCGGATATGCCGCTCCACCGTAAACACGCCCGGTGCGTAGTCCAACTTCTCGCTGATGTCCTCGCCGATTCGCTCGCGCTCGCAGCCGCAGTGACACGCCGTGCTGACAGGCTCGTGGTGGATATCGGTGCGGGGCAACTGCGGCGGCAGCGGCGTGCGTTTGGGCTGCTCACGTTGCCGTTCAGCCGGCGGGGGTTTGAGCTGTTCGAGCTCCATCTCGATGGCAGCCACGTCGCCATCGATGGCTTCCTCGAGCAAGCTCATCTGCTCGCTGTTGAGCTGCTCGCTGCGCCGGCCGAACTGCTGGCGCTTGAGGATCGCGATCTCGTGCGACAGCTGATCGATGCGGGTCTGCCGGTAATGCAGTTCCCGATCCCGCTCGCTGACCTCCCGGTCCTTCACCTGCACCTCGGCAATCAACTGCACTGCGAGGGCACGCAACTGTTCCGGACTGAGGGAGTCAAGATCGGTAGGCAGGTTCATGCAGACCAGTCTGCCAGAAGCCCGCACACCGGTGAAGCGGAACTGTTTACGTCGCCATCATACGATGCGGATCACGCCGTCCTGGCCAATGCGCTGCCACGGCAGGCCCAGCACCAGGCCTGCCAGCTGTTCGTGCGTCATCGCGTGTTGCTTTGGCTCGCTGCCCGCGTGCGGCCAGACGAACTGTCCTTGATTCAGGCGTCGTGCTGCCAGCCAGATGCCGATCCCGTCATGAACGAGCACCTTCATTCGATTGGCCCGGCGGTTGGCAAACAGATAGGCGTGGTGCGGATGCGCGGCACCGAATACCTTGACCACGCGCGCCAGTGCCGTGTCGAAGCCGGCGCGCATGTCCAGTGGATCGACAGCCAGCCAGATCTCGTCGACCCGGATCACCGCAGCCACTCGCGCAGCCAGGCTGCACACTGGGCTGCCTCCGATATCGGCCAGCTTACCGTGACCGTCTGATCTCCCCGGCGCACTTCGATGCGAATCTCCGCCGAATGAGAGCTCCGGGTCTCCAGGGCAATCGGCACAAATGCCGGCGCGGGTGCCGGTTGCAAATCTACCGGACGGCCCGGCAGGCCCTTCGGAAGCCTGCCTTCCGCTTGATCGATCCAGCGTCGCAGCAGGTTCGCGTTGAGCCTGTGTTCCAGCGCAACCGCTGCAACTGATACTCCGGTTCCGTGGCAGGCAGCTACGACAGTGGCCTTGAACTCCTCGCTGTAGCGTCGCCGGCGTCGACGTTCGGAGGGTGTCACTTCTTCGATAGTGTTCACGTGTCCGCTTATTCGTTAAGTGGACACGATACTCCCAAGAGCTTTACCGATCCTCAAGATGGGTTGCCCGGCCGCTTAC
>NZ_JAYMSC010000079.1:0-2200 GCF_038900775.1 Paraburkholderia sp. JHI869
CAGGTTGTCGGGTAAGCGCGTGCTGTTGCCAGCACGCGCTCCCCTAAGAACCGGACAGGCAAGTCGCCTCGCATCCGGCTCAAGCCATGCTTCAGCACCAGGGGCTGGCACCGGGCAGCCTGACAGAACGTTTTGAAGCTCGACGACGAGCAAAGTAAGTCGTCCATTCCGGGTCGAAGGGATTAGCCGGTCCACGAACCTTTACATGGCGCGTGATTACGACTGTTGAAGCACGGAAGAGCCAAGCATCGCCGGTACTGCTGTCGGCCGACTCCTTCGTTGCAAAGTTCCAGGACCTTTGTCCGTTCACCCGAAAGTACCGCTGCTTAACCCATCGTGCTCCTTTCGTGGGGTGTCTGCGTTTCGCCCACTTCCAGAGCAGGCGCCAGATGTGCGAGTCTATCAATGAGAAGGTTGCCTTCGCCACGATATGACGATGGTACATGGCCCAGCCCCGAATGACCGGGTTGAGTTGTCGTATCAGCATCTCTTGCGTGACGCTTGCGTTGCCCTTGATGATTTCCCGGACCTTATCAAGCAGCGATTTAAGACTCTCCTTCGCTGGCATGATCAGCAACTTGCTGCCGTACTTGCGTACGTTTTGCCCGAGGAAATCGAATCCTTCCGATATGTGCGTGATTCGCGTTTTCTCCTCCGACAGTTCCAGCCCGCGATCTGCCATGAAACGGCGGGTCGCAGGAAGAACGTAGGATTCGAGCACGTCTTTCGACGCACAGGTCACCACGAAATCATCAGCGTACCGGATGACGTTGAGTTTGAATTTTTGGCGCGCGATTGCCGTTGCACCGACACTCGCATAGACTGCCGCCTCCAACCCGTCTAACGCCATGTTCGCGATCACGGGCGAGATGATTCCGCCCTGGGGCGTACCCATCCGTGTCTCGAACAATGATCCCTCATCGATGTATCCGGCCTCAAGCCATTTGCGCAGAACCGTCTTATCCATCGGTATGTGCTCCAGGAGCCAGGAGTGACTGAAACTGTCGAAACAGCCTCGGATGTCCCCCTCCAGAACCCACTCTGACGAAGTGCGTCTTGCCATAGTGATGAAGCACTGTTCGATGGCATCGGCAGTCGAGCGCTCTGGCCGAAAGCCATAGGAATTCGGGTCCGCAAGTGTTTCCGCAATGGGTTCAAGCGCGAGCTTCCACAAGGCTTGCATCGACCTGCACCTCATACACGGAATTCCTAACGGACGCTTCTTTCCGTTACTCTTGGGAATGTAAACACGCCGCAATGGCATCGCCCGATAACCTCGATGACGAAGCGACAACATTCCTTTCCATCTGGCCGCCGGAGATGACCATATCCTGCCATCCACCCCCGGCGTTCTCTTACCTCGATTTTCCGTCACTCGCTTCACGGCCAGCATCTTGCCGCTATGCGAGCGGGTCAACAGATGTTGCAGGGCTTTCGCCTTGCCCCATCGGCCTTCCCGGACGGCCTTGGCGATACGCAACTGAAGCCGCCTCACCTCCGCCTCGATATGTGGCCAGTTTGCCTGTTCCCACATTGCTGCGGCGTGTGAGGGCGCACCGGTGTCCGACACCTTCGTATCGTTCGCCGTCATCTGCTCTCCCTCGTACAACGGTTTGTCAAGTCTCTCTCGCCATGAATGACCGCGCGGAAGTCTGCCCGCTTTCGCGTCGGGCGATGTCTCAGCCCGTATCCCCGCCATTACAGCTGGGCGTTCGCTTTCTCCGCATTCCTTTACCCACCGCGCCAACAGCGTTCCTCGCGGTTCGCCTGCCGTTGCCGGCAGCGCGATGGGCTTACCCTGTTCCGCATTTATCTCCGGATGGTGCGGACCCGTCCTATGCGCCGGCGGCGTTCCGTCCATGATGGTCCATCGCCAGAAGACCATACCTTGCCGCGTACCTTTTGGTGCAAGCCTGTCAGCACGTTTGGCTTGTTCCGTATAACAGCGCCTTCCAGACGTTCACGTGTGTTGATCGTACCCATCCATCCCTTGCGCCTTTCCGCCTTCGTGCTGGCAGATTCCGCCTCGCCTCACGGCTCAGCGTACCGGGTGTCCGGTGGCTACGTTGTCCCCGAAGCTTCACACCGAGCCGTTGCCAGCTCCGCATGTCCGGGTAGGGAACGGCTGATGGAACAGCCGGTTTCATCAAGTCATGCCACCCCGTGAAACAGAGATACATGCGACTTTGCAGGTCGCACT
>NZ_JAYMSC010000080.1:0-2005 GCF_038900775.1 Paraburkholderia sp. JHI869
GCCTTGCGGTGCAGGTCCAGGGGGCCTGCGGGCCTTGATGGAATCTGCTGGGAACGTCCCCATCTCCCACGCCGGGCTGTGAGCCGCATGGACGTCATCGGGTTTGGGTTCCCACGGAACGATCTCGTTTGCCATCACACGTTTCACCTTACCTGCGCAACGCTAGAGGGTTGGAGGAATTAAGTGCTCGAATCAACTCACAGTCGACTACGCGAGCGGGCGCGAGCTGAGGTACTTGGGGTCGTAGGCTTCACTGTGCGCGAGCAAGGCCCACGCAATGCGCGCCATTTTGTTGGCGAGCGCGACGACCACGACGTTGATTGGGCGCCTGCTGAGAAGCGCCTCTACCCACGCGGGACGCAGGTTCGAGCGCGTCACGACGATGCGGGCGCCGTGAATAAGCAATTTGCGCAGATAGGAGTCGCCGCGCTTGGTAATGCCGCCCAGGCGGACCTTGCCACCCGTGCCGGTCTGGCTGGGCACGAGCCCGAGGCTGGCTGCGAAGGCTCGCCCGGAGCGGAACGTGCCGGGCGAGCCCATAACGGCGACGGTTGCGGTGGCCGTCAGCGGACCGATGCCATTGATGGCTGCCAGCATCCGCGCGGCGGGATTGGCTTTCATCCAAAGAAGGTTTTCGCGTTCAGTCTCGGTGATGTCCACTTCCAGTTGTCGAAGGTGCGCGAGTTGGTGCTGCAGAGCTCGCCAGATGAGCGGCGACACCACCTGTTCGACCTCGGGCATGCGAGTGCTGAGTTCATTCATGAAGGCTTTGCGGCCGTAGCGGAATTGCAGGCCGTATTCGGCAAGCAGCCCACGAATCTGGTTGACGAGCCGGGTGCGGGTGTCGACCAGCCCGGAGCGGATGCGATGCAGGCTGAGGATGGCCTGCTGCGCTTCGCTCTTGATGGCGACGGTGCGCATGCCGGGCTGCTGGGCAGTGGTCCAGATGGCACGAGCGTCTGCCGCATCAGTTTTGTTCGTTTGCACAAACGGACGCACGTATTTGGGGTGCAGAAGAACAGCCTGATGGCCGAGACTGATGATCTTGCGTGCCCACCAGTGCGCACTGCCGCATGCCTCCAGCACAACGCGTCCGGGTTCGCGCAGACTCAGAAAGTGGATGAGCTGATCGCGGCTGAAGCGCCGGTTGAAGATCTCGCCGGATTGCGGGTTCACCCAGTAAATCTGGAAGACGGACTTTGCAATGTCCAGCCCATAAGTCGTAGCATTCATTTGGGCTCTCCTTACCTAAGTGATCGGTGGAACTTTCACTTTGGCACGTCGATGCCGTGGGTCAAGCGAGAGCCCCAGGTCACCGCGCCATCAGCGCTGGCGCTTCCCCGAAGGGAGGGGAGGTGTTCATTCCATCTCCCCGCTCTAATGGACGGGGATTCCGACGGGTGCGCTAGCACCTTCGATGGGTTTCTGCTTCCTCGGGCGGCCTGACTGCGCCATCCCTCCACAGGCAATCGCGGCGTACCCCGCCGCTAAAACGTTGATAGCGCCGACGTGGTCGGCATTTGCCTCGTGCCCGCACTTGACGCAGGCGAACAGGGCTTGCATCTTGCGGTTCCCGGCAGAAATATGCCTGCAACACGGGCAGGTGCGGCTCGTGTTCTGCGGCGGGACGGCGACGAAACTCGCGGTCGAGCTCAAGAATCGCCTCGTGGCATCGATGACGCGGTGCCTCTTTCAGCCACGGCGTATGCTCGCTGCTGCGCCATTCCGCGAAGCGCTTCTTCATCGCGAAGCCAGCGATGAACTTGCCACCATCCGCGTGAGTTTGCTTCTGCAACGCCAGCGCCTTGTTATAGACTAAGCGACACGCGCCCGCGAACTGGCGCACCTTGCGCGCCTGTTCACCGGTCGGCATGAGTTCATACTTGAAGGCCTGGAGTCGTTGCATACGGGAAAGCTTACCAGTACTCACGCGTTGTCAAGGACGCCTGCGGCGTCCGCGCTATCCTTCCCCCTGAAGGGAGAAGGTTGCCGTGCACCTGCTCAA
>NZ_JAYMSC010000081.1:0-1869 GCF_038900775.1 Paraburkholderia sp. JHI869
TTTTTTGTGCGCCGAGCATGCGCAACAGCTTGGGGGTGAGAGTCCCCTGCCCAGCCAGATGGGGCGAAGGGCTAGTGAAACGCAAGGGCGTCGTCGCGAGGCGGGGTCTGAAGGAAGCGTGTAGCAAAGCCGCGACCTGACGAACAGAAACCAGATATGAGGCCCACCAGGTCGGACGAGCGAGCAAATGATCGCGAAGTCCACAACCATCAAAGACCGGGGAGGTAGATCTGGCAGGTGTGCGGTGAAGGCGGTTGAGCTTACCTCGGGAGGCCTGTGCGGCGTCCTGGAATCAGGACTGAGCGATTCGCGAGGATCGTTGATCGTCGTGCAGGAGTCAGCAGCGGGCATAGTACGGCGGTGACGCCGGAAGGCCCAAACGGAAAGGAGCGGCGAGTAAGCCGGAGAACTCGGCATGGGAGCGCAGCAGAAAACGCATCGCGTCCTCGGGATCGGAGATAGGGGTGAAGCCCCAAAGGACGATACCGGAGGGGCTGAACCTATGGCGGCGAACCCCGAGTCTGAAAGCCCGTCGGCTAGTGACCGACTGATGGAAGAAGTCTGTGAACGGGAGAACCTGAAACAGGCGCTGAAGCGTGTGCAAGCAAACAAGGGGGCGCCTGGCGTGGACGGTATGACGGTCCAGGCATTACGGCTGCACCTGCGTGAGCATTGGCCGTCGATACGGTCGTCATTGCTGGACGGAACCTACCAACCCCAACCTGTGAGACGGGTCGAGATACCCAAGCCGGACGGTGGCGTGCGCAAGCTCGGCATCCCGTGCGCGCTAGATCGCTTCGTTCAGCAGGCGGTGTTGCAGGTGCTGCAAAAGCGGTGGGACCAGACGTTCTCGGACTCCAGCTACGGATTCCGTCCGGGGCGTTCGGCACATCAGGCCGTGGAACGTGCCCAAAGCTACATTCAGGCGGGACACCGCTGGGTTGTAGATTTGGATCTCGAGAAATTCTTCGATCGCGTAAACCACGACATTCTGATGTCTCGGGTAGCCCGGCGGATCAGCGACAAGCGCATGCTCAAACTGATCCGCTCGTTCTTGACGGCGGGCGTGCTGGAAAATGGGCTGGTTGGTGTGACGGATGAAGGTACGCCGCAGGGCGGACCGCTGTCACCGTTGCTATCCAATCTGATACTCGACGATCTTGACCGGGAGCTTGTCCGACGCAACTTGCGATTCGTGAGATACGCAGATGACTGTAACGTCTACGTGCACAGCGAACGCGCGGGGCTTCGGGTGATGGCAGGGCTGAAGGCCTTCCTCACTAACAAGCTGAAATTGAAGGTCAACGAATCGAAGAGTGCCGTTGCGCGGCCACACACGCGGAAGTTTCTAGGATTTACCTTCTCGGACCGGGAGCAGGTCCAGCGGCTCATAGCGCCCAAGGCACTGTCCCGGTTCAAGGAGCGAATTCGGGAACTGACCCAGCGCACGCGCGGCATCAGCGTCGACCAGATGATCGGCTCGCTGAAGCGGTATCTGACGGGTTGGCGCGGATACTTCTGTTTCTGCGAAACGCCATGGGTGCTTCGGGACTTGGATAAATGGATCCGTCGCCGCATTCGCTGCTTCTTCTGGAAGCAGTGGAAACGCGGCCGGACCCGATTCGAGGAACTCACTGCCCGTGGCGTGAAACGCAATCTTGCGGCCCAAACCGCCGGAGCACCGCACAGCGCGTGGCGGCTCAGTCACAGTCCTGCAGTGAACCTCGCCCTGTCAAACGGGTACTTACGTTCTCTCGGTCTCCCATCGGTTAGCCGGTAGTCGACCAACCGATCCGAACCGCCGTGTACGGACCCGTACGCACGGTGGTGTGGGAGGGGTCGGGCCGCGAGGCCTGCCCCTATCCCGAT
>NZ_JAYMSC010000082.1:0-1737 GCF_038900775.1 Paraburkholderia sp. JHI869
CGCGAATATCAGCTTGATCCACCGTCGAGATTTACTGCTACGCCGCCCTCAGGAAATTTACTCTAACCATGGACTAGATCTTGAAAACCGATTCCGATTGACACCGGGAGTCATATCAGCGCGGCGACACCTATCTGCGCACGCTCCTTATTCATGGTGCACGCAGTGTTATAAACAGTGCCAGACAGCCTGATCCATGGATCGAGCAGATGAAGAAGCGCCGGCCACGGAACGTCGTGATCGTTGCACTGGCGAACAAGATGGCCCGTACCATATGGGCCATCCTCGCACATGGTTGTTCCTATCAGAGGGAGTATGTAAGCGCCAGGCTAGTGTCCTGTTCCGTTGTTAACTGAACTATGTTTGCGTAGGATGTTGGTATCAACGGAACGGGAGATACCGGCATGCCAATGGGACGACCGAAGGTGGAGTTGATGTTGAGCGAAGCCGAACAATCGCAACTTGCTTCGATGGCGCGTTCGCGTTCGATTCCGGCTGCGCTGGTTACACGGGCACGCATCGTCCTGGCTGCGGCCGCTGGCGAACCAAATAGCGAGATTGCCAGGCGCCTGCAACTCACACGTGCCACTGTGGGTAAATGGCGCGCCCGGTTTCTTGAACAGCGCATCAATGGTCTGTACGACGAAGTCCGGCCCGGCAAGCCTCGCACGATCGATGACGAGCGGGTGGCCGAGTTGATCCACAAGACGTTGCATACCAAGCCTGCCGACGGCTCCACGCATTGGAGCGTACGCACAATTGCTGCCGAGACGGCAATCTCTGCGACCAGCGTCCATCGATACTTCAAACTGCTGGGCCTCCAGCCGCACCGCAGCGAAAGCTTCAAACTGTCGACCGACCCGTTCTTCATCGAGAAACTGCGCGACGTGGTCGGCCTGTACCTGAGCCCTCCGGAGAACGCGCTGGTGCTGTGCGTAGACGAGAAAAGCCAATGCCAGGCGCTTGAGCGTACTCAGCCCGTGCTGCCGATGGGCTTTGGTTACGTCGAGGGTGTCACGCATGACTATGTCCGTCACGGCACCACCACGCTGTTTGCGGCCCTGAACGTGCTCAACGGCGCGGTGCTGGCCACCCGCAAGCCGCGTCACCGGCACCAGGAGTTTCTGTCGTTCCTGCGTGAGATCGACAAGGCGGTCCCGCAAGCTCTCGACGTGCACTGCATCGTTGACAACTACAGTGCCCACAAGCATCCCAAAGTCAAGGCATGGCTGGCCGCGCGGCCTCGGTGGCACATGCATTTCATCCCCACTTATAGTTCGTGGCTTAACCAGGTGGAACGCTTCTTTGCGTTGATCACCGGCAAGGCCATACGTCGCGGCTCGTTCGGCTCGGTCAAGCAACTGATCAAGCGTATCGATCAATTCGTGTCCCACTACAACGAGAATTGCAAAGCGTTTACATGGACCGCTTCCGCTGACTCCATCCTCGCAAAGCTACAAAGACTTTGTACGCGAATCAGCGGAACGGAACACTAGTTTGAGCGAATTTCGCACGCACATGAAATTAGCTTTGTAGTCGGAGGATAGGACGTCAAAAGGTTGCGCTGGCACTTGAGAGTGATGGCAAAACAGGTCGGACCGGGACTCGCCAGTGCGACCTGCAAAGTCGCATGTATCTCTGTTTCACGGGGTGGCATGACTTGATGAAACCGGCTGTTCCATCAGCCGTTCCCTACCCGGACATGCGGAGCTGGCAACGGCTCGGTGTGAAGCTTCG
>NZ_JAYMSC010000083.1:0-1669 GCF_038900775.1 Paraburkholderia sp. JHI869
CGAAGCAACTGGAAGTGGTTCCAAGAAAAGCCTCTAAGCTTCAGTTCAACAGTGACCGTACCGCAAACCGACACAGGTGGGCGAGATGAGTATTCTAAGGCGCTTGAGAGAACTCGGGAGAAGGAACTCGGCAAATTGGTACCGTAACTTCGGGATAAGGTACGCCCTGGTAGCTTGACTGGCTTGCGCCAGAAGGGTGAAGGGGTTGCAATAAACTGGTGGCTGCGACTGTTTAATAAAAACACAGCACTCTGCAAACACGAAAGTGGACGTATAGGGTGTGACGCCTGCCCGGTGCCGGAAGATTAAATGATGGGGTGCAAGCTCTTGATTGAAGTCCCGGTAAACGGCGGCCGTAACTATAACGGTCCTAAGGTAGCGAAATTCCTTGTCGGGTAAGTTCCGACCTGCACGAATGGCGTAACGATGGCCACACTGTCTCCTCCCGAGACTCAGCGAAGTTGAAGTGTTTGTGATGATGCAATCTCCCCGCGGCTAGACGGAAAGACCCCATGAACCTTTACTGTAGCTTTGCATTGGACTTTGAACCGGTTTGTGTAGGATAGGTGGGAGGCTGTGAAGTGTGGACGCTAGTCTGCATGGAGCCGTCCTTGAAATACCACCCTGATCTGTTTGAGGTTCTAACCTTGGTCCGTGATCCGGATCGGGGACAGTGCATGGTAGGCAGTTTGACTGGGGCGGTCTCCTCCCAAAGGGTAACGGAGGAGTACGAAGGTACGCTAGGTACGGTCGGAAATCGTGCTGATAGTGCAATGGCATAAGCGTGCTTGACTGTGAGACTCACAAGTCGAACAGGTGCGAAAGCAGGTCATAGTGATCCGGTGGTTCTGTATGGAAGGGCCATCGCTCAACGGATAAAAGGTACTCTGGGGATAACAGGCTGATACCGCCCAAGAGTTCATATCGACGGCGGTGTTTGGCACCTCGATGTCGGCTCATCTCATCCTGGGGCTGTAGCCGGTCCCAAGGGTATGGCTGTTCGCCATTTAAAGAGGTACGTGAGCTGGGTTTAAAACGTCGTGAGACAGTTTGGTCCCTATCTGCCGTGGGCGCTGGAAGTTTGAGGGGGCCTGCTCCTAGTACGAGAGGACCGGAGTGGACGAACCTCTGGTGTACCGGTTGTGACGCCAGTCGCATCGCCGGGTAGCTATGTTCGGAAGAGATAACCGCTGAAAGCATCTAAGCGGGAAACTCGCCTCAAGATGAGACTTCCCCGGGGACTAGATCCCCTTGAAGGGTCGTTCGAGACCAGGACGTTGATAGGTCAGGTGTGGAAGCGCAGTAATGCGTTAAGCTAACTGATACTAATTGCCCGTAAGGCTTGATCCTATAACAGGTGTGCCGGCCTCCAGAGAGATGGAGAGCAGGACGCACAGGTTGAGATCACGTGTTGTGCCTGAAACAACACAACCCCAATTCAGCAACACCTCTTTACGCTTCTTCCCGATTGGCTGTGGCGCACCACAAATGCGACGCAGCAACCCGTCATGCCTGATGACCATAGCGAGCTGGTCCCACCCCTTCCCATCCCGAACAGGACCGTGAAACAGCTCCACGCCGATGATAGTGCGGATTGCCCGTGTGAAAGTAGGTAATCGTCAGGCTCCTTATGCTGTAACGTCCAGAACCCCGGTGTCTCCGAAAGAGA
>NZ_JAYMSC010000084.1:0-1644 GCF_038900775.1 Paraburkholderia sp. JHI869
GCCAGATACAGATGTCGTCCTGCCAGCCATTTACAGATGTCGCATCTTTCTCTGTTTCTGTGTTCACTCATTGTTGAAGGTCAGCGGTTGAAGCAGCAGGGCGCCTGCGTTCAGCGGACCCTGGCTGACCGCGGGCCAGGTTTGGATGACTGAACTGCTGCAGTCTTGCGCTGCGCGAGTTTCACAATGACGCCCTCCATGTCTGCCTGCGTGAACTCGCGCGTCTTCTTCGTGCCCGCCACGCGCTCAGCCTGGCGCACCTCGATGCCGCGGTTGGTGCGCGAGGGCGAGCCCGACGCCCGCCGGTCATCGCGTTGCGCCTGCAGCGCCTGCGCCACCTCCAGTGCGTGCGCCAGGCGCTTGTGCTCGATCACCGCGCCCTGGTCCACCTCGGTGAGCCGGTCATACTCGCGATACGGCAGCACACGACCTTCAGCGCGGATCTCGATGCGCCCGTCCGGATACTCCCAGACCTCGATATAGCGGTGCACCAGCTTCCGGTTCTGCGGCGTATCGTCGAGCAGGTACATCACCCGGTCGTACTGCACCGTGAGCGACTTCGTCACACGCCGCGTTTCGCGCCAGGTGAGCAGGGCGTCGAGATCCTCGTCCTCACGTAGCGGCCGATGCGCATCAAAGCCGCTCTTCGGTGGCTTCGCAAAGCGCGTGTTGTAGGCACGCATGAAGGCGGGCGCATACGCATTGGCCTCGGTAACCGTGCTGATGCTGCGCAGGCGCAATTCCTTCACCAGGCGGTCCTGCAACGTCAGGTGCGCCCGCTCCACGCGCCCCTTGGCAGAACTCGAGTTCGCGCAGAACGTGTCGATGTTCAGTTCGTACATCGCGCGTCCAAAGTGCGTCACGCTGCGTCCGGTCTTGCTGGCAGTCGGGCTGCGGAACACGCTGGCCTTGTCGCTGTACAGCGCCACCGGTTTGCCATGACGCTCCAGATACGCACGCGTGGCCTCGAAGTAGCTGAAGGTCGACTCCGTAGCCGTGAAATGCAGGTGCATGATGCGGCTCGTCGCGTCATCCACGTACACCAGCAGCGTGCAGGCCGGCGCGCGCTCCTCGAACCAGCGGTGGTCGCTGCCGTCGATCTGGATCAGTTCGCCCAGGCACGCGCGGCGTGCACGTGGCTGGTAGACCTTCGGCGGGCGCTGGGCCCGCGGAATCCATAGCCCGGCGTCCGTCATGAGCTTCCTGAGCGTTTCCTTCGCCAACTGGATGCCATGGCATTCGGCGAGCTTCTCGGCGGCCAGCGTCGGCCCAAAATCGGCGTAGCGCTCGCGGATGATGGTCAGTGCCCGTAACGCCAGACCTTCGTCGAGCTTGCGGTTACCTGGCCGTCCACGCCGTCCCGAAGCCACGCCGCCGGGTCCGTGCTCGCGATACCGGATCAGCAGCCGCTCGACCTGGCGTACGCTCAGGCCTAGCCGTTCAGCGGCGCGCCCGGGCTTCAAACCCGTCTCGGCCACCGCCTGGATCACCTTGAGTCGGTCAAGCTCTCGCATCGTCAGTGTCACCAGTTCGCCTGGTCGCATGGCTGGCTCCGCAGTTCGCACGAGCCGACCAGCATGCCAGTGGTCAAAAACACGACATCTGTAAATAGCCAGAACACGACATTAGGATATAGCTCCTACA
>NZ_JAYMSC010000085.1:0-1545 GCF_038900775.1 Paraburkholderia sp. JHI869
TGATATGACTCCCGGTGTCAATCGGAATCGGTTTTCAAGATCTAGTCCATGGTTAGAGTAAATTTCCTGAGGGCGGCGTAGCAGTAAATCTCGACGGTGGATCAAGCTGATATTCGCGGGTTGGTTACCGCATTACTGAGGTCCGTCTCATGAGCCTGCCGCTTCCTTACTACGCAAGTCGACTGATGTCGTTGCCAAACGCGGTCGCGGGTTACTCGAATACCGGGCTGCGCCGCCTTCAGGAAACTTCCGATGCTGGTTGGCTTTTCGTCAGCTACGTCCTCCGTTTATGCGGCTTGTTCGCTGCACGGTGCGGCCAGAGTCATCCCCAGTCGACCGACGTCCCAGATGAAGGCAGCCAGTTCGCGCGCGACAGCGATGATGGCGACGTGTGCGGTCTTCCCTCTGGCGACGAGCTTACGATATCGCCTGCACAGCCTCAGCTGCGCGTCCCAGGCACGATCGATTATCGGTTTGGGTAGACCTTCATGCCGGCGCTGGATATCGATGCTCACGCGTGCCGGATGTCGATAGCTCCAAGCGGATTCAACCAGCAGCTTACGTGCATAGCTGTTGCCGGTCTTGGTAATGCTACCTAGGCGTCGTTTCCCACCCGAGGAATGCTCCGAAGGCGTCACGCCAATCCATGCCATCAGTTGCCGTGGATGTTCGAAACGCGTGAGGTCACCCAGTTCGGACACCAGGCCGATTGCCGACGTGAAGTTGATGCCGCGCATCGCTTGCAAAGCAAGTACGACTGGATAGAACCGCCAATTGATGACGGCTTCACGCAAAGCCAGTTCCAGCCGCTCGCATTGCGCGAGCCGATCCTCAATCGAGCGCCGATGTTCGTTGAACGCCAGTTGCTGCCAGGCGCTGTCAAACGAGAACGTACTTAACCAGCGCCTGTGTGTCGGCCCCCAGTTGGGACGGCCGAGATAGTGGACGCCGTGGGCCAGCAGAAAGGATTTGAGCCTGCAGCGTGCTGCCTTCAGGTCTTCTCTGGCAGCCGACCAGGCGCGGGCCAGGTCGCGAAACGCTTCATCTTCAACCGTCGGCACATGCACGGCTGACAGGTCGCCGGCGCGCAGCGAGCGCACCAGCTTGATCGCGTCACGGCGGTCCGTCTTGACGCGATCACCTGGCTTGCGCGGAATAAGCGACGGAGCGCACACCATACAGTCAAAGCCTTTATCGACCAGCCGCCGGTACAGTCCGTATCCGCACGGACCCGCTTCGTAGACGAAACAGATCTGCCGCGCCTTTAGTTGTAACTTCTTGCACAGCCGATCAACGTCAATTTGCATGGTGCCGATCTTGCCGAACAGTTCCACTTCGCCCATCTCGATCGCGTACGCAACCGTGATCGAATCTTTATGAACGTCCAGTCCCACGTACAACGTGCTATCGTTTTCCACGCTGGCCTCCGTGTCGGAAATCGCCGGGTGCGGCCCTGTCCGCACCGTGCGGCTCTGGCAGACATGCTAACCCGCGTTTGATGCCGCGCGGCAGGCCAGCCTCTACCTCACGGGAGTCATACTGACT
>NZ_JAYMSC010000086.1:0-1535 GCF_038900775.1 Paraburkholderia sp. JHI869
AATCTCGACACCCATTAGCCGGCCGGAGTCAAGGGCAAAATCACAACCTCGCAAACCAATTGCGCTGAAGAAACAATGTCAGGCTATCTTCAGTTCTATGCTCATGCTCATCGCGCCCGTTTTCTCATTGGTTGGTTGCGAACTGAATCGCACCAGACACCCGTCGGGATCAAGCTTGTCGCGATGCTCTGCGACCGCCCTAGCGGCCAGTTGCCGCCCCAGAGAAACTTTGGTGCCGGGCCGTGTCCAGAGGGTATTTGCATTGCCTGTGGCTATCGTTGTAATGACGACGCCAGTCCTTTTGTGGCTCACGGTCTGGGCGATTCAGCATTTCGCATTCCTTCAGATGGCGCAAGGGTGGTGTCCAAATCGTTACATTGGCTTCACACCAGTCAAGATTCCTGGCTCATCGCCCCTGGCCAAACCACTATCCGAAACACAGCTTCGCATCGAAGGGCTTCTGGTCCCGCAACATGTAGTAGCACGCGCGCGCCAACTTGTGCGCCAGTGCCTTGGTCGCCAGTACGCGGTTCGTCCTGCTCTTTTTGTGATCGTAAAAGCTTCTGGCAGGCGGAGAGTAGCGGATGGCGAAGTTGGCCGCTTCCACAAACGCCCAAGCGAGATACTTGTTGCCATTCTTGGTGTTGCCTTCACCCTTTTTCTTGCCGTTACTTTCCCTTCGGCTATCGACGCAGCGGCAGTAGGAACTGAAGTTGCCGACCTCGGCAAAGCGACCGATTGATCCGGTCTCGAGCATGATCGTGGTCGCCAGCGTTTCGCCAATACCCGGCACGGTCTTGAGCAGGTGGTACTCGGGGCGCAAGCTCACGCGTTCATGAAGTCGTTTCTCCAACAATTCAATCTGTCGCCCCAACGCCTCGCTGACCGCGCGATTGGCCTCCACGGCCAGCGCCACATCGGGCGCAAAGGCCAACTCATTGACCCGCTCGGCTGTCAGCTGCTTGACTGCCTGGCTCTTCATTCGGCTTCCGGTCTGTCGCACCATGATGCCCTCGATCGACAGAATCTGCGCGGTGCGATAGCGCACAAGTTGCATGCGCTTGCGCGCCAGGTCTCGCGCCCCTCGTTCCTCGCGCGGACAGATATAACCCTCGGGCAGCAACCCCAGTCTCAGCAACTGTGCCAGATAGGCCGCATCGGCGAAATCACCGCTGTGCTTGAGTCCGTCGTATTTCCTGATGGCAGCGGGGTGGGCCAGATGCGCCGAGTAGCCTGCATCCATGAGTCCGTCCACCAGCCAGTACCAGTTGTACGTACTTTCGACGACCACCCCCGCCAATTCCTGGCGGTAGTGTCCAAGCGCTGCATGTATCTGCGCCATATCGTTCGGCAGGCGCTTCTGGTACAGGATCCGATCGTCCTCGTCGCTGACCACCACGACACAATTGTTCGAATGCAGGTCTATGCCACAATAGTTCATGTCGGTCTCCGCAGGGTCAAAGTGCGTTTCGCAAACTGACTTTAACCCCGCCGCTGCACGGCGGCGAGGAGGCCGGCTACATGATCATCATTAC
>NZ_JAYMSC010000088.1:0-1438 GCF_038900775.1 Paraburkholderia sp. JHI869
GGTTCCGGCGTTCCCCGAGCGTTGCCGGGCTCACCGTCTGTGACCTGATAGGAGCTTTGTACTGCACCGTGAGTGTCCTGTCCTGCGAGTGGGGTTGGCGATGCGCCCACTACAACGGATATACGCATGGAACAGAACGAAGTAATTCTGGGCGTTGATACGCATCTGGATACGCATGTCGGGGCTGTGATTAGCGGCGCAGGCCGGCTTCTCGGAACGCTGTCGGTAACAACCGACACAGCGGGGTATCTCGACCTGCTGACATGGGCGAATTCGTTCGGTCAGTTATGTCGTGCCGGGGTAAGCGTTGCTGGAGTACCGTATTGACCGATAACGCCAAAGTGGACAATGCAGGCGCCACCAACCGACGATTGAGTTTGTCCACATCGACGTAGCACGCAGCAGTTCGCGGTTCCGAACGAACAAGTAATTCTCTGGTGGGAGTTTTTCGGCCGCGTTAGATTAGAATTGCCGTCGCGCGCGCTTCTTACCGCCGCGAAACGGAGACAACAAATGAGAAAAATCGAGCGATTCGCGACTATTTGCGTGATGGTCGCTGGCGCTGCCATAGCGTCGCCTTCCTTTGCACAGACTGTCTGGCATAACACGAAGTTCGGGATGAGCGTCAAACAAGTGCAGGCTGCTGTACCGGAAGCAGTCCCCAACCCCGAGGCAGGTCATGGAACGATTCAGACTGCGCTGTTGCGTGTGAATGACGTGGAAATGGCGGGCCATAAGTTAAAGGCGTTTTTATATTTCCACGATTACCATCTGGCAGAGGTGGATTTTGAGCTTAAGACCGACGGCGGTGATGACGCCGCCCGAGCGTTTGACGACATCACCAAGGCGTTGCGGTTGAAGTATGGAAAGGAGAGCACTATGAACGTGGACCCCTCAGGGACAGGTGGCCAGGGCTGGTGGTCTGCCAAACCTACCAATATCAGTCTTTTCTACGCAAAGTACCCTCCCGACCCTGCTGGGGTGTTGACCATCCAATATCTAGAGCCTTGAAGACCCGCATAAAAGTCGACTTCCGTGCCACAGGTGACTGCGGTATAGCGCCCATCGATGCGTCCTGAAAGTAAGCGTGGCACCATCGACGTCTTGACTGGAGATCGTGATCTTCAGACTGCGGTGCGGAGCTGATCCGCGACGACCCACGGAGCGAGCTCGTCGATGCGGTTGATCGCATGGTCTGCGATGCGTGCGAGCACGTAGCGCAGATACGCCTCTGGATCGATGCCGTTGAGTTTTGCAGTGCCAACGAGGCTGTAGATCGCGGCGGCACGTTCGCCACCGGAGTCTGCTCCAGCGAACAGATAGTTGCGGCGACAATGCACATATTTGCATTGAAGACGTTATGCGTAGCCGAGGATTATGTTCAGTCCATCTTTGGAGAAGAACGCGATACAAATCGCCAGGCCGATGGACAGCGATT
>NZ_JAYMSC010000089.1:0-1406 GCF_038900775.1 Paraburkholderia sp. JHI869
CTGGCCTCACACCCTTGAATTCCGCGCCCGGATTTGCCAAAGCGCCTTCTCCAATGCAAGGACCGGGACTTCCAACACCCGGACAACCTTCCGCGATCCGTCCCCCCATCGCATTCAACAATGGTGCAGGAATATTGACCTGCTTCCCATCAGCTACGCATTTCTGCCTCGCCTTAGGGGCCGACTCACCCTACGCCGATGAACGTTGCGTAGGAAACCTTGGGCTTACGGCGAGGGGGCCTTTCACCCCCTTTATCGCTACTCATGTCAGCATTCGCACTTCCGATACCTCCAGCACGCTTTTCAACGCACCTTCGCAGGCTTACGGAACGCTCTCCTACCATGCGTGCAAAGCACGCATCCGCAGCTTCGGTATATGACTTAGCCCCGTTACATCTTCCGCGCAGGACGACTCGATCAGTGAGCTATTACGCTTTCTTTAAAGGGTGGCTGCTTCTAAGCCAACCTCCTGACTGTTTTAGCCTTCCCACTTCGTTTCCCACTTAGTCATATTTGGGGACCTTAGCTGGCGGTCTGGGTTGTTTCCCTCTTGACACCGGACGTTAGCACCCGATGTCTGTCTCCCGTGATTGCACTCTTCGGTATTCGGAGTTTGCTATGGCGACGTAATCCGCAATGGACCCATCAACCATGACAGTGCTCTACCCCCGAAGGTGATACACGAGGCACTACCTAAATAGTTTTCGGAGAGAACCAGCTATTTCCAGGTTTGTTTAGCCTTTCACCCCTATCCACAGCTCATCCCCTAACTTTTCAACGTTAGTGGGTTCGGTCCTCCAGCACGTGTTACCGTGCCTTCAACCTGGCCATGGATAGATCACCTGGTTTCGGGTCTACACCCAGCGACTGAACGCCCTGTTCGGACTCGCTTTCGCTACGCCTGCCCTATTCGGTTAAGCTTGCCACTGAATGTAAGTCGCTGACCCATTATACAAAAGGTACGCCGTCACCCCTTGCGAGGCTCCGACTGTTTGTATGCATGCGGTTTCAGGATCTATTTCACTCCCCTCCCGGGGTTCTTTTCGCCTTTCCCTCACGGTACTGGTTCACTATCGGTCGATCACGAGTATTTAGCCTTGGAGGATGGTCCCCCCATCTTCAGACAGGATTTCACGTGTCCCGCCCTACTTGTCGCATACCTAGTTCTTCCATTCCGCCTTCGCCTACGGGGCTATCACCCACTATGGCCGCACTTTCCAGAGCGTTTGGCTGACGGTACAGATAAAGAATGCAGGCTGGTCCCATTTCGCTCGCCACTACTTTGGGAATCTCGGTTGATTTCTTTTCCTGCGGCTACTTAGATGTTTCAGTTCGCCGCGTTCGCTTCACATGACCTATGTATTCAGTCATGGATACTCCATTCGGAGTGGGTTTCCCCATTCGGA
>NZ_JAYMSC010000090.1:0-1124 GCF_038900775.1 Paraburkholderia sp. JHI869
CGTGCCGGGGTTGAAGGGACCGGCACCTACGGAGCGGGCTTGGCCCGCGTGCTGCGCGATCATGAGATCGAGGTCCTTGAAGTCAATCGTCCCGATCGCGCGATGCGCCGCTCCCGAGGGAAGTCCGATCCCACTGATGCCGAAAACGCCGCGCGTGCGGTCCTCGCCGGAAGGGCCACTGCTATTCCTAAGGAACAGTCCGGTGCCGCCGAGGCGATGCGCGCAGTCTCCGTCGCGAGGCGCAGTGCGGTCAAGGCAAAGACGCAGGCTATCAATCAGTTACGAGCTTTACTCGTAAGCGCTCCCCAGGAAATTCGTGAGCGTCTTCTGAAAGTGAAGACAGCAGAATGCGTTGAGGGTTGCGCCCGTCTTCGCTCGTTGGGCAAAACGCCAGTATTGCAAACGCTCACGACCACACTGCGTTTGCTGGCGAAGCGTTGGCTGATGCTGGCAGAGGAGCTCAAAGCACTCGACACAATGCTTGACAGCCTGACCAGCCAGCATGCCAGACGACTTCGCGAACGATTCGGCATCGGCCCGCAGACCGCTGCAGTATTGATTGCCGTCGCGGGCGACAATCCCGAACGCCTGAAAAGTGAAGCGGCGCTAGCGGCACTCTGTGGCACGAGTCCATTGCAGGCGTCGTCCGGCAAGACGGTCCGGCATCGTTTGAACCGAGGTGGTGACCGGTCGGCGAACAACGCCTTATGGACTATTGCTATGGTTCGGATGCGCAGCGATCCACGTACCCGGGCCTATGTCGATCGACGGACGAAAGAAGGCATGTCGAACAAGGAAATCCACCGCTGCCTGAAACGCTATATCGTCCGGGAGTTGTACCCGCTCATTCTGGCCGATCTTGCCGATTCGACGGCCGCCGCTTGACATAGGAGCGTCAATTCGGTGATGGAAAGATTCTTCCTGAACCTCAAAATGGAGCGTGTGTGGCAGCGTCAGTACGCCAACCACGATGAGGCTCGGCGCGATATCAACCAGTACATCGTCGCTTTCTACAATCCGGTGCGCTTGCACTCCACGCTGGGCTATCTGTCGCCCGCCGCTTACGAGGCGAATCCGATAGCAAAAGAACCTATCTGCCTGTCCGAAATTAGTTGACCACTACA
>NZ_JAYMSC010000091.1:0-915 GCF_038900775.1 Paraburkholderia sp. JHI869
TGCGTATATCCGTTGTAGTGGGCGCATCGCCAACCCCACTCGCAGGACAGGACACTCACGGTGCAGTACAAAGCTCCTATCAGGTCACAGACGGTGAGCCCGGCAACGCTCGGGGAACGCCGGAACCCGATCGACAGGTCAACTCAAAGGCAGCTTGGCCAGTCCCAGCACGAGTCAGATCGGGCCGACGTTCGAAAGGGATATTAGACTGAGTGTCCCAACAATTTCCCTTGCGACTCATGCTGCAAACCACGTGATGCTGCTTCAGCAAGGCCTGGTACTCATCGCTTGCATATTGGCTGCCCCTGTCCGAATGCAGAACCAGCCCCGGCGCTGGCCGACGCTGCTGCAGCGCCATCGTCAATGCCGACATGACCAGTCCAGCCGGCATGGTGGGTGCCATTGACCAGCCAACCACCCTGCGCGAGTGCAGGTCCAGCACGACTGCCAGATAGAGCCAGCCCTGCGCCGTGCGGATATATGTGATGTCCGAAACCCATGCACGATTGGGCTCGGCCACGTCAAACTGTCTGCCGAGCACGTTCTCTGCCACAGGTAGCGTATGTCTGCTGTCGGTCGTCGAGACGAACTTGCGCTTCCAGCTCGTGCGCAGGTCCGCTTCACGCATCAGCATACGCACCCGGTAACGACCGATTCGTAGCCCTTGCTCCCGCAGCGCATGCATCACGCGGCGACTACCATAGCTCGCGCCGCTCGCGGCGAATGCTGCCTTGACGTGCGTCTTTTCCTGCAACCTCTTCGCGCTCGGCGTCGCGCTCCGGTGCGCATAGTAGCCAGAGCGGCTCACCTGCAAAAGCCGGCAGGCGTGACTGACCGATACGGCCTCCTGTTGCAAATGAGTTACCACACGGTAAGTCACTTCAGTTCCCGGGCAAAGAAGGCCGATGCTTTTTT
>NZ_JAYMSC010000092.1:0-893 GCF_038900775.1 Paraburkholderia sp. JHI869
AAGGCCGGATATTGTGGAATGGCCTCGTCCCACCTCCGGTGGATGAACGCTAACGATCTCCATCGAAGTGCATGGCAGTATCAACACTCCCTGACCCACGAATGAGCGGAGGTCGTCATGAGCGTCGCATTGCTGAGCATCGATCTGGCCAAAAACATCTTCCAGCTGTACGGCGTTGATGAGCGCGGCCACCCGGTATTGAGCCGGCGAGTCAGCCGCAACAAGCTCCTGGAAGCGGTCGTTTGCCTGCCGAGCTGTCGCATTGTGATGGAAGCTTGTGGTGGAGCGCATTACTGGGCTAGGCGGTTCTCCGCAATGGGGCATCAGGTCCAGATCATCGCCCCACGATTCGTCAAGCCGTTCGTCAAATCCCAGAAGAACGATCGAAACGATGCGGAGGCGATTGTTGAAGCGGCATCTCGTCCGACGATGCGCTACGTCGCAGTCAACAGCGTCGAGCAGCAAGACATCCAGTCCATGCACCGCGTCCGCAGTCTGCTGATGCGAGACCGCATCGCACAGATCAATCAGATTCGAGGCTTGCTGGCTGAATACGGTGTGGTTATTGCGCAAACGCCTCTAAAAGTGCGGACACAACTCCCCGCGATTATCGATGACGAGCACAACGAGCTAACAGGACTGACCCGAACAATGATGCGCGACATGTACGAGCGACTTGCACTGCTCGACAGGCAGATCGCGCGGTATGACAATCTGATCCAGCAAGTGCACGAGGCATCGCCCACAAGTCAGCGCCTGGAGAAGATCCGTGGTGTCGGACCGATGATCGCAACCGGCGTGATCGCTGCGGCCGGAAGCGCCTCCGAGTTCTCAAACGGTCGGCAGTTTGCGGCGTGGCTTGGCTTGACGCCACGTCAGCACTCCTCAGGGGG
>NZ_JAYMSC010000093.1:0-856 GCF_038900775.1 Paraburkholderia sp. JHI869
CAGGTACGCCCGTAGGTTCTGGTGCAAATAGGTAAGCAGGTTGAGAAAGTTCATATAGGTAGGAAGGCTTATCGATCAAACAGGACCGCATTCCATACGGCGGGCGCAGCGGCCTCCTTGAGGCCGAGCTTCGCGAGATCGAACTGCCCCTTGCGAATGCGATGCGTCAACTCGATTCCTGAAATCGTGGTCGCGGCGCTCCCGAATCGCTTGAACCCAAGCATCACGTTCGTTCTGGACTTGATGTGGCGATGGTCTTGCTCGATCACGTTGTTCAGATATTTTGAGGACCGGACCTTCGTGTCTTCAGGCAGCAGACCATCGGTCTTCATTTCGCGCACCGCGCGGTGCGAGGCGGCATAGCCGTCGAGCGTGATGGTCTCCGGCGGCTGGCCCTGACGCTTGATGGCCTTGCTGAAAAAAGCTTTGGCCGCAGCCATGTCGCGTCGGGCTCTGAGCATGAAGTCCACCGTCTGGCCAGCCCGATCCACTGCCCGGTACAGGTAGACCCACCTGCCGCGAATCTTCAGGTAGGTCTCATCGACACGCCACGAGCGACCCGCAGGTGTAGCAAAGCGGTTCCAGCGTTTGACGAACTCGGGTGTATAACGCCTCACCCAGCGCAGAATCGTCGTGTGAGCCAGCGACAATCCCCATTCGGCCATCATCTCGACCAGATCGCGAAAGCTGAGCTTGTAGCGCAGGTACCAGCGAACGCACAGAATGATGATCTCCCGATCAAAATGGCGTCCGCCGAACAACTTCTCCGCACTCTTCAGCTTGCTCATCGCGGCTCGTCGGTTCGTTTTGTTCCGACAACTCTAACCCATTCGCCGCCCCTATTTGCACCAGAGCC
>NZ_JAYMSC010000094.1:0-840 GCF_038900775.1 Paraburkholderia sp. JHI869
TCGCGGTGGAATGCGACGAGACGCGCATCGACTTCCGCCTGAAGACGCGCTACGTGGACCGCAAGGCCAAGACCATCGACGAGGCGCTGGCCATCATCGAGGAAGCGAAGAAGACGGGCAAGCCGGTTTCCGTGGGTCTGCTCGGCAACGCCGCCGACGTGTTCGCCGAGTTCGTCAAGCGCGGCATCACGCCCGACTGCGTGACGGACCAGACGAGCGCGCACGACCCGATCAACGGCTATCTGCCGCAGGGCTGGACGGTCGAGCAATGGCGCGAAGCGCAGAAGGTTGCGCCCGAAACCATCGTGAAGGTCGCGAAGGAATCAATGGCGCACCAGGTGCGCGCGATGCTCACGCTGCAGGAACGTGGCGCGGCCACGCTCGACTACGGCAACAACATCCGCCAGATGGCGCTGGAAATGGGCGTGGAAAACGCGTTCGATTTCCCGGGCTTCGTGCCGGCGTATATCCGTCCGCTGTTCTGCGAGGGCAAGGGCCCGTTCCGCTGGGTGGCGCTCTCGGGCGATCCCGAGGATATCTACAAGACGGATGCCAAGGTCAAGGAGCTGATTCCCGACGATCCGCATCTGCACAACTGGCTCGACATGGCGCGTGAGCGCATCGCGTTCCAGGGCCTGCCGGCGCGGATCTGCTGGGTGGGCGTGAAGGATCGCTATCGTCTGGGCCAGGCGTTCAACGAGATGGTCAAGAACGGCGAACTGAAGGCGCCGATCGTGATCGGCCGCGACCACCTCGACACCGGCTCGGTGGCCAGCCCGAACCGCGAAACGGAATCGATGAAGGACGGCTCGGACGCGGTGAGCGACTGGCCGCTGCTCA
>NZ_JAYMSC010000095.1:0-809 GCF_038900775.1 Paraburkholderia sp. JHI869
GCCCACGCCACGAGCGGGCGGAACAGGAACTGGTCGTAGGCGAGAATCACCACGATCATCGCGAGGATCACCCAGCCCACGGCGTGCAGGTTCTTCTCGGCAATCGCCTGGGCGAGATACGCGCCGACACCCGGCAGCGTGATCGTGTTGTTGCCCACCGTGATCGCTTCGGAAGCCACCACGAAGAACCAGCCGCCCGACATCGACATCATCATGTTCCAGATGAGGCCCGGCATCGAGAACGGCACTTCGAGCTTCCAGAAACGCTGCCAGCCCGTGAGGTGAAAACCTCGCGAGACTTCATCCAGATCGCGCGGCACGGTGCGCAGCGACTGGTAGAAGCTGAACGTCATGTTCCAGGCCTGGCTCGTGAAGATTGCGAAGATCGCCGCGAGTTCGGCGCCGAGCACGCGCGAGGGAAAGAGCGCGAGGAAGAACGTGACCGTGAACGAGATGTAGCCGAGCACCGGCACCGACTGCAGGATGTCGAGAATCGGCACGAGCACCTGGCCCGCGCGGCGGCTCTTCGCCGCGAGCGTGCCGTACACGAGCGTGAAGATGAGCGAGGCCACCATCGCCGCGAGCATGCGCAGCGTGGTGCGCATGGCGTACTCGGGCAGGTTCGCCGGGTCGAGCGAGATGACCTGGGTCTTGAGCGTGGCGATGGGCGCCATGGTCTCGTGAAAGCCCACGGCCGCCATCGCGATCAGGCCGATCATCAGCGGGAACGCGACGAAGTCCCAGCGGTTCGGCAGCACGCGCCACGCCGAGGCGTTGGCCGTGCGGTTCAGGTTGAAGCTGAACTCCAT
>NZ_JAYMSC010000096.1:0-779 GCF_038900775.1 Paraburkholderia sp. JHI869
ACTGCGTTTTAAGCGCTCACACTTGTCGGCTGTAAGAAAGACAGACTCAGGGGTCTGTAGCTCAGTCGGTTAGAGCACCGTCTTGATAAGGCGGGGGTCGATGGTTCGAATCCATCCAGACCCACCACTTTGTCTGCAAAGGCGAGACGGATCCCTTGAGTTATGTTGACTGGGGGATTAGCTCAGCTGGGAGAGCACCTGCTTTGCAAGCAGGGGGTCGTCGGTTCGATCCCGTCATCCTCCACCAATCCTCAATGCACAGCGTTCTGCTGAAGTTCAGCAGAGCCTTTTGCATTGGCGATTGAGCCAGTCAGAGCGATGTGATTAAAAACCATATCGGCTGTCGTTCTTTAACAATCAGGAAGAAGTAGTAAAGAGATTCATCCGGAAGACGGACAGAGATGGCCGTCGAGTAGGTGAATCAGGGTTGTGATTGTATCAATGTATTTTTAAGTGATCGAAAGATTGCCTTGAAATACGGCGCAACACGAATACTCAACCTGTAACGGGCGTTCTCGCGAGAGACGCACCCGTTATAGGGTCAAGCGAACAAGTGCATGTGGTGGATGCCTTGGCGATCACAGGCGATGAAGGACGCGGTAGCCTGCGAAAAGCGGTGGGGAGCTGGCAAACAAGCTTTGATCCACCGATATCCGAATGGGGAAACCCACTCCGAATGGAGTATCCATGACTGAATACATAGGTCATGTGAAGCGAACGCGGCGAACTGAAACATCTAAGTAGCCGCAGGAAAAGAAATCAACCGAGATTCCCAAAGT
>NZ_JAYMSC010000097.1:0-636 GCF_038900775.1 Paraburkholderia sp. JHI869
TCGCCATCGAGGAACTCACGCGCAGCTTCGAGGCGCGAACGAGCGGCGTGATCATCACGGCGATCATCTTTTCGGGCGTCGTCTCGCTTGCCCTGCAAGGCAACTATGTGTATTTCGGCACGATCGCGATCGCCGGCAAACTGCCCGACCTGCTCGCCGTTGCCGTCATACTCGTCGGCGTGGTCACTGGCCTCGCGGGCGGCGTGTTCTGCTGGCTGCTGCTCAACACCGAGCGGTGGATGCCCGCCCGTTTATTCGCTCTCCGAAAGGAACGCCCCGTGGTGTTTGGCGCCGCATGCGGTTTGTTCATCGCCGTGATCGGCGTGGCGAGCGGTGGCAATCTGTTCGGCAGCGGCTATGCGGAAGCGCGCGGCATGCTCGAAGGCCACTCGCAGCTCGGTGTGGCCTATCCCGTGCTGAAAATGGCCTCAATGGTGGGCTCGTATCTGCCGGGCACGCCGGGCGGCCTCTTTGCACCGTCGCTGGCAATCGGCGCGGGCATCGGCAATGTGCTGCACATGGTGTTCGGGCAGATGCAGTTGCCGATGCTGATCGCGCTCGGCATGGTCGGCTATCTTGCCGCCGTCACGCAAAGCCCGATTACAGCGTTTGTCATCGTCATCGAAATGATCGACG
>NZ_JAYMSC010000098.1:0-604 GCF_038900775.1 Paraburkholderia sp. JHI869
TCGTGATCTGACCGTTGATGGTCGTCACGTCACCTTGCAGCGTTGTCACGTCACCGGCGAGGTTCGTCACGTTACCGGCCAGGTTCGACACGTTCGTGTTCGTCGCGTACAGCTGCGAACCGTTCACTGCGTCGGTGCTCGATGCGGTCAGCGCGCCGTTCGCCACGTTGTGCAGGGCTACTGCCGAGGTTGCGTCCGTACCGCCCAGCGTCACCGAGTCGTGCGCCGACGAGTCGTACAGAACCGCATCGGCCAGTTGACCGTTGATGTTCGTGATCTGGCCCGACAGGTCCGTGATGCTCTGGTTCGTTGCGTACAGCTGCGAACCGTTCACTGCGTCGAGGCTCGATGCGCTCAGCACGCCGTTTGCCACGTTATGCAGCGCCACCGCCGAGGTCGCATCCGTGCCGCCCAGTGTGACCGAGTCGTGTGCCGACGAGTCGTACGTCACTGCATCGGCCAGTTGACCCTGCAAGTTCGTGATCTGACCGTTGATGGTCGTCACGTCACCTTGCAGCGTCGTCACGTCGCCAGCGAGATTCGTCACGTTACCGGCCAGGTTCGACACGTTCGTGTTCGTCGCGTACAGCTGCGAACCGTTCAC
>NZ_JAYMSC010000099.1:0-575 GCF_038900775.1 Paraburkholderia sp. JHI869
CCTGCCGTCGTCATCAGCTGCGCGGTTCGCTGGTATTTCCGGTTCAGCCTGAGCCTGCGCGACGTCGAGGCGTTGCTGCTTGAGCGTGGTGTTGTGGTCACGTATGAGACGATCCGTTGCTGGTGCGACAAGTTCGGCGCCAGATTCGCCCAGTGCGCCAAAGCGGCGCGGCGCAAGCCGGGCAGTACGTGGTACCTCGACGAGATGCTCGTGACGCTGCGCGGCGAGCCGTATCTGTTGTGGCGAGCGGTCGACGAGCATGGCGCTGAACTGGACGTGCTTGTGCAAAAGCGGCGCGACAAGGCAGCGGCAAAGCGCTTCTTCCTCAGGTGCTGCGTTCAAACCCGGTGCCGCGCAAGATCGTGACCGACCAGCTGCGCAGCTATCCGGCAGCGAAGTCGGACATTCCTGAGCTTGCTCAGGTGAAGCACGTTTTCGTCAAGGCGGCCGCACGCAGGCGTTTCTTTCGTGCTTCGGCCCGATCCGGCAGCACTTCGCGTTGCCCAGACACCAGATGAACGCGGCATGTCATCGTACCGCGCTCCAGAAACGTTTCGCGACGTGGCATGGTTGGA
>NZ_JAYMSC010000100.1:0-497 GCF_038900775.1 Paraburkholderia sp. JHI869
GCTTTTCGCAGGCTACCGCGTCCTTCATCGCCTGTGATCGCCAAGGCATCCACCACATGCACTTGTTCGCTTGACCCTATAACGGGTGCGTCTCTTTGCGCCCAGTGTTAGCGCTTTAGCGCTTACTCTGGGCTCATCCCCGAGGGGACCGAGAACACAATCGTTACAGGTTGAGTATTCGTGTTGCGCCGTATTTCAAGGCAATCTTTCGATCACTTAAAAATACATTGATACAATCACAACCCTGATTCACCTACTCCACACCCATCTCTAAGTGTGTTTCAGATGAATCTCTTTACTACTTCTTCCTGATTGTTAAAGAACGACAGCCGATATGGTTTTAATCACATCGCTCTGACTGGCTCAATCGCCAATGCAAAAGGCTCTGCCGGACTGCTGCAGAACGCTGTGCATTGAAGATTGGTGGAGGATGACGGGATCGAACCGACGACCCCCTGCTTGCAAAGCAGGTGCTCTCCCAGCTGAGCTAATCCCCC
>NZ_JAYMSC010000101.1:0-482 GCF_038900775.1 Paraburkholderia sp. JHI869
ATCTGACACCCTGCGGTGTTCCAACTGCCGCTATCGCAAGCGAGCTCCTCAGCGAACGGTCCTGCGCTCTAGCTTTCGCTGTTGATCTGCCCTGCCTTCTCAGCGAAGGACCGAACGCAGGCATTGCGCCTCAGTCACCAAAGGATGACTTCAACCAATCCAGCAACTGCCGGGCTGCCGGACGCAGGTTGGCGTCTCGCCAGTTGTAGACGCTCAGGGCTTCCGGCAGATGGGTGGATTCGGCAAAGGGCCGTACCAGGTCGCCGCTGGCGAGCATTTTTTCGGTGGTCCGACGCCACCCCAATGCAAAACCGAACCCCTCGACACAAGCCTGCATCATCACTGGATAGCTGTCGAAGAGTTTGTCCTTGGAGCCACCCGCCTTGATGCCGAATTCCAGCAACCAATCGTTCCAGGTGCTCCAGTCTTGCGGTACTGCAACGTGGTGCAGCAGCGGCAGGTTGGCCAAGTCCGCCAAGACC
>NZ_JAYMSC010000102.1:0-472 GCF_038900775.1 Paraburkholderia sp. JHI869
TGTTCGTGGGCGGCAAAAGCGCGCACGACGCGGATGCCGCCGAGATTCTCCTCCATGATGCGGGTCAGCACCGAAAGCCGCTCCTGCAGGTCGAGCCAGGTGGCACGTAGCCTGAGCTGCGTCACCGAGGAGCACCAGCCAACGAAGGGCACGAAGCTCAGCGCCAGAAGGCCGAGCAGGACATCGGTCGACAGCAGCATATAGGCGCCGATGCCGATCAGGATCGACAGCAGGATCATCCGGACGAGCGCTGTCGAGAAATACATGCGCACGCCTTCGAGATCGAGCAGGCCGACGGTGATCAGGTCGCCGGAATGCACGGTGTCGTGAAAGCTGAAAGAGAGACGCTGGATTTTCTCGTAGCAGGCCAGCCGCAGCTCGTAGCCGATGTGATGGCCGACGGCTTCGCTGTAATAGTTCTGCACCATGGTGAAGAGGCCGCGCAGCACACTAGCGCCGAGCAGCAATAGTG
>NZ_JAYMSC010000103.1:0-455 GCF_038900775.1 Paraburkholderia sp. JHI869
GAAAAAGTCCTTCTGCACATGCTGGGTGGTGACCGCCCAGCCCCGGTGTGCATCGCGACTGTCGGGTTTGGCGATGAAGCTCAAGCCGAACTCAAGCGCTCCGCCTGGATTGCTATCGAACCCGGCCACGTTGAAGTCGTGCCGGTTGATGTAGTCCTTCTGGTACAGGTTGTCCTTGCGTGAGAAGGCGTAGCTGTATTTCAGATCGCCGATCAGTACGTCTTCGACGCCGCCGCCCGTGGCGCTCTGGTTCCAGTAATAGAAGTCGGAAATGTGGATGTCATTACGTTTGTAGTAGCGACGCCCGGCCCACAGTGAACCACCGTTGAGCGCAGGCAGGTTCGACCTGTGTGTACAGCTGTGGCAGGCGCACCGAGCCGTTGTCTTCGTTGAACGTCAGGCTGCGGTTGTAGCGGTTGTACAAAGAGGCCATGCCGTCGACGCTGAACACCGAG
>NZ_JAYMSC010000104.1:0-435 GCF_038900775.1 Paraburkholderia sp. JHI869
GGTCGGGTGGTTCATCTTGTCTCGGATATCCGTGAGCCGCTCGTCGGCCTGACCGTCGGCTGGGCGATCCTCGGCCTCCGTAAGCCCTGGCCCTCGCGAAGAAGGCTCTTCCGAACGGCGGGATCGGCGATGGGGTTCTCCTCACTGATCGGGCTGGCGATCGGGCTGATCGAATACGTTGATTTGGTAATATTTCGGTACATGCCGAACGAACATTACTGGGGTTTCTTCATCCGGAATGAGCTACTCGTCTCGACGATGGCGGCCCCGGCGGGGTCGATGGCACTCGGAGCGCTTGTAGGGCTCGTGGTCACCGGGGCCAGGCGTCCGGGACGAAGCCCGCTCGATCGGATCGGCCTGATCTTGGGCCTGCTCTGGGTCTTTCCGTCCGTGTCCGGCTGGCTTTACCCTTGGTTACACAGCGTCGCCCCGTCC
>NZ_JAYMSC010000105.1:0-420 GCF_038900775.1 Paraburkholderia sp. JHI869
CGCGTCGAGCGCGGCCAGTGCGCGTCCCGAGCGCTCATGGCATTCGTGCAGCAGCGAGCCGTGCATCAGCGTGCCCACGAGCGATCCCGCCAGCGCCACGCCGAGCGCCGGATTGCCGCCCGGTGAGAAGGCCCATTCGAAGGCGGCGCGTGCGTCGTCGAGCGCAAGGCGAGGTTCGGTGGCAGGCAGCCCCTGCGCGATTTCGCCGACGGGCAGCCTGCCGTGCTCGATCCGTTCCTGCAGGTATTGCATGTGCCGCGACGCGATGCGCTGCAGCTCGCCCTCGTCGCGCAGCTTTTCCATCGCGTACGCGCGCGTGGATTCCGTCAGCCGGTATTGCGCTATCGCGCCGCAGAACTCGACGGACAACAGCGATTTGGTGGCCAGCTCGCTCAGGCTCGAAATGACGCCGGCGATGGG
>NZ_JAYMSC010000106.1:0-416 GCF_038900775.1 Paraburkholderia sp. JHI869
GGTCCAAGGTCCGCCGCCGCGCAAGACGGTCTGGCTCGATCCGCCGAGCGCGCGCGTGCTGGATTTTGCCAATAGCGGGAGCGGTCTGATCCGCACGCTGCACATGATCCACGGGTCGATGCTCATTCCGGGCGTTGGGCGGCAGGTGGTTGGCTGGATCGGCGTCGCGATGCTGCTGTCGTGCGTATCGGGGCTATGGCTGTGGTGGCCGACGGTGGGGCGCTGGGTACGCGGCTTGCGCTGGCGGCGGCACCGCAACACCGACACCAATCTGCATCATTTGCTCGGCTTCTGGATCGCGTTGCCGCTGTTCGTGCTGTCACTGACGGGGGCGTGGATTTCCTTCCCGCAAGTCTTTGGCGGTGGCGGCCCGGCGGCGGGAATGCGGCCGAATGCACCGCGCCCGGTGCCGCTGG
>NZ_JAYMSC010000107.1:0-399 GCF_038900775.1 Paraburkholderia sp. JHI869
CTAGGGCAGTTTCTTGGTTGAGACGTGCTTGCTTTGGGGTTAAGCCTTCGCTCTTTTGCCCAAATAAGTGATGAATCAGCAGCTTTTGTTTTTCGATGAGTTGGGCAATTTGGATTAGGAGCTGACTCAGTTGTTGTTCGTATCGTTGTCGCTCTTGTTGACGCACTTGCTGACGTATCTCTTCGCTTTGTTGCTCAAGCAGGGCAATTTTAGCCAGTGCAAGCGCTAGTTGGTAGGCTAAGTCGTGTGAATGGGCATCAGTCATGGCAATATGTTGCCATAGTTTGGGTAGGCTGTCACCTGTTGTTTATATTAGGGGTGTGAGTAGGTCTTTGCCCAGATTGTGCCAAGGTAGTCCGCTGATAAGTGCGTTAAATTGGCTTTGAGTTAGGGTCAGTC
>NZ_JAYMSC010000108.1:0-398 GCF_038900775.1 Paraburkholderia sp. JHI869
CACGGCGTCGGTGCTCGATGCGCTCAGCGCGCCGTTAGCCACGTTGTGCAGGGCTACTGCCGAGGTTGCGTCCGTACCGCCCAGCGTCACCGAGTCGTGCGCCGACGAGTCGTACAGAACCGCATCGTCGAGCTTGCCGTTGATGTTCGTGATCTGACCGTTGATGGTCGTCACGTCGCCCGCGAGGTTCGACACGTTCGTGTTCGTCGCATACAGCTGCGAACCGTTCACTGCGTCGGTGCTCGATGCGCTCAGCACGCCGTTCGCCACATTGTGCAGGGCTACTGCCGAGGTTGCGTCCGTACCGCCCAGCGTCACCGAGTCGTGCGCCGACGAGTCGTACAGAACCGCATCGGCCAGTTGACCGTTGATGTTCGTGATCTGGCCCGACAGGTCCG
>NZ_JAYMSC010000109.1:0-366 GCF_038900775.1 Paraburkholderia sp. JHI869
CCGTGACCGAACGCATCTACGCCAGCTACTGGCTGGAAACGGGCGTTGACCCTCATCTTGCCGCGGACGTGATCGCAGGCGAGCAGTCGAGCGGGACCTTTGTCGCGCTGCCCACCGAGACGCCCGAACTGAAGGCGCGCTCGGGTGCCCGGGTCGAACGGCTCGAAGTGCTGGGCCACAGCGGCACGCCGAGCCTGACCGGCGGCATCCCGTCTTCGCGCTACACGCAGTGTGCGCTCGAGCTGTCGTGGCCGATCGAGAACTTCGGGCCGTCGCTGCCGAACCTGATGTCCACGATCGCGGGCAACCTGTTCGAGCTGCGGCAGGTTTCGGGTCTGCGCTTGACGGGGCTGCGTCTGCCGCCGT
>NZ_JAYMSC010000110.1:0-351 GCF_038900775.1 Paraburkholderia sp. JHI869
CTCATCCCCGAGGGGACCGAGAACACAATCGTTACAGGTTGAGTATTCGTGTTGCGCCGTATTTCAAGGCAATCTTTCGATCACTTAAAAATACATTGATACAATCACAACCCTGATTCACCTACTCGACGGCCATCTCTGTCCGCTTTCGGATGAATCTCTTTACCACTTCTTCCTGATTGTTAAAGAACGACAGCCGATATTTCCGCAGTGATGCGTCATACCGCTCTGACTGGCTCAATCGCCAATGCAAAAGGCTCTGCCGGACTGCTGCAGAACGCTGTGCATTGAAGATTGGTGGAGGATGACGGGATCGAACCGACGACCCCCTGCTTGCAAAGCAGGTGCTCT
>NZ_JAYMSC010000111.1:0-348 GCF_038900775.1 Paraburkholderia sp. JHI869
ACTGCGTTTTAAGCGCTCACACTTGTCGGCTGTAAGAAAGACAGACTCAGGGGTCTGTAGCTCAGTCGGTTAGAGCACCGTCTTGATAAGGCGGGGGTCGATGGTTCGAATCCATCCAGACCCACCATCTTTTGCGATGATCGTTAGTGCTTCAGCACTTACGAGCATCCCACTCCCGAAGGGAGTTAAGCGGATAAACCTGAGTTTGAGTGGTTACGAGCGGGGGATTAGCTCAGCTGGGAGAGCACCTGCTTTGCAAGCAGGGGGTCGTCGGTTCGATCCCGTCATCCTCCACCAATCTTCAATGCACAGCGTTCTGCAGCAGTCCGGCAGAGCCTTTTGCATTGG
>NZ_JAYMSC010000112.1:0-341 GCF_038900775.1 Paraburkholderia sp. JHI869
TCTGTCAGGCTGCCCGGTGCCAGCCCCTGGTGCTGAAGCATGGCTTGAGCCGGATGCGAGGCGACTTGCCTGTCCGGTTCTTAGGGGAGCGCGTGCTGGCAACAGCACGCGCTTACCCGACAACCTGAATGTCCTTTCGGGCAAATAGCCCGCGACGAAAATGAGGCGCGAGTCAGCGGAATCCATAGGGGCCCGCAGTGAAACACTAGCTGCAAAGGCCGGATATTGTGGAATGGCCTCGTCCCACCTCCGGTGGATGAACGCTAACGATCTCCATCGAAGTGCATGGCAGTATCAACACTCCCTGACCCACGAATGAGCGGAGGTCGTCATGAGCGTCG
>NZ_JAYMSC010000113.1:0-323 GCF_038900775.1 Paraburkholderia sp. JHI869
GCTGCGGCAGGTTGCGGGTCTGCGCTTGACGGGGCTGCGTCTGCCGCCGTCGTTCGCCGCCGCGTATCCGGGGCCGGCCTTCGGGATCGAGGGCACGCGTAGGCTCGCGGGTGTCGGGCGGGGCCCGTTGATCGGCACGATCATCAAGCCGAGCGTGGGGCTGTCGCCCGAAGAGACGGCCCAGCAGGTGCGCGAACTGGTGGCGGGCGGCATCGACTTCATCAAGGACGACGAACTGCAGGGCGACGGTCCGCACTGTCCGTTCGACGATCGGGTGCGTGCGGTGATGCGGGTGGTCAACGAGCATGCGGATCGCACAGGCA
>NZ_JAYMSC010000114.1:0-321 GCF_038900775.1 Paraburkholderia sp. JHI869
GTGCTACTGCCGAGGTCGCACCCGTGCCGCCCAGTGTGACCGAATCGTGTGCCGACGAGTCGTACATCACTGCATCAGCCAGTTGACCCTGCATGTTCGTGATCTGGCCGTTGATGGTCGTCACGTCGCCTTGCAGCGTCGTCACGTCACCGGCAAGGTTCGTCACGTTGCCCGCCAGGTTCGACACGTTCGTATTCGTCGCGTACAGCTGCGAGCCGTTCACGGCGTCGGTGCTCGATGCGCTCAGCGCGCCGTTAGCCACGTTGTGCAGGGCTACTGCCGAGGTTGCGTCCGTACCGCCCAGCGTCACCGAGTCGTGCG
>NZ_JAYMSC010000115.1:0-292 GCF_038900775.1 Paraburkholderia sp. JHI869
CCAATGCAAAAGGCTCTGCCGGACTGCTGCAGAACGCTGTGCATTGAAGATTGGTGGAGGATGACGGGATCGAACCGACGACCCCCTGCTTGCAAAGCAGGTGCTCTCCCAGCTGAGCTAATCCCCCAGTCAAAACAACTCAAAGGGACTGCCCGTCAGACCAGTTGGTGGGTCTGGATGGATTCGAACCATCGACCCCCGCCTTATCAAGACGGTGCTCTAACCGACTGAGCTACAGACCCCTGAGTCTGTCTTTCTTACAGCCGACAAGTGTGAGCGCTTAAAACGCAGT
>NZ_JAYMSC010000116.1:0-291 GCF_038900775.1 Paraburkholderia sp. JHI869
AGCCCAGCGCCTCGCTGCGCGTCAGATACCCCCAGCCCGCACGGTGAGCGTGGATCGGCAGCTGGCTGTGGCGGCGCAGCTCATGCAGCCCCACCAGACCCACCGAGTTCAGCACCGCCATCACGCAGGTGCCACCCTGTGCGAGCACCAGGTCGTGGCGCCGTTTCATCTGGTCCAGGTCCCCCGTCAGGTTGAAGGCCACCATCACCTTCTTGCCTGTGCGATCCGCATGCTCGTTGACCACCCGCATCACCGCACGCACCCGATCGTCGAACGGACAGTGCGGACCGT
>NZ_JAYMSC010000117.1:0-273 GCF_038900775.1 Paraburkholderia sp. JHI869
TGACGGGTTGCTGCGTCGCATTTGTGGTGCGCCACAGCCAATCGGGAAGAAGCGTAAAGAGGTGTTGCTGAATTGGGGTTGTGTTGTTTCAGGCACAACACGTGATCTCTCAACCTGTGCGTCCTGCTCTCCATCTCTCTGGAGCGCGGCACACCTGTTATAGGATCAAGCCTTACGGGCAATTAGTATCAGTTAGCTTAACGCATTACTGCGCTTCCACACCTGACCTATCAACGTCCTGGTCTCGAACGACCCTTCAAGGGGATCTAGTCC
>NZ_JAYMSC010000118.1:0-272 GCF_038900775.1 Paraburkholderia sp. JHI869
TCCTCCGTTACCCTTTGGGAGGAGACCGCCCCAGTCAAACTGCCTACCATGCACTGTCCCCGATCCGGATCACGGACCAAGGTTAGAACCTCAAACAGATCAGGGTGGTATTTCAAGGACGGCTCCACGGAAACTAGCGTTCCCGCTTCACAGCCTCCCACCTATCCTACACAAACCGGTTCAAAGTCCAATGCAAAGCTACAGTAAAGGTTCATGGGGTCTTTCCGTCTAGCCGCGGGGAGATTGCATCATCACAAACACTTCAACTTCGC
>NZ_JAYMSC010000119.1:0-266 GCF_038900775.1 Paraburkholderia sp. JHI869
GCACCATTGTTGAATGCGATGGGGGGACGGATCGCGGAAGGTTGTCCGGGTGTTGGAAGTCCCGGTCCTTGCATTGGAGAAGGCGCTTTGGCAAATCCGGGCGCGGAATTCAAGGGTGTGAGGCCAGTCGTTTAGGCGACGAAGCAACTGGAAGTGGTTCCAAGAAAAGCCTCTAAGCTTCAGTTCAACAGTGACCGTACCGCAAACCGACACAGGTGGGCGAGATGAGTATTCTAAGGCGCTTGAGAGAACTCGGGAGAAGGAAC
>NZ_JAYMSC010000120.1:0-266 GCF_038900775.1 Paraburkholderia sp. JHI869
GTTCCTTCTCCCGAGTTCTCTCAAGCGCCTTAGAATACTCATCTCGCCCACCTGTGTCGGTTTGCGGTACGGTCACTGTTGAACTGAAGCTTAGAGGCTTTTCTTGGAACCACTTCCAGTTGCTTCGCAGCCTAAGCTGCTGGCCTCACACCCTTGAATTCCGCGCCCGGATTTGCCAAAGCGCCTTCTCCAATGCAAGGACCGGGACTTCCAACACCCGGACAACCTTCCGCGATCCGTCCCCCCATCGCATTCAACAATGGTGC
>NZ_JAYMSC010000121.1:0-263 GCF_038900775.1 Paraburkholderia sp. JHI869
TGACGGGTTGCTGCGTCGCATTTGTGGTGCGCCACAGCCAATCGGGAAGAAGCGTAAAGAGGTGTTGCTGAATTGGGGTTGTGTTGTTTCAGGCACAACACGTGATCTCTCAACCTGTGCGTCCTGCCCTCCATCGCTCTGGAGGCCGGCACACCTGTTATAGGATCAAGCCTTACGGGCAATTAGTATCAGTTAGCTTAACGCATTACTGCGCTTCCACACCTGACCTATCAACGTCCTGGTCTCGAACGACCCTTCAAGGG
>NZ_JAYMSC010000122.1:0-261 GCF_038900775.1 Paraburkholderia sp. JHI869
ATCAAGCGCCCACACTTATCGGCTGTAAATTTTTAAAGATCGATCGCGAAGTTGCCGTTAAACCCGCTCAACTACCGGCTTCTTTCTGCGTTGCTGCGTCAGCAGCAGAGAAACGAGATTATGAAGACTGTCTGGCGATCTGTCAACAGGTTTTTTTACTTCGTTCAACCTGCCGCTCAACTTCGAATCACCCGCAGACCCAGTCGCCACAAGGCTTTCGCCTCAAGCTTCCCGTCTCCCCGCGCCTTCATCGAAAGCGCG
>NZ_JAYMSC010000123.1:0-259 GCF_038900775.1 Paraburkholderia sp. JHI869
ACTTTGGGAATCTCGGTTGATTTCTTTTCCTGCGGCTACTTAGATGTTTCAGTTCGCCGCGTTCGCTTCACATGACCTATGTATTCAGTCATGGATACTCCATTCGGAGTGGGTTTCCCCATTCGGACATCTACGGATCAAAGCTTGTTTGCCAGCTCCCCGTAGCTTTTCGCAGGCTACCGCGTCCTTCATCGCCTGTGATCGCCAAGGCATCCACCACATGCACTTGTTCGCTTGACCCTATAACGGGTGCGTCTCT
>NZ_JAYMSC010000124.1:0-256 GCF_038900775.1 Paraburkholderia sp. JHI869
ACTTAGAGATGGGTGTGGAGTAGGTGAATCAGGGTTGTGATTGTATCAATGTATTTTTAAGTGATCGAAAGATTGCCTTGAAATACGGCGCAACACGAATACTCAACCTGTAACGATTGTGTTCTCGCGAGAGACGCACCCGTTATAGGGTCAAGCGAACAAGTGCATGTGGTGGATGCCTTGGCGATCACAGGCGATGAAGGACGCGGTAGCCTGCGAAAAGCTACGGGGAGCTGGCAAACAAGCTTTGATCCGT
>NZ_JAYMSC010000125.1:0-256 GCF_038900775.1 Paraburkholderia sp. JHI869
TGTGGCTGGTCGTCCTCTCAGACCAGCTACGGATCGTCGCCTTGGTAGGCCTTTACCCCACCAACTAGCTAATCCGCCATCGGCCACCCCAATAGCGCGAGGCCCGAAGGTCCCCCGCTTTCATCCATGGATCGTATGCGGTATTAATCCGGCTTTCGCCGGGCTATCCCCCACTACTGGACATGTTCCGATGTATTACTCACCCGTTCGCCACTCGCCACCAGGTGCAAGCACCCGTGCTGCCGTTCGACTTGCA
>NZ_JAYMSC010000126.1:0-255 GCF_038900775.1 Paraburkholderia sp. JHI869
GTCGAGATACCCCGCTGTGTCGGTTGTTACCGACAGCGTTCCGAGAAGCCGGCCTGCGCCGCTAATCACAGCCCCGACATGCGTATCCAGATGCGTATCAACGCCCAGAATTACTTCGTTCTGTTCCGTGCGTATATCCGTTGTAGTGGGCGCATCGCCAACCCCACTCGCAGGACAGGACACTCACGGTGCAGTACAAAGCTCCTATCAGGTCACAGACGGTGAGCCCGGCAACGCTCGGGGAACGCCGGAACC
>NZ_JAYMSC010000127.1:0-255 GCF_038900775.1 Paraburkholderia sp. JHI869
TGTGGCTGGTCGTCCTCTCAGACCAGCTACGGATCGTCGCCTTGGTAGGCCTTTACCCCACCAACTAGCTAATCCGCCATCGGCCACCCCAATAGCGCGAGGCCCGAAGGTCCCCCGCTTTCATCCAGAGATCGTATGCGGTATTAATCCGGCTTTCGCCGGGCTATCCCCCACTACTGGACATGTTCCGATGTATTACTCACCCGTTCGCCACTCGCCACCAGGTGCAAGCACCCGTGCTGCCGTTCGACTTGC
>NZ_JAYMSC010000128.1:0-255 GCF_038900775.1 Paraburkholderia sp. JHI869
GGGGGGGGGGGGGGGGGGGGGGGGGGGGGGGGGGGGGGGGGGGGGGGGGGGGGGGGGGGGGGGGGGGGGGGGGGGGGGGGGGGGGGGGGGGGGGGGGGGGGGGGGGGGGGGGGGGGGGGGGGGGGGGGGGGGGGGGGGGGGGGGGGGGGGGGGGGGGGGGGGGGGGGGGGGGGGGGGGGGGGGGGGGGGGGGGGGGGGGGGGGGGGGGGGGGGGGGGGGGGGGGGGGGGGGGGGGGGGGGGGGGGGGGGGGGGGG
>NZ_JAYMSC010000129.1:0-252 GCF_038900775.1 Paraburkholderia sp. JHI869
AACCAACCCGCGAATATCAGCTTGATCCACCGTCGAGATTTACTGCTACGCCGCCCTCAGGAAATTTACTCTAACCATGGACTAGATCTTGAAAACCGATTCCGATTGACACCGGGAGTCATATCAGTCAGTATGACTCCCGTGAGGTAGAGGCTGGCCTGCCGCGCGGCATCAAACGCGGGTTAGCATGTCTGCCAGAGCCGCACGGTGCGGACAGGGCCGCACCCGGCGATTTCCGACACGGAGGCCAGC
>NZ_JAYMSC010000130.1:0-250 GCF_038900775.1 Paraburkholderia sp. JHI869
TCCATCGAGAGAGTTTGTCCGTATGCCTTACGGCTTGCTGAACGACCGATCGGGCGCCGTGTACGAGCAGCATTCGCAGATACCCGTTACCGCGCTTCGTAATACCGAACAGACGATCTTTGCCCCCCTGAGGAGTGCTGACGTGGCGTCAAGCCAAGCCACGCCGCAAACTGCCGACCGTTTGAGAACTCGGAGGCGCTTCCGGCCGCAGCGATCACGCCGGTTGCGATCATCGGTCCGACACCACGGA
>NZ_JAYMSC010000131.1:0-249 GCF_038900775.1 Paraburkholderia sp. JHI869
TAGTAGCCAGAGCGGCTCACCTGCAAAAGCCGGCAGGCGTGACTGACCGATACGGCCTCCTGTTGCAAATGAGTTACCACACGGTAAGTCACTTCAGTTCCCGGGCAAAGAAGGCCGATGCTTTTTTTAGCAGCGCGTTGTCCTCGCGCAGTTGCCGGTTTTCCGCCTCGAGCTGCCGGATACGCTGCTGCTCAGCCGTCAGCGGCTTGCCCTCGCCGGGGCCACCAGCACGCTCCGCATCGTACTGCG
>NZ_JAYMSC010000132.1:0-249 GCF_038900775.1 Paraburkholderia sp. JHI869
CGAGATCGTTCCGTGGGAACCCAAACCCGATGACGTCCATGCGGCTCACAGCCCGGCGTGGGAGATGGGGACGTTCCCAGCAGATTCCATCAAGGCCCGCAGGCCCCCTGGACCTGCACCGCAAGGCCGGATATTGTGGAATGGCCTCGTCCCACCTCCGGTGGATGAACGCTAACGATCTCCATCGAAGTGCATGGCAGTATCAACACTCCCTGACCCACGAATGAGCGGAGGTCGTCATGAGCGTCG
>NZ_JAYMSC010000133.1:0-247 GCF_038900775.1 Paraburkholderia sp. JHI869
ACAACGATGCTGGAAACGCTCTCGCGCAAATCGGACACGAGTCGGGCGATCCTCTATGCGTTGAACCGCTGGAAAGCGCTCACACGCTATTGCGATGACGGACAGTTGGAGATCGACAACCTAGCTGTCGAGCGCGCGCTACGCGGGGTAGCGATTGGCCGCCGTTATGCGTAGCCGTGAATTATGTGGAGTTGCACCGAGCTGAACACGACATCGATCAGCTTTACGGACCTCCTTGGGGTTTTTT
>NZ_JAYMSC010000134.1:0-243 GCF_038900775.1 Paraburkholderia sp. JHI869
CGGACTTCCCTCGGGAGCGGCGCATCGCGCGATCGGGACGATTGACTTCAAGGACCTCGATCTCATGATCGCGCAGCACGCGGGCCAAGCCCGCTCCGTAGGTGCCGGTCCCTTCAACCCCGGCACGACATAACTGACCGAACGAATTCGCCCATGTCAGCAGGTCGAGATACCCCGCTGTGTCGGTTGTTACCGACAGCGTTCCGAGAAGCCGGCCTGCGCCGCTAATCACAGCCCCGACAT
>NZ_JAYMSC010000135.1:0-213 GCF_038900775.1 Paraburkholderia sp. JHI869
CATGCCGCCAGCGTTCAATCTGAGCCAGGATCAAACTCTTCAGTTTAAACCTGTTACTGTTTTCGGTTCGTCGCAGTTTCCTGCTCAAGAACCGGTCGCTCACTCAAAGCTGACAGGAATTTGAATTACTTCAAAAACCTGACTTACTTTAGTGTGAGACTCTTGATACTTTTGCTGCTCCCGACTTCATTCCGGAGAACAAGGTCAGGCCGC